>CALDOK010000329.1 GCA_937912125.1 uncultured Pseudomonadota bacterium
CATTCCCGATAGATGTCTTATTTTTGTCAGGCTGTCTTCTGTGACGGGGGACTAGAACAGCTCGCTGATGTAGGAGAAGGGGGCCTCGTTGCCCTCTTGCCGGATCTCGGCGGTGGCGAAGGGGCTGAAGTTTCCGTTGCTGGACTCACCCCAGGCCAGCTCCATCTCGTCGTGGTCCCAGTCGAACGCGGCCTGGTAGTAGACCGTGTAGCGGCGCTCCCATTCCTCGAGCGCGCAGGTGCTTTCGCCCTGGTTCGCCCGGAAGTCCAGCATGTACCAGGCGGTCATGTCCCGCTCGTCCCAGGCGTAGTAGTAGCCTTCGACCGCGTAGAGGATCTCGCAGTCAAGGGTGCCGCCACCCCCGAAGCGGCGCTCCACCTCGCAGCCGTCCCACCACCAATCGTCTCGCATGTCCAGGGCACCTTCGCCCGAGAACACGCTGCCGGCCGAGGCCGGGGGCTCGTAGGGGCCGCAGTCCACCTGGGGGGTGGGATCGGCGTCAGCGTCGCTGTCGGCGTCGGCATCCGCATCCGCGTCCGTGTCACCATCGGCGTCGGCGTCGGTGTCGGTGTCGGTGTCGGTGTCGGTGTCGACGTCGGTCTCGGGGTTGCCCGTGTCGTCGGTGGGGACGAGCACACCGCCCTTCGTACAGGCGTTCAGGGAGATGGTGCAGAGCAGGACGAGTCGGTGCATGGGAGCTCTCTCTGGCCGCTGGAGAACCGACAATAATCCAATCAGTACACGCTCGCCGCTACGGCCAGGTTCTGGTGGGAGGACGCCTCGTGTGCGGCCTCGCCGGCCCGCCCCGCCCTCGCGCCCAGCTCCTCATTCGCCCGGTAGTGGGTCACGATGGTCGCGGGCTGCATGGCGTCGCCCAGCAGCTTCAGCCTCAGCTTCCAGCGGGCAGCCAGGCCCAGCACGGCCACGCGCTTGGCGCGCTCGGCCAGGGTGGTGGTCAGGGTGGCGCGGATGCGGCGGTCCAGCTCGAGGGCGGCCTGGCGCTCGGCGTCGTTCACAGCGTGGCGGGCCACGGCGGGCAGCATGCAGCCCCAGACCCGCACGCGCTTCTCGAGGCTGCGCATGCGGGCGTCGAGGCAGGCATCGCGCTTCATGCCCAGCAGGCGCAGGTAGCCCCGGAGGCTGGTCTGCACGACCCGGAGCATGGAGCTGCCGTTGTGTTCGTAGTCCTGGCGGAAGGCGTGCTTCATCCAGCGATCCGGAGCGTCGCCGGCGAAGTGGGGGTGCTTGTAGCTCAGCTCCTTCTGGCCGTGCCAGTCCTCCCACGCCAGGTCCTCGCGCAGCAAGCCCCGCTCCTTGTGGGACTGGTACAGTCCGGTGGTGGGCAGGGGGGTGAGCAGCATGAACTGCACGAAGTCGCTCTCGAGCTCGCACATGAAGTCGATGTCGGCCTGTATGTTGTCCTGGGTGTGGTGCTCCTGGCACAGGATGCCGCTGGCGAGCACCACGATGCCGCGATCCCTGAGCTGCTCGATCAGGGCCTTGGGGTCGATGCCGATGTTCTTCTCGAAGTTCCCGGTGGTCGAAGCCGACTCCACCCCGATCCACACGAACTCCACGCCCAGGCGCTGCAGGTTGTCCACACCGAAGGCGGTGATGGTCTCTGCGGAGGAGAAGATGGAGAAGCTGAAGTAGCGCTGGTCTCGCTCCATCAGGTGCATCAGCTCGAGGGCCCGCTCCCGCTCCTTGAGGAAGTTCTCGTCCATGACGAAGAAGTCCTTGGTGCCCCGTTTGTCGGCGATGCGGCAGGCGGTGTCGTACAGCTGCTGGCCGGAGCTGAGGTAGGCGGTGTAGCTCTTGCCGAAGAAGTGGGACGTGGAGCAGAAGGCGCAGCCGTTCACACAGCCCACCCCGGGGACCAATAGGCTGGCGGCTGTGTTGGGCAGGGGCACGCCCATGATGCTGGCGCGCTCGACGCTGGGCAGGGCGGGGTGCACGATGGGGGCGCAGGGGTCTTGGCCCAGATGTTCCCGCAGCCAGCGGATGCCTTCGCCCTTGACCACGTGATCGCAGTCGATGAGCTGGTCGATCTCATCGATGGCGGCGCCGTGGCCTCCCAGGATGATCTCGGCGTCGGGCTGGTGTAGACGCACCAGGCGGGCCATCTCCCGGGCCTTGACGAAGTTGGGGGCGATGAAGCTGATGCCCACGATGTCGTAGTCGTTCGACCTCAGCTCCTGCTCGAAGCGCCCCTTGCTCGGGAAGTCCAGCACGGTGGTGTCGGCGTCGATGTTCTCGGCCAGGAAGTACAGGCCGAAGCTGCGGTGCTGGTGGCGGAAGCTGGCGATGCCCTGGGCCTTGGTGACCTGGTTGTGGAACAGCTCCATGACGTTCTCGCGGCGACCGTAGTCGTCGTCCACGCCGAAGGGGCCGAACACGCCGGACAGGAGAACACGCTTGGGGGAAGGGTCGGTCATGGCTCACTCCTTGGATGCAGTCAGCCTATGGACCAGCCTTCATGGAACTTTCATGGGGCGGCGGCGGGCTTGTCACAGGAGGTCTGGGAGCCCCGTGCGGCGCCGCTGGCTACGCTCGATCCTCCCGGTGACGAGGCCAATGGATCTCTACGACACCATCGGCGTGAACTACCGCCAGCGACGCCGGCCCGACCCCAGGATCGCGGCCCGCATCGCCGCGGCCCTCGAGGGCTGCGCCACGGTGCTCAACGTGGGCGCTGGTGCGGGATCCTACGAGCCCCAGGATCGCCGGGTGGTGGCGGTTGAACCCTCGACGGTCATGATCCGCCAGCGGCCAGCCAACGCAGCCCCGGTGGTGCGGGCCTCCGCCGCCGCGCTGCCCTTCGGCACGGACAGCTTCGACGCCTGCCTGGCGGTGTTGACCATGCACCACTGGCCCGATCCCTGGCGAGGGCTGGCCGAGCTGCGGCGCGTGGCTCGGCTGCGGGTGGTGGTGCTGACCTGCGATCCGTCCATCGCTCCGTTCTGGCTGTACGACTACTTCCCCGAGCTCCTCACCATCGACCGGCACATCCTGCCGCCCTTGTCGGTGTGGAGGCGGCAGGTCCCCGCCCTGCAGGTCGTCGGGGTCCCCATCCCCCACGACTGCAGCGACGGCTTCCTGGGCGCGTACTGGCGGCGTCCAGAGGCCTACCTCGAGGCCGAGGTGCGCGCGGCGATCTCCACCTTCTCCAAGCTGAGGCGGGTTGAGGCCGGGGTCGAGGCCTTGCGCCGGGATCTGGCGTCAGGGGCCTGGCGGGCGCGGTATGACCATCGGGTGCAGCAGGACGAGCTGGATCTGGGGTACCGGCTGCTGGTGGTAGGTCCACCGTTCCCCGGTGGCGGGGGCCCCGGGAACCCCCAGCTTGGTTAGGTGGTGCGCCGCCCACTCCCGGTGGTGGTCGAGGAGGAAGGAATGTGGACCGTCAGCCGCGAAGAGCTCCCCGGAGGCAAAGGGCAGCGTCTGCTGTTCGCGCGGGACGGCCGCAGCTTGAGCGTCCTGGCGGTCCTGCGCGCCTGGCGTGGGTCGGATCGTTTCCGCACATTCTTCAACACCCTGCTGGCAGAGACCCCGTACACCGCCATCCGCTGGGAGACCCCGGCCGTCTCGTCCACTACCGCTCGTCAGCCCTTCGAGTGCGTGCTGCTGGACAGCCCGGGCCTGGACCGTCACCCGGACCCAGGAGCCTTCGCCGAGCACTTCGTCGACGATGGGCCTTCGGTGGTGAGCTTCGCCAACCTCGGTCGTGACGCCGTGATGATCGTGCCTCGACCGTTGGGCGAGCCCGACCGCTACGGGCACCTCGCGGCCTTCGTGCGCGGGGCGCCGCCAGAGCAGCGCGATGCCCTGTGGCGCGCAGTGGGTGAGGCCATGCTGGCGCGCATCTCGGTCAAGCCGGTGTGGCTCAGCACCGCCGGCGCCGGGGTGGCTTGGCTGCACGTGCGCCTGGACGATCGCCCCAAGTACTACGGCCACATGCCCTATCGGCAGGGGGTCGGGCGGGTCACCGAGGTGGTCTACCACCGCATCCCACGCCCGCGACGCTAAGGAACCTGGCCCCAGCGCAGGGGCTCGCCCGGCTGGTGATCCTCCACCGTGCAGGGGCCCCAGCGCTCGAAGCGGGGGTCGGCGTCCAGGGTGGCCCACAGGGCGTCGTGGACCGGCTGCATGTGGGCGTCCATGTTGCCGAAGCAGGCGTCGAAGATGAAGCGGCGGCCGGGGCGGTGGGGCGCCAGGTCCAGCCGCCAGGGGGCCCCGGGGTCACCGCGCAGAGGGCGGGGTTGGAGCTGCGTGCGGCCCAGCAGCGCCGAGGCGGCGAGGCCGGCGTGGCTGAGGTCCACCACCTGATCCCCCGGCGACACCAGCGCGGCGAGGCCAAGCAGGGCCTGGTAGCCCGCCCTGTTGGAGCGCTGCTCGTCGTGGGGGACCGCGTAGTGGCTGGCCTGCGCGGCACCGTCCATGGCTCGGGCCAGGGGGAAGCCGCTGCCTGGAGCAGCCATCACCAGGGCCAGCAGGGCCACGGGCAGGCCCATCATGGGGGCCGCGCGGGCGTGGACCAGGGCCGGGCGCAGCAAGGCGGCGGCGCCGCAGAGGCTGAGGGCTGGGGCCAGGGCCAACGCCTGCAGTGAGTAGCGGTAGGCAGGGGGCAGCGAGCGCAGCGAGGCCACGCTCAGGGCCAGGGTGGCCAGCACCAGCAGCGCGGCCACGACCCGGGGCGTCCAGCCGGGCCTGCGGGCAGACCAGGCACCCGCGGCTAGGCCTGCGGGCAGGCAGAGCAGCAGCCACAGGGGCTGGGCCAGGGCCAGGAAGTGGCGCAGGTAGGGCAGCAGGCGCGACCAGCTCAGACCCAGATCGCCGCCGACGCGGGCGGCGTCCGCCAGGAAGGCGAGGGTCCAGGGTAGGTTGGCGATGGCGCCGGGCTGGCCGACGATCCAGGTGCCGCCGGTGCGCTCCAGGGTGGCACCGCTGAGGGGGTAGTCGAGCCAGCCCAGGGTGACGCCCCGGTGCTGGGCCATGTGCTGGTGTACCACCATCACCGCGGTCTCGAGGGACACGGCCCCCCGGAAGTGGCCGTAGATCCACCACATCACGGCCATGGGGGCGAGCACGGCCACCAGCTGGAGCAGCGTGCTGGGGCGCTCGCGCCAGGCCCGCCAGGCGATGGTGATGGCGATGGCGGCCAGGGCCAGCAGGGTGGTGGTGAAGGCCCGGTAGGAGCAGGCCATGTTCAGGGCCAGGCAGAGCCCCGCGGCGCCGTGGGGCAGCCAGCCGCCGCGCAACACGGCCCAGGCGGTGGCCGCCAGGGCGATCACCGCGACGGTGGCTCCGAACATGTAGTCGCTGGGAGCGCCCACCTGCTGCAGGAAGGCCGGCATGGCCCCCACCAACATCGCGCCGGCGAAGGCCACCCCGGCGGGCGCCAGTTGGCGGGCCAGGGCGTACAGCGCCAGGGGCAGCAGGCCCGCTGAGACCAGGCTCAGGCCCATGGCGGCGGCGTAGGGAGCCAGCCCGCTGCCCTGGGCCGCGCGGCCGGAGAGCCAGGCCCACAGGGGATACCTGAAGGGCGGCACGTAGCCCAGCCGAGGTTCGATCCAGTGCACCACGAAGCCCAGGTACTCGTGCAGGTCGTTGGCGATGGGCAGGCCCTGGGGGTTGGCGGTGGCTCGAACCCGGAACACCAGCAGCATCCCCCAGACCAGCAGCGCGGCCGGCAGCAGCAGCTCGACGCCGCAGCGCAGCCTGGGCCGGACTGTGAGCTGCGCAGCGGGGAGCCAGCCGGGGCGCCGGCGCGCCAGGGCCAGGGCCGCCAGGCTGGAGATCACCACCGCTCCCACCAGCACTGCCCACGACCCGTCCACGGCTGTGGTCGGGTCGAGCACCGTCAGGGGATCGGTGGGGATGTGCTGGGGCATCAGGGGAAAGCTACTCCCCCGAAAGCTCCTGCGCCCGGCGGACCAGCGTGCGGAACTCGGCGCGGTAGCCGTGGGGATCCCGGGCGGCGCCCTGAGCCGCCAGCTGAGCCACGAGCTCCCAAGTGGCCTGGCCCTGGTAGGGGGAGTCCCGCAGTAGCATCCCGAAGGCGGCCACGGCGGCGGCATGGCGGAGGTCCGTGGACGCGTTGGACCAGGGGGCGCCGCCGTCGGTGATGGGGAAGCTCAGCAGCTGGCTGCGCTCGCCGTCGGGCTGCTTGTAGCGCAGCTTGACGGTCATCAGCTCGCCGCTGGCGGCGGCCGCGGTGGTGCCCATGGGCTTCTGGTACTCGAGGATGGGCGCGCCGGGCACGGCCAGGTCTGCGCCCGCCGGGACCACCTCGAACAGGGCCGTGACCGTGTGGCCCGCGCCGATCTCGCCGGCGTCCTTGCTGTCGTCGGCGAAGTCCTGGGCGGCCAGCACGCGGTTCTCGTAGCCGATGAGCCGGTAGGCGTGGACCTGCAGGGGGTTGAACTCCACCTGGATCTTCACGTCCTTGGCGATGGTGGCCATAGTGCCGCCGCGCTCGGTGACCAGCACCTTGCGGGCCTCGTCGATGCTGTCGATGTAGGCGTAGTTGCCGTTGCCGTGATCAGCGAGCTGCTCCATGGTGCCGTCCTGCAGGTTGCCGGTGCCGAAGCCCAGCACGGTCAGGAACACGCCGCTCTTGGCCCGGTCCTCGATGAGCTCGAGCAGCTGGCCCTGGTCGCTGACCCCCACGTTGAAGTCGCCGTCGGTGGCCAGGATCACGCGGTTGATCCCTCCCTCGACGAAGTTGGCGACGGCGGTCTGGTAGGCCAGCTCGATGCCGGCCCCACCCGCGGTGGAACCGCCGGCCTGCAGCTGGCCCAGGGCGCCCAGGATTGCGGCGGGGTGATCGCCGCTGGTGGCGGGCAGCACCAGGCCGCTCGAGCCGGCGTAGACCACGATGGCCACGCGGTCGCGCTCGTCCAGCTCATGCACCAGCAGCTGGATGGCTTGCTGGACCAGGGGCAGCTTGTTCTGGGCGGACATGGATCCGCTGACATCCAACAAGAAGACCAGGTTGCTGGGGGGGAGCTCGCCGGTGTCGATGACGCGGCCCTTGACGCCGACCCGGACCAGGCGGTGCTCGGGGGCCCAGGGGCAGCCGGCGATCTCCACGTGGGTGGCGAAGGGTGCGTCGCCGCTGGGGGGCGTGTAGCCGTAGTCGAAGTAGTTGATCAGCTCCTCGATGCGCACGGCGCTGGCCGGGGGCAGGGTGTGGTGCTCGAGGAAGCGGCGCACATTGGCGTAGCTGGCGGTGTCCACGTCGATGGACAGGGTGGACAGGGGAGCGTCGGTGACCAGCTGGAAGGCGTTGTGGCTGATGGGGTTGTAGCGCTCGCCGTTGGCGTCGGCTTGGCCCTTGGCGTCGCGGCCGCGGCGGGCCGCGATGGCGCGCTCGCCGTCGTCTTCCTGCTGGAGGTTCCATTCCAGTCCGTCGCTCTGGTTCTGCTTGCGGACCATCATGGAGGCGGCTCGCCGTAGCCTCTCCACCTCGTCGTTCTTGTTGTGGCCATCGGTGGGCGGCGCTTCGGCGATGTAGCCCAGGGCCCTCAATGCGTCCGCGGCCTCCGGGGTCGTCTGCAGCTCTGCGTTCAGCTCGTGCAGCAGCTCCCGCTTCCCGTGGTCGGCACCGGCTCGGTCAGGGCTCGCCACCACTCTGGCGGCGGGGTCGTTCGAGCTCGCCACTGGCCCGTAGGCACGCTCGCCCCCGGGGGCGTTCAAGGTGTAGAGGCTGGGCACCAGCACAGCGGCTACGACCACGGCGGCGATGGCGCCCACGGCGCTGGCTCGCAGAGCCCAGATGCCTCGACGGCGGGGCTGCAGCTCCACGACCTTGTCGACCGCGGTCGGCGGCGGCAGGGGCACGGGGGTGACCACCGGAGGCAGCGCGGCGGGTTGATCCTGGTCCCGCGCGTCGGCGGCGTCCAGGATGGCCTGGCGCTGGTCGTCCAGCAGGCTGGGCTCCTCGAGCAGGGCCTCTTCGGCGATGGCGGCCAGCTCCTGCAGCTGCTCCACCAGCTCGCGGGCGCCTGGGCTGCGCCGCAGCAGGGCCTGGACCTCGGCGGCTTCATCGGGGCTGCACTCACCCAGGGCGTAGGCGGTCAGCATGGTCTCGTCGATGGTGCGCGTCATGACCGCACCTCCTGGGCCTGCACGGTGGGCGCGGCCATCTGGGCGCGCAGGGTGGTCATGGCGGTGGTGATCAGCTTGCTGACCCTGCCCAGGGAGGTGCCCATCTCGGCGCTGATCTCCCGGTAGCTCTTGTGCTCGCGGAACTTGAGGCGGAAGGCGCGCTGCTGGTCAGGGGGCAGTCCCTCGAGCAGCTGCAGCACGCGCTGGTGGGCCAGGCGGCGGGCGGCCAGCTCGCTGGGGCTGTCCTGCCCGCTGTCGAGTGTCTGGCTCTCGGCTGGGCTCAGGGCTCCCATGCGTCCCTCCTTGCGCGCGATGTCGATGGCGCGGTTGCGGCAGACGGTGAAGAGCCAGGCCTCGAGGTGTCCCTCGACCTTGCTGCGGTCGGCCTGACACAGGCGCAGGAAGGTGTCCTGGACCACGTCGCGGGCACGATCCACGTCTCCCCGCAGCAGGCGGGCGGCGTAGCGGACCAGGGGCGCTTCGTGTTGGTCCAGCGCGGAGCGAATCCAGGCGCTGTGGGGTTGTCCGGGCTCGCCCATGTCAGGTCCTCGGGGCTGGCTGATGGGGCGGCATGAGGCCGCCTCCGACCCTACAACGGGCGGGGGGAGAACCTGTTCACGGTATCAGAAGCGGGATCTGCGATCGCGCCGTGTGAAGAGCCCAACCCCCACCATGGCCAGCAACCACCACACGGCGCGCCCGCCGGGAGCGCTCGGCGCCTGGCTGCAGCCGCTGGGCCCTGGCCCCGTGGTCTCTGTGCAGCGCAGGCTCCAGCCAGGGGCTCCTGGCCAGGCGGTGACGTCGCCGTCGTCGCAGTCCCGGCCCAGCTCCCAGCCGTCGCCGTCCTGATCGAAGTCCGACCCGCCGCTGCAGTCCTGATCGATGCCGTCGTACCAGATCTCGGCGGCGTCGGGGTTGACGCTGGGCTGGTCGTCGTCGCAGTCTCCGCCGCCGGCGTCGTATCCATCCAGGTCCCGGTCGAAGTCGGACCGACCGTCGCAGTCCTGATCCACGCCGTCGTACCACCGGTCGATGGCGCCGGGATGGACCGCTGCCCGGGTGTCGTCGCAGTCGAGGCCCCCAGCCGTGTCGGCCGGGTAGCCATCGCCGTCCTGGTCGAAGTCGTCCCCCCCGTCGCAGCCCTGATCCACGCCGTCGTACCAGATCTCCGGGGCGCCGGGGTGGCGTGTGGGGTCGCTGTCGTCGCAGTCGCCCTTGCCCCAGCTGACGCCGTCCTGGTCCCAGTCGTGGTCTTGGACATCGATCCAGGTGGGGGAGACCCAGATCCACTCGAGATCGTCATCCCCGCCATCGTCGCAGGCGTCCTCGCCGTACCAGGCCAGGCCGTCGATCTGGACGGCGACATAGAACCAGGGTGGGATCTCGTCGCTGGTCAGGGTCAGGGACCAGGTGCCGGCGGTGTCGTGCGAGAAGTTGTAGATGTCGGTGGGCGTGGACAGCAGCACGGTGGCGACGGCCCACTCGTAGTCGGCGGGCATCCTCAGCTCGATCTGCAGGTCCTCGCCTGCGGCCGGTTGGATCTCGTCGCCCAGCGTCCCGATGAGGGCTCCCTGAGAGTACAGCTCCAGGACCAGGGGCAGCAGAGGGCCAGAGGTGGCGTAGGTGCGGCGCTCGATGATGGCGTCGTGGAGGGTGGCGCGCGACCACTCTTCGGAGGAATCCAGCATGGCGACCGTCAGCCCGCCGGTGTTCACCCGGCTCTCCTCGATCCCGATGCAGAGGTCTCCTGGCAGGGTGGTGTGGGCGTCGGTGCCACCCCAGAAGCCGAAGCGAAGGCCGAAGCGGTCCTCGTCCATGGCTCGGGTGACGCTGGTGCTGGGGCTGATCCCGTAGATGGGGGGCTCCCAGGTGCCCAGGAAGCCGCCCAGGGCGTTGCCCCAGCCCGAGTAGATCTCGACGGCGGGGGTGTAGGTCTCGTCGAAGCACGACCAGTTGGTGGGCGCCAGGTTCGACGGGTGATGGGGGATGAGCATCAGGTCGCCGTAGGAGGCGCTCATGGCGTCCAGCCAGACGCCCAGGTCCTCGCAGGTGATGCTCCCGTCGAAGCCGGTGACCAGCTCCTCCCACTCCAGGGCTTCGAGCTCGCTGTTGTCGGCGAAGAAGTAGAGGTTGCGGTGCTCGGTGCCCCAGTTGGGGGCGGTGTCCCTGAGGAAGTACTCGACCGCGGGGACGAGCAGCAGCCCCGTGGCTTCGGCGTCGTGGGCGAGCACGAGGGCCTGCCCCAGCTCCCAGTCCTCTTGGGCCGCCCCGTGGACACCGTTGATGTGGTCGGAGATGGCCAGCCAGTCCAGGCCGTTGTCGACGGCCAGATCGAAGGCTCCGGCCAGGCTCCCGACCCGCTCGAGGGCGCCCCCCGGACGCCCCACATCGGTGCTGAAGCCGTCCGCCGAGATCCCGGTGTGAAGGTGAGGATCGCCCAGGTAGTAGGCGTTGCCCTCGAAGGTCTCGGCTCCCTGGGCGATCGTCGCCACTACAAGCAATGAGCTGACTGTGTGCATGCCTCACCGGGATTTGACGCTTCGGCGACGATACCACAGCTCCTGGTCGTCACCGCAGGGGGTCGCCCAGGGAGCGCCTTCGCCGCTCGTGCTCGGGGGCCGGGCACTCCCCGCTGTCCTCGAGGGGTAGTCGCCAGTAGCCGGGGATGGACTGGGTAGGTGGACAGGCGAGGACGTTCAGCAAGGCCTCGGCGCGCTCTACAGCGCCCGGCACCAGGCTGTGGTCGCGCAGCAGCACGCCGTGCAGCCCCAGCTTGCGCAGCTTGGTGGTGCGCCGGCGTAGATCGCCCAGCTCGCCGTCATAGACCGGTTCGTCCGGTTCCTGGTCGAACTGCTGGGGCAGGTTGCTCACGCTGGCGTCCAGCAGCACCATCAGCGCCTGGTCCAGGCGCGGATCCCACGGGTCCGGGTCCCCTGGTCCCAGCAGCGCGCGCCGGGCCAACGCCAGGCGATCCCGGGGGAGCTCCAGGGCGGCCTCGCCGCGGGCTCGGATCTGCTCGGCAACCCGGGGAGGGTCCAGGCTCATGGTGGAGCGCGCCCTGGGCGCCCGCAGGGTGGCTTCGCCCAGCCCCAGCAGCACCAGGCCGATGGCCAACCACGGCCGCCTGGCAGCGGCGGCGGCGGCCAGGACGGCCACGAAGGGAACCAGCATCCCCATCATCCGCACCCAGCCGCGCACAAGGCCCAGGGGGGCGGGTAGAGCCTCGAACAGCGCGGCCGGCCCCACCAGCCCGGTGTGCCCCAGGGTGGGGTGGGGACCGGCACAGACGGTCAGCAGCGCGACGGCGAGCAGGGCGGGGAGCTGCGCCCGACGCCAGCGCAGGGCGGCGAGGACCGCCCCGATCACCAGGGCCCAGCCCAGCCAGGGCATGACCTCGTAGCCTGGCAGGCCCTGCAGCAGATCGGCCTGCCCGAAGACCAGGGCCTCGAGGCTTCCAGCGGGGCCTGGCACGCGGGCGTCGATGCTGGCCATGCTGGGAGGGGGGTAGGCCTGCAGCGCCAGCAGCATGGGCAAGCAGGCGGCGGCTCCCACGACCGCCACGGCAGCCAGCCCGGCAGCGGCGCGGCGCCGTGAAGGTGCCGCACGCAGGGCCCAGGCGACCACGGCGGCCTCCAGCAGCAGCAGCAGGGGCACGGTGGAGAGGCCGCACCAGGCCATGAGCGGGAGGCTGGCGGCGGCGCCCGCCCAGCGCCAGCGCCCACCACGGCGCAGCGCTGCGAAGAGCAGGCCTCCGTGCAGGGCATAGGCTGGGTACAGGAAGCACTCGGAGCGCCCGACCTCGAGCTGGTGCAGGGCCCACAGGGAGCTGGCGGCCAGGGCGGCGGCCGCGCCTGCGCCCCAGGCCCCTGGATCGTCGTCACCCAGCCAGGCCCGCGCCCAGATCCAGGCCCCCACCGCCGAGAACACCAGGCCCAGGGTCGGCAGGGCGTTCCAGGCCAGGCCGAAGCCTTCGACGCCGCCACCTGCCAGGAACCACACCGGCGCCATCAACAGCAGCGAGCCCGGGTCCATCAGCGCGTCGGTGGCCTCCAGGCCCGACGGGCTGGTGGAGATGACGAAGGGGCCGTGGCGCAGCAGCCCCGCCATGCCCGCGGCCAGCCAGTGCGCGTGGGCTGGCGCCTCGCTGTCCGCGCCGCCCAGCAGGTGGGAGGGGTGGGACAGCACCGGCCGGAGCAACAGCCACAGGCTCAGCACCGTGCCGACACAGGCCAGGGCCGCACCTGGGACGGGGTGGCGTTCAGCGCCCGAGGGCATGGTACGGCGTCTCCCATGCCTCGAGCAGGGCGCTGCCGAAGTCGATGCAGTCCGGGAAGCGGTCGCCGGGGTCCTTGGCCAGGGCGCGCAGGATGGCGTCCTCGACGGGCTCTGGGATGGAGGGGTCCAAGGCGCGCAGGGAGGGGGGCGGCTCGGTGGCATGGAGGTGCAGCAGGGGCATCAGGGCTTCGTGCTCGAAGGGCGGGCGGCCCACCAGCAGCTCGTAGGCCACCACGCCCAGGCCGTACTGATCGGCGCGGGCGTCGACGGTGGAGAAGCCGGTGGCTTGCTCGGGCGCCATGTAGGTGGCGGTGCCGCCCATGGCCCCGTCCATGGTCATGCCCGGAGCCATGACGGTGCGGGCGATGCCGAAGTCCATCACCTTGACCACGCTGTCGAGGGTGACGAAGAGGTTCTCGGGCTTGACGTCCCGGTGGACCACGCCCATGTCGTGGGCGGCCTGCAGACCGACGGCGGCCTGGTGGAGCAGCTCGATGGCCACGCCCCGGGGCAGGGCGCCGGCGTCCATGTAGCTGCGGAGGTCGGCGCCCTGGAGCAGCTCCATGGTGATGAAGCGTCGGCCGGCGTGGACCCCCAGATCGTGGACGCGCACGATGTTGCGGTGGGTGAGCTTGCGGGCCAGGCGCAGCTCCTGGCGGAAGCGCTCGAGGGCGGCCCCGCGGTCGGGGGTGCCGGTGAGGATCTTGAGGGCCACCTGCTCGGAGATCTCGCGGTCGTAGGCGCGGTAGACGGCGCCCATCCCCCCCTGTCCCAGCAGGTCCTCGATCATGTAGCGTCCGGCCACCAGGGCTCCGGGCCCCATGGGCCGGTCCTCGTCGTCGCGGTCCACGGTGGCCTCGCCCAGCTCACCGAAGTCCATGGTGGGGTTGCTCTGGGCGACCGGGGCCAGCGGCGCTGGGGGGGGGATGCTCAGGGGGGCCAGGGTGGCGCCCTCGGGGGAGAGCCCGCGGGGCTGCGGGTCGGCCAGGACCGGAGGCTGCGGCATGCCCAGCGGGGGGAGGCTGGGCAGCTCGGGCAGCTCGGGCAAGGACGGCAGCTCGAGATCGGGGGGCAGGCTGTCGGAGAGCGCCCGGAGCCTTGGGTGCGGGCCGGCGGCCTCCTGGGGCTTGGCGGCCCCGCCCATGCCCATGGCCTGGGTGAGGGTGGCCAGCTCGTCGCGGAGCTCGTGGATCTGCGGCTCGGAGGCGTACAGGGGCTCGAGGATCTCCTTGGCGGAGTGCAGGCGGCCGTGGCGACGGTACAAGCCCGCCAGGGTGCGCAGGGCCTGGACCTCCTTGCTGCTCTGGGGGCGGGTGGCGCAGAAGGGGCCCACCAGGTGATCGAGCTCGAAGCGCAGCTGGTCGAGCCCTGCGGCCAGCTCCGCCGCCAGGACGCAGGCGGCGCGGTAGGATGGGCTGTCGTGGGGGAGCTGGAAGAGGGCCTCGAGGGCTCGATCGTTCTGGCCTTCGCGGGCGTAGCAGCGGGCGGCCTCGTAGGGTCGCCCAGAGCTGAGCAGGCGCGGGGCTGCGGCGGCGCCCAGCCCCAGGGCCAGCGCGCGCTCGGCGGCTTCGCGGGGCATGCCCAGGCCGTCGTACAGGGGCAGCACGTCCTGGGGGTCGGCCAGCTGCTCGAGCTGCAGCAGGGCTTGGGAGACCGCGTCCTGGAGGCTGGGCTGGTGGGCGGCGCTGGGGGTCCGCCCCAGCAGGGAGAGGCCGGGGATGGGTTCGCCCAGGGGCGTGCGACCGTGCTGGCCGGAGATGCGGTGGGCGAGGTTGTCCTGGCCGACCTTCCACAGGGCGTCGGCGGCGTGGTGTTGCTCGCCGGCGGCCAGGTAGAGCTCGGTGGCCGCCCGGAGCATGCCCGCCCGGGCGAAGAGCTTGGCCGCGGCGCGGGCCTGGGCTCCGGCTTCGGGGTGCAGCGCGCCCGCCCGGCGCAGCTCCGGCTCGATGAGGGCCAGCAACAGCCATGCGGCGAGAGCCGGCTGGCCGGCGTCGTCCAGCATCACCACGGCCTGCTGCACCTGCTGGACCACGCGGCGCCCCCGCTGCCGCGGGCTCCTGCTGGAGATCCTGGGCTCGTCGGGCGGGTGGGTGGGCATCAGGTTTCCTGGTCCAGCTGGTCCAGCTGGTCCATGCGCAGGCGGAGCTGTTCGGGGTTGTTGGCAGCCCGCAAGGCCTCGTCAGGGTCGATCAGGCCATCGCGCACGTAGCGCCACAGGCACTGATCCATGCTCTGCATGCCGGTGACCTCGTTGGAGCCGCTCTGCAGGTAGCCCTCGATCTGGTGGGTCTTGCCTTCGCGGATCATGTTGGCCACTGCGAAGCTGTTGAGCAGCACCTCGAGGGCGGCCAGCCGGCCTTCGCCGCTGGAGCGCTTGCACAGGTACTGGGCCACCACGCCCCGCAGCAGCACGGACAGCACCGAGCGGGCCTGCTCGCGGTTGGCGGGGGGCACCGCGTCGATGACCCGGTCGATGGCCTTGGAGGCCGAGTTGGTGTGCAGGGTGCCCAGCACCAGCACCCCGGTCTCGGCGGCCTGCAGGGCCAGGCTGACGGTCTCTTCGTCGCGCAGCTCACCCACCATGAGCACGTCCGGCGACTCGCGCAGGGCCGAGCGCAGGCCCTCGGAGAAGGTGGCCACGTCCCGGCCGACCTCGCGCTGGGTGACCACGCTCTGCAGGGGTCGGTGCACGAACTCCACCGGGTCCTCGAGGGTGATCACGTGGCGCTGGGAGCTGGCGTTGATCTGGTGGAGCATGGCCGCCAGGGTGGTGGTCTTGCCCGAACCCGTGGGCCCGGTGATGAGCACCAGGCCGTTCTGCATCTCGGTGAGCCGCCGGATGGAGCGGGGGAGCATCAGCTCCTCGAGGGTGGGCAGCCGGTTGGGGATGACCCGGAACACCGCGCTCATGCCCTCTTGCTGGACGAAGGCGTTGGCCCTGAAGCGAGCCAGCCCTGGGATGATGTGGATGAAGTCCAGTTGCTGATCCCGGGCCAGCTGGTCCCGCTGATCCGGGGTGATCACCTGGTACAGGAAGCGCCGGGCTTCGGCGTCGGTGAGCTGGCGGTAGGGCAGGGGCACCAGCTCGCCGTCCAGGCGCACGATGGGGGGCTTGCCCGCGTGCAGGTGCAGATCGCTGCCCCGCTGATCGATGACCACCTGCAGGAAGCTGTCGAGCCAGGCCATGGTCAGTCCTTCAGGTCGGCGACCGCTTCGCCGCCGGTGCCCTCCGAGACCAGGGTCTCGAAGTCCTTCTTGTTGCGCGCCTTGAGGTAGGCGGTCTCGGCGGCGATGGCGCCCTGCTGGTAGAGCTGGAGCAGCTCGGTGTCCATCAGCTGCATGCCCTGCTCCTTGGAGGTCGCGATGACCGATGGCAGCTGGTAGCACTTGCCCTGCCGGATCAGGTTGGCCACGGCGTCGTTGTTGAACATCACCTCGCAGGCCAGGGCACGACCGCGGCCGTCGGCCCGAGGCAGCAGGTACTGGCAGACCACCGCCCGCAGGCTGCCCGCCAGCATGCCCCGCACCTGCTCCTGGTGGCCGGCGGGGAAGGCGTTGATGAGGCGATCGAGGGTGGTGTCGGCGCTGACGGTGTGGACCGTGCCCAGCACCAGGTGGCCGGTCTCGGCGGCGGTGACGGCGAAGGCGATGGTGGGCAGGTCCCGCAGCTCGCCCACCAGCAGCACGTCGGGATCCTGGCGCAGGGTGGCCCGCAAGGCCTGGCTGTACGAGGCGGTGTGGGTGCCGATCTCGCGCTGGTTGATGAGGGACCTCTTGCGCGGATGCACCACCTCGATGGGGTCCTCGAGGGTGATGACGTGACGCCCCGACGTGCGGTTGATGGCGTCGACCAGGGCGGCCAGGGTGGTGGACTTGCCCGAGCCGGTGGGGCCGCCCACCAGCACCAGGCCGTTCTTGAGCTTGTCCAGCCTGCGGACCACGTCGGGCAGGCCCAGCTCGTCCAGGGAGGGCAGCTCGCCGCGGATCACCCGGAACACGGCGGAGAGGCCCTGGAGCTGGTGGAAGGCGTTGACCCGGAAGCGGACCTGTTCGTGCTCGACCTCGTAGGAGAAGTCCACGTCGCGGCGTGCCGCGAGCTCGCCCAGCTGCTGGGCGCTGAGCAGGGGCACCAGCATGGCCTCGATCTGCGAGGGATCGAGGGCTCGGTCGGTCTGGGCGGCCACCACGCCCATGCGCTTGGCCATGGGGGGGCTGCCGGGGGACAGCAGCAGGTCGTCGAAGCGCTGCTCGGCCACGCTGACCAGCAGGCGATCCAGGGTGCTCAGCTCCTGCGCCGGGCCTTCGGCCAGGGCGCTGCGCAGCTCCCACAGCCCGGCCAGGTGCTGGGCGAGCTTGCGGACCTGGGTGTCGCTGTCGGCGGCCAGGGGGGCGATCTGTTCGGCCACCGAGCGCTCGCCCAGCCGCTCGAGGCAGTGCAGCGCGGCCAGGCGGACGTCGGCGCTCTTGCTGCGCAGCAGCTTGGCCACGTGGGGGGCGCTCGAGGCCTGGCCCAGGACCCCCAGGGCGTCGATGGCCGCCAGGCGCAGCTCGGGCTCTTCGAAGGCGATGCGCACCAGGTAGGGGGCGGCGCGGGCGTCGCCCAGCTCGGCCACCGCCGCCATGGCGCGCTCGCGGACCCACCAGTCCTCGTCGTCGGTGGCGCTGCGCACCAGGGCGCCCAGGGCCTTGGGCGAGGCCAGGCGGCGCAGGACCTCGACGGCGGACAGGCGCACCGGGGCCTTGGGGTCTTGCAGGAAGGCCACGAAGTAGGGCAGCAGCTTGACGCCGGCCAGCTCGATCAGGGCGTCGGTGACCCGCTCGCGGACCCACCAGTCCTGGTCGCCCAGCAGCTCGAAGAGCCGGGGCCAGAGCTCTTCTGTGCTGAGCTTGGTCTTGCGGATGACATCGACGGCCAGGCGTCGGACCTCAGCGTCCGCGCTGCGCAGCAACCACAGCAGGGTGCGGGCGATGTCGACCTTGCCCGAAGATCCTAGCCTGGCCAGCACATCGGCGGAGCGGGTGCGGACCTCGAGCAGGCGGTCTTCCAGGCCGTCCACCACCGCTGGCAGCACCATGTCGCTGGCCATGGCCTCGAGGGTGTCGAGCACCGCCATGCGCACGACCTTGGGGGAGGTCTTGAGCTTGCCCCGCAGCAGGGCGATGACCGGGGGACCCTCGAAGCCGCGCAGCCCGCGCACGCAGGCCAGGACGACGGGCTGACGGGGGGAGTCCAGGTAGGGGCCGACGTGGTCGACCCACTCGTCGAAGGTGGCCAGGCTCGAGAACGACTGGATGACCCCCAGGGCCACGCCTTCGTCCTCGTCGTCCAGCAGGGTGGCCAGGGCCTCGAGGGCCGTGACCCGGTTGCCCGACATGAAGCGCTCTTCGCCCAGGTAGCGGACGATCTTGAGCTTCTCGCCGTGGCTGGCCACAGGCAAGGCCCGGGTGAGGGCGGGGATGGCGTGGTGGCCGGCGATGCGCACCACGGCGTCGATGGCTGCCCCCCGGCCCTGGAAGCGCGCGCGGGCCATGAGCTCGCCCAGCTCGTTCAGGGCTGTGCGACCCCCGACCTGGGCCAGCACCTGGGAGGCGGTGGTGCGCACCGAGGCGTTGTTGTGCTCGAGCAGGTGGCAGAGCTTGGCGTGGTGGGCCGGGTTGTTGACCGTGGGCAGCACCTGGGAGACGTGGCTGCGCAGGGTGGCGTCCGCCCTCTCGAGCAGCCCCAGCAGGGGCTCGAACAAGGCGCGGTCCCCTGAGTTCTCCACCAGCTTGGCGAAGAGCAGGCAGCGCAGGTGGTGCTGGCCCTGGTCCTTGGGGCGCTTCTCGATGGTGGGGATCAGGTCGATCAACTCGCGGGCGGGTAGCTTCCCCGCCTGCGTGGCCACCGCCTGCACGTCGTCCATGCCCTGCAACGGGTTTCCACGAAGACGCTTCTCGATCCAGGAGCTTCTCACCTCCTGGGCGTATCCTGGTGGTTGTGGAGGCGCTGGGCGCGGGGCACGCTAGCCGCAGATGCCGTCGGCGTACTCGTAGTCGTTGTTGTCCTCGTCGCATTCGCTGATGATGCCCACCCCGGCGCCGTCGTCGTCCACTCGCAGCAGGATGCCGTCGGGGCCCCAGTCGTCGGGGTGCAGCTCGAAGGTTCCGCCGGCGATGACGGCGCCCGAGGGGACCTCGTCCAGGTAGAGGGTGTCCACCAGTAGTTCGGCGCCGGCGTCCAGGGCGTACAGGGCCACGCTGACCCCCGCGGCCACGTCCAGGCCGCCCTGGTTGGCCACGCCGAAGCTGAGCTTGGCGGGGCCCGTCTCGCAGGAGGCCACGCAGACGTCCTCGAGGAAGATGGCCAGGTCCGCCGAGCCGTTGTTGTCTACCATGGGCCTGGCCCGGAAGACGTTGTGTATGGTCCAGGGCAGGGGGGCTGGGCTGGGGACCGAGCCGTCGGCGTTCAGGTTGGTGACCGCGAAGTCGTGGGTGCCCCAGGTGGGGCCCGAGGCCTGCCAGCCGCTGCCGCTGTGGCCGAAGACGGTGATGCCGTTCCAGGAACCACTGTTCGAGGCGATGACGATCTCGGCCGACCCGTCGCGGTCCACGTCGGCGATCACGGGGTACTCCCACAGGGTGCCCGAGCTGTGGCTGCTGTTGGAGTACAGCAGCGTGCCGGTGGCCCCGTCGTAGATGCGGAACATGGCCTCGTCGGCGTACAGCAGCTCGTAGGCTCCATCGCCGTCGATGTCGTAGCCGGAGCAGCCCGCCAGGCCCGAGGGGTCGCTGATGGTGGCTGTCCAGATCATGGCACCGCTGACATCCCACACGGAGATGCTGCGGTTGGCGGGCACGGCGATCTCCACCGCGCCGTCACCGTCGAAGTCCGCCACCGCCGGGGGGCCGGGGTTCGAGCCGGGGATGCCGACGTCGGTGATCACCGTGCCGTCGGGTTCGTGGATGTACATCTTGGAGCCGGTCAGGAAGAAGACCTCGCCTCCCACGTCGCCGTCTACGTCCGCGACCGCCGCGAAGTTGCCCGAGCCTGCGCTGCTGATGCCCCACTCGACGGCGCCGGTGTGATCGAAGACCTTCTCGCCCAGGATGATCTCCTGGGTGCCGTCGGCGTCGATGTCCGCCAGCACCGGGGTGCGCCAGGAGGTGCTGATGCCGCTGAGCAGAAACAGGGTGGAGCCGTCCACCCCCGCGAGGACCGCGCGGTCGAAGACCACCTCCACGTCGCCATCGGCGTCCAGGTCCGCCACGGCGGGCTGGGGGTAGTAGCCCAGGTTGAGGCTGGGGGAGGAGGTCCACTTCTGGTTGCCCGCGCCGTCGACCGCGGCCACGGCACCGCTGCTGGTCAGGGCGATGATCTCCGGCTCGCCGTCGAGGTCCACATCGGCGATGGTCACGCCGGCGTTGCCGTTGAAGCCGCTCTTCTTGAAGACCTCGCCCGAGCCGTCGCCGTGCAGGACGATCAGCTCGCCGGTGCCCCACTCGGTGAAGGCGATGTCGGGATCGTCGTTGTCGTTGATCAGCCCATCGCCGTTGTCGTCGGTCAGATTACCCACGGCGGGCATCACGATCACGCCTGATCCCCCGGTGCGGTACTGCCACTCGATGGACACGTTCCAGGGGTCGCTGATCACAGGGGGCACGTCACCGGTGCAGGCCTCGAGCACCTCGACCTCGCCCCCGGGGTGTTCGTCCACATCGCAGTCGCCGTCCACGCAGTCGGCGACACCGTCGCCGTCGCTGTCCTCGAAGCCCTCGTCCACCTGGCCGTCGCCGTCGTCGTCCTCGCCGTTGCACTCTTCCTCGTCGGGGGGAGGCTGGGTGTCCTGGGTGTCCACCGGCGGCTCGGTGTCCACCGGCAGATCGCTGTCGATGGGGACGTCGGGCTTGGTCTCTGGGCCCTGGAGGTTGTACTCGGGGCAGCCCGCGAGCAGGACGATCAGCAGCAGACAGGTGCGGGGCATGGCGTTGGTCCTCGGCTTCTGAAGTGCAGGCAGGGGAGAAAGCTGATCGATCTGCGGTGTTGCGATACCCGTAACGCAGGAGGAGCGCGCCCCATGATCACCGCACCCAGGCTCTACTCGGTCGGCCAGATCACCGGGGCCACCTTTCTTGGGGGCCCCCTCTCCGGGGGTGTGCTCTTGGCCCTGAACTACCGAGCGCTGGGTGAGCCTGCGCGGGCGCTGAAGGCCCTGGTGGCCGGCGCCGTGGCCATGGTGGTCCTGGTGGCGCTGATCGCGGTGCTGCCTGAGGGTGTCCCCAACGGGGTGATCCCCGTGGCCTACACCATCGCCATGGGGCAGATCGCCCACAGCCTACAGGGGGCGCGCATCGCGCAGCACCTCGAGGCGGGAGGCGCCAAGGGTTCCCACTGGAGGACCGCAGGCCTGGGGTGCGGCGGCCTGGTTGTATTCTTCGTCCTCGCCATGGCCGTGCTCTTGGCGCTTCCCCAGGACAAGATCGAGGTGTACGACTCGGAGGTCATCTGGGAGGACGGCGCCACCGAGGAGCAAGCCCGCCTGGTCGCCGACTACATGACCGACATCGGCGTCTTCGGACCCGAAAAGAACGGCATCACCATCACCGTCGCCCAGCCCGACGATGCGCTGCAGCTGCAGTTCATCATCGTAGACCTGGGCTGGGAGGACGCCGGCAAGGTCGCCTCGTTCCAGACCATCGGCGACGACTTCTCCGAGGTCGCGCTGGAGGGAGCGCCGGTGGAGGTCTGGATGTGCAACGACTTCATGATGCCCCGCAAGGTGCTGTACAGCGGCGGGGGCGAGGAGCCCTGAGCGCCCTGCTGGGGCTCAGCCCTTCAGCCGCGCCGCGATGCCCTGGGCGAAGTAGTCGGACACGGCCATGATGGGCTCGTGGGGGTTGACCCGGGTGCCGTTGGGGAGCACCGAGCCGTCGCAGATGAAGAGGTTCTTGACGTCGTGGCACTCGCCCTGGCTGTTCACCACGGACGTGCGGGGATCGCCGCCCATGCGGCAGGTGCCGAAGATGTGGGTGCTCGCCATGACCAGCTGGTTGGGGTTGATCATGCCGGGTCCCAGCAGCTCGAGCTGCTTGGGATCGGTGATGCGGTCGGGCAGGCCGTAGGCCCCGGGCATCACGGCCTTGGCGCCGGCGGCGAAGGCCATCTCGCCCAGCAGCTTGAGCCCCGAGGCGATGCGGTCGGTGTCTACGCGGTTCTGGGGGAACCAGACCATGGGATCGGAGCCTGTGCCCCCCAGGATGCGGCCGGTGGAGGTGCCGCGGATCACCACGTCCCACACGGCGGTGTAGGGGAACAGGGCCAGGTTCTCCTTGAGCGCGTGGCCGAAGCCGGGCATGCGCACGGCCATGATGGACAGGGGAGACCAGAGCACCTCGATCTTGCGGTGCTTGTCCAGGAAGGCGCCGTAGCCCTGGGTGTGGCCCTTCCAGGGCTCGACCTTCTCGTCGAAGATGGCGTAGATGGCGGCGCCCGGTTGGCCGTGCAGGTTGCGGCCCACCATGCCCGAGCTGTTGGCCAGGCCGCTGCGCTTGAGGATCAAGGGGGTGCCCAGCACGCCGCCGGCCAGCACCACGGCCCGGGACTTGACCCGGAACTTGCCGACCTTGACGCCCTTGTTGTCCACGAAGTGACCCACGACGCCATCAGCCTGGCCGCCGCTGGCCAGCACCTTGTGGCAGCGGGCGTTGGTGTACAGCCGGGCCCCGAAGCTCACGGCGTCGGGGATGTGGGACAGGTCGGTGCTGTACTTGGCGCCCATGCGGCAGGCGGGCAGGCAGGAGCCGTGGCCCTTGCAGCCGTCCTTGCCCAGATCGAAGGGGTGGGCATCGATGCCCATGGCGGCGGCACCCTTGGCGAACAGCTCGTTCTTGCGGCCCAGCTCGGGGGCGCTGGCGGGGCCCTTGCGCGCCAGGCGCTCGACCCGCTCGTAGCTGGCGGCCAGGGCGTCGTTGGTCAGACCTTGGACCCCAAGGGTGTCGCGCCACTCGTCGAGCACGTCGTCGGGGATGCGGAACAGGATGGCGGAGTTGGGGAAGGTGGAGCCGCCCACACAGCGGCCCTGGATAGTGGCCACGGCCGATGGGGCCAGGAAGGTGCGCAGGCCCGCCTCGGCCAGCACCTGGGTCATGGCGGTGCCCGTGTCGTTGGAGACCTCTTCGGGCCGGATGAATGGGCCCTCCTCGAGGATCACCACGTCGAGCCCCGCCGCCGCCAGCTCGCGAGCAGCCACGCCGCCGCCAGCGCCTGTACCGACCACCACCACGTCGCAGGACAGCTCGAGCTCGGAGGGGTGATCGGAGAGCTCGTGCAGCGAGCCCTTGCCCATGGTCTCGGGGCGCAGGTGGGTGCTCTTGGGCCACTCGCAGGGTGGGGGCGCGATGCCCAGGGCTTCCTGCACCGGCTCGCGGTCCAGGTAGGCGAAGCTGAAGATGGTGCGCAGGGCCGCCAGCAACGCTCGGACCAGGAACAGGGGGTTCTGCTCGATGCGCTGCAGGTAGGCGGTGCGCTCCTGGGGGGCGAGGCCCGAGAAGCGGTGCAGCTTGCCGTTCAGCCCTGGGCCCAGGATCAGGGTGCCCTGCTCGATGGCGGTGAAGAGCAGGGTGATCATGATCTGCTGGCGAGCGGGAAGCCCGGCCATCCAGGTGTCCAGGTAGCCGGGCACGTCCACGTCGGTGGAGGACGGCGGGATGGCGCCGCCTGCGGGGAAGAGGGTCTCGCCTGCGGCCTTCACGAAGGCCCAGGTGGACCTTCCCAGGCCTTTCAGCTCGCGCTCGGGGGCGGGGTACCCCACGACGAAGCGCAGCGCGAGCGCCAGCTGGAGGAAGAGAAGGAGGGCCAGCAGGACGATGATGAGCTCGATCATGGGCGAGAACGTAGCGTGTGGTTTGCTCGGATGTGACTCGCGGGTCGGATTTGGGGGCAGATCTTCCCGCGCTGTCGAGAGCCCGTCACTGCGGAGGGGCGTTAGTCTGCGACTCGCGGGCGCTGCGGCCCGTGCTGGCCGGAGCGCGCTTTGCTCACAGGGCTCATCATCGCCACCGTGGTGCTCATCGCCGTGACGGCGTTGGTGGTCTGGCTGGTCCTGGCTCGGCGGCGTCGCGACCGCTGGGAGCAGGCGCCGGCCGAGCCCGAGGGTGAGGCCCCTCCCGCCTCGCCGCCTGGCCTCGAGCGCCCCACCCTGGCCAGCCTGGATCTGGCCAACACCATGGCCCGGGCCGTGGCATGGGCCGATCAGGCGGAGCGGGACGACCGTGGCTTCTGGCGGGCTGCCCGGGGCGATCTGGGCCCTGAGGAGTACCTGCAGCTGTTCGCCGAGGTGCAGGATCTACTGCCCGATGTGTTCGGCGACGACATCATGGGGCTCACCGAGGGGGACCCTCCCGAGATCAGCCTGCGCGTGGAGGGGCAGCTGTGGGTGGTCGCCCTGCAGCGCCAGGACGGCTTCCTGGACGAGTCATTCTGGACCTTCCTCAACCGAGCGCTCGAGGCCCGCGGGCGAGCAGAGCGGCTGGCAGCACCACGGCTGGCCAACTGGCGCTTCCCGTTGGTGGTCTCCACTCGGGACGAGCTGCGGGAGCTGCGGGAGCAGGGCCTGGGCTTCGTGGGTAACACGCCGCCCCTGCACCCCCGGCCCATGGAGGGGGGCGTGCGCTTCCACAAGCGCCCGATGCCGGAACCCGAGCTCTTCCTGCGCGATCTGGGTCAGGCCCTGGGGGTCGGTCCAGCCAGCGCTGGTGTGGCGCTCGAGCGCCTGGGCCTGCTGTTCAGCCTCCACCTCCGCAAGTACCGCATGCTTCAGCTGGGCAGCTTCGGCAGCTTCCAGCTGCGGGTCGGGCCCCGGGGCAATGTACACCTGCGCTTCCGGGCGGCGCGCGCCCTGCGAGAGCGCGTGGCCAACCCGGTGATGCGCGTCCCACACGCTCCGACGCCCAGCGTCCCTGGCATGGACGACGTGGCGCTGCGGGCGGTGTTGGCCACCGCGGAGCAGCACCTGAGCATGGGCTGCGGCGCCGTGGACGTCCCCGGCTTCGGCCTGTTCTGGCGCGAGCTGCAGCCCGCCTCCATCATGCGCCATCCCCAGAACCAGCAGCCCCTGATGATCCCGGCGCGCCGCGACGTGGTCTTCGAGCCCGGGGCGCATCTGCTCGAGCCCCTCGCCGCGCGTTAACCAAGGCGCGACCCTGGCCGTGCTGGCCGCGCGGGGAGCCCCATGAACATCGCGAAGCAGCGGCTCGAGGCGGAGAAGGAGCTCTTCTCCCACCCCCTGGCATTCCACGGGCACCACACCCGCGGCAGGCGTCATCACGAGCCCGACGACGACATCCGCACGCCCTTCGAGCGCGACGGCCACCGCATCCTGCACGCCAAGCCCTTCCGGCGACTGCGGCGCAAGACCCAGGTCTTCTTTTCGCCCGAGAACGACCACATCACCACGCGCATGGACCACTCCCTGTATGTGGCCACGATCTCCCGCACCATCTGCCGGGCCCTGCGGCTCAACGACGATCTGGCCTACGCCATCGCCCTGGGCCACGACCTGGGCCACGCCCCCTTCGGCCACAGCGGCGAGAAGGTGCTCGAGGAGCTGCTCAACAAGCGCCGGGCCGGCATCGCCCAGCTCGAGTACACCCACGAGGCCCAGAGCCTTCGGGTGGTGGACCAGCTCTCCCGGGTCAGCGGTCGGGACTTCGCTGGCCTGAACCTCTGCTACGAGGTGCGCGACGGGATCCGCTGCCACTGTGGCGAGAGCACCGAGCAGGCCATCTCCCCCCGCAGCGCGGCGGACGAGCGTGATCCGGCGGAGTTCACAGGGCGCGGCACCCTGCCCGTGACAGTGGAAGGCTGCGTCGTGCGCATGGCCGACCGCATCGCCTACCTGGGCCGTGACTACGAAGACGCCCAGACAGCGCTGGGCTCCCTGCTGCCCCCCGTGCCGGCCGACATCCGCTTGGCCCTGGGCGTGGACAACCGCGGCATCATCAACACCCTGGTGCGCGACCTGATCTCCTGGAACCAGCTGCATCCGGAGCAGATCGGCTTCTCCGCCGAGATCAGCCAGGCGGCCCTGGCCCTGCGGGCCTTCAACTACCGCAACATCTACCTGCACCCCAAGCTCGAGGCGTACCGCGCCAAGGCCGATGGCGTGCTCGAGCGCATCTTCGACGAGCTGGTGGCCCACCTGAGCGAGCGCCCCGTCGAGCGGTGGTGCCTGGCCGAGATCGACGATCCCGAGCACATCCGCCTGTTCACCCGCTTCATCAACGGCGCCGGCTACGATCCGCTGCCGTCGCCCTCGCGCCTGGTGGTGGACTGGATCTCCCTGATGACCGACAGCTTCGCCTTCAAGGTCTTCGGGAGCATCGTGTTGCCCCAGCCGCTGGTGTAGCACCGCTACTCCCGCGCCAGCTCGAGGGCGTCCACCACCAGGGCCCGGAGCGCCCCGAGTGGGCTAGAGTCGTCCCATGCTCACGCACAGCTTCTGTCATCTCCCCGGCATCGGCGCTCAGACCGAGCGCCAGCTCTGGGCCTCCGGGCTCCACGGCTGGGACCATGTCACGCCCGCCGCGATCCGCCCGTTCTCGCCGGCCCGTCGCGCGCGGCTGCTGGAGGGGGCCCAGGAGTCCCGCGCGCAGCTCGCCGCGGGCAACGCGGCCTGGTTCGACCAGCGCCTGCCGGCCCGTGAGAGCTGGCGGATGTTCTCGTCGTTCGAGCACAGCGTGGCCTTCTTGGACATCGAGACCACGGGCCTGGATGGGGCGCGGGATCACGTCACCACCATCGTGCTGTACGACGGCCAGCGGGTGTACAGCTTCGTCCACGGCCGGAACCTCGAGGACTTCCCCGCCTGCGTGGCCCGCTACGATCTGCTGGTGACCTACAACGGCAAGACCTTCGATCTGCCCTTTTTGCGACGCAGCATGGGCATCCCTCTGCAGCAGGCCCACATCGACCTGCGCTACGTGCTGGCCAGCCTGGGCTACAGCGGCGGGCTCAAGGGCTGCGAGCGCGCCCTGGGCCTCGAGCGTGGGGATCTCGCCGACGTGGACGGCTTCTTCGCGGTGCTGCTGTGGAACGACTACCGGCGTCGGGGCGATGAGCGCACCCTGCAGACCCTGCTGGCCTACAACGCCGCGGACGTGCTCAACCTGGCAGCCATCCTGCCCATGGCCGTGAACGCGAAGCTGCGGGAGACCCCCTTCGCCGAGGCCTTGCAGCTGCCCGAGCTCGGCCCGGCCCACAACCCCTTCGAGGCCCACCGCCCCACCATCGATCGCATCGCCCGCGGTCGCTGGGGTTGAGCATGCGGTGAGGGGAGAGGCTTGGCCCCTCCCCCCGTTGCCTGGCGTCGCCGGTGCTACTTGGAGCGCGCGGCGTCCTTGACGAAGCGACCCTTCTCGTTCTGGGCGATGAGGCCCTCGTCCGCGGCCTGGTTGGCGGCGGCGGCCACGCAGCTCACGAAGCCGCCGTGGTTCGAGAAGTCCTCGGCGTCACAGCTCGTGTCGATGAACTGGGCGCCGGTGCAGCCGTCGCTGTTGGTCGCGGCGTCCAGGGCCGACTCGGCGCAGAGGTCGTCGTCGTTGGACACGCCGTCGCCGTCGCTGTCGCCGTCACACTCGTCGCCCTCACCGTCGGCGTCGAAGTCGGCCTGGTCCGGGTTGAAGAAGAAGGCGCAGTTGTCGTCGCCGTCCAGCACGCCGTCGTCGTCGTCGTCCGGGTCGCAGGCGTCGCCATCGCCGTCGCCGTCGCTGTCGGCCTGGTCGGCGTTGGCGTCGTCCGGGCAGTTGTCGTCGCCGTCGGAGATGCCGTCGCCGTCGCTGTCCACGTCGGCCTCGAAGACGAAGTCGTCGAAGCACATGGCGCCGTTGGTGTAGTCCGCCACCTGGATCACCATGGCGTCGAAGCCGTCGGAGTCCTGGACGCCGATGAAGGTGGCGCCGCCCCCGACCTGAGTGTCGAAGAAGACGCTGCCGGAGTAGCTCAGGAGGCCGCCGGAGAGGGTGTAGACCTCGAGGGTGGTGTCGTCGGCCTCATTGGTGATGATGGACATGCCCGCGGCGGTGGTGGGCGCGCTGAACTCCACCGTGATGTCCGGGAAGCCGGTGCCATAGAAGTTGCAGGCGGCGATGTCGCCGTTTGCCTTGCCGAAGGCGAAGCCGTAGCCCGTGTTGCCGAACAGGCCGTCGCTGAAGACCACGCCGTCCCCGGCGTACTGGGTGGTGATGGCGGATCCGTTGAGCTGATCCTCGAAGTCGATGAGGAAGGCTTCGGAGGAGAAGTCGGCCAGGGTGGCGGTGGTGGGAGCGGCGATGGCGGTCGAGGAGCAGGCGAGGAGGATCGAGACGATCCCGGTGCGTGCGAGTGACATGGAGTGAACCTCTGCTTGTCGCGGGTTGGTGCCCCCCGTGGGGCCCAGGTGGGCTCGCTGGGGACTCGGCATGGCTATGGCCTGTCGCGGTGGTGGGCAACGGCGTCGCTGGAGGCTGGCGGGGTCGCGAGAGTGAGGGCTTCGACCCCCGTCGCCCGGGCTGGGAGGCGGCTGTCATGGTGTGAAAGCGCGCCCATGCGCTGGCGAACTCTGGGGCCGCCGCGGACCGTGCGCGGTGGTGTTTGGGCCCTGGCTGATCAGCCTGGAGGGCCTGTGACCCTGCCGGGCGCGGCTGGGTTCGGTGGCTGTGCTCACTTCATTGGATCGGCCCTGGGAGCCTCCAGGGAGTCACCGTGACGAGGCGTGCGCCGAGGGCCGCTCAGCTCGCGGAGCTTCTGCGCCGTCCCAAGCCCAGCGTCAGCAGGGCCAGCCCCCACAGCGCCGGGCTGGGTGCCCGGGCACCCGCCGCGCACGAGCAGCCCCCGGCCTTCGAGTCGCCGCCGCCGGTGTCGCCGGTGTCGGGAAAGCAGTCGGGGTCGGGCTGGTCGCAGAGGGTCTCGCAGACCTCGTTGTCGTACCAGCCGTTGATCTCGCAGAGATCGGAGCTGCCATGGTAGGCCTCGACCTGCTCCAGCACCCACTCCCAGGTCAGGTCGGTGCGCGTGCTACCGCTGTAGTGTACGCACTCGGAGTCGGCCCAGGAGTGCACGGCGGCCTGCACCCACACCCCATCGACGTCGATGAACTGGGGCCCGCCGGAGTCGCCGCTGCAGATGGTGGTGCCGTCGTCGGTGGCGTAGGCCACCAGGAACTGCTCCCGGAGCTCGTCGAGGGTCAGATCGGCCGAGCGCTTGATGCCTGAGCCCGAGCCCGCCTCGGCGTCGTGGACGCCGAAGCCCACGGACTTGATGGCCCGGCCCAGATCCGCGTCGGTGAGCTCCACGGTGTTGACGAAGGTGGGCTGCACCGGGGCGTCCTCGGACAGGATCGCGATGCCCACGTCGTTCTCGCCCAGCTGCCAGCCCGTGAGCTCCACGTAGTCGGGGTGGGAGAGGTACTCGTCGAAGCCGATGGCATGCTCGTAGGCCTCGATGTCCGAGCCGAAGAAGGCCCGCCCCACCTTGATGATCACGCTCTCGGGGATGCCCTCGCCGCAGTGGGCAGCGGTGAGCACGATGCGCGGGGTGATGAGGTTGCCCGAACACATGCTGACGGTGCTCGAGCCGAACTCGGCGCCCAGGGAGACCACCGAGGGGAAGCCCGGCTCTTCTTGCCCGCCGATGACGGGGGCGGCGAGGGTGGGCTGGGCGAGCAGGAGCAGGGTGGCGGCGAGGGTCATGGCGGGTCCGGAGTGGGAGCTTCGAGGGACCTAACGCTGTGGGAGTGTTCAGCCCTCGGCGCTCACCCTTGCCCGATGCTCTCCAGCGGGTCCGCCCCCTGGTCCACGGCCTCGTAGTTCAGGGTGCTGCCGAACAGGCTGTGGGGGATCAGGTAGACCGCCAGCATCACCAGGCCGGCCACCATCATCACCGTGCGCCCGCGGCGTGAGATCTCGCCGCGGAAGCCCAGGAAGCCGCAGCCCACGCCCCAGGCGACGACCATCAGCAGGGTCTTGTTGTCGGTGAGATCCCAGCCGAAGGGCACGCCGGTCCAGGCCTCGCCGAAGGCGTACCACTGCACCGCGGGACCCATCATCAGGCCGCCCACCACCATCATGGCCAGGGCGGTCCAGGCCTGGCGGCGGATCATGGGGCGTCCAGCGGCCAGCTCGAGCATGGTGCGCAGGCCCCAGACCATGCCCAGGAACATGAACAGGATGTGGGGGATGAGCACGGCTGCGGGCACGTCGCCTTTGTAGCGGAGCACCGAGGGCCCCTCGATGGGCAGCATGGCCACCTGATCGTCGGCCTCGAGCTGAACCCGGAACTCCACCTTGCCTGCGGGGGGCTGGGTGGGGAGCACGGCGAACAGCTCGTCGCCTTCGCGCACCATCTCGATCGCCGTGTAGGGCTCGTCGGTGGGGTAGCGCCGATACTGCAGCTTGCCGGTGATGGGGCCTGCGGGCACGGTCACGGCCATGCGTGCTTCGGTGCCCGTGGTCTCGCTGCGCTTCAGCTTGTAGGCGATGTCGCTGTCGGCCAGGGTCACCACACCCCGAGCGGGGTGGGTGGGGCCTGTGCGGCGCTGGTATACGGCGGTGGCCATCATCAGGATCACGGCCAGGATCCAGAGCAGGACGCCGACCCAGCGGCGGGGGGTGGTGGCAGCCATGTCAGTTCTCCTCGAGGGTGGCGGTGAGGTCGATCTCTGTCTCGCCACGCTTCAGGTGCACCGTGACGGTGTCACCGGGCTTGTGTGTCTTCAGGGCGGTGCTCAGGTCGCGCAGGCCTTGCAGGGTGGTGTCGTCCACTGTGAGCAGCACGTCGCCGGCCAGGATGCCCGCCTTGGCGGCGGGGGAGCCCTCGCGGACCTCCTGGACCTTCACGCCAGGGCCACCGAAGGCGAAGTCGGGGGTGGTGCCCAGGCTGACCTTGCGGGCACCGGGCTGCCCGCCGCCGGGATGGCCGCTGGGGTGCCCGCCTGCGGTGGGGTGCCCACCGGGATGGCCGCCCGCCTTGGGGCCGGCCCGCAGGCCGAGCTCGAGGCTGGGGGACAGGGGATCGCGGCGCTCGGCCAGGTAGTCCACCACCTGCCAGGCCGCCTCGGCCACCGCGGCCAGGCCGTCGCGGTCGATCTTGTCGGCGGTGTCGGTGGGCTTGTGGTAGTCGGCGTGGGGGCCGGTGAAGAGCTGGATGGCGGGGATGCCGGCGTCCAGGCAGGCCATGTCGTCCGACGCGTCCAGGGGCTCGGGCACGATGGCCACGTCGATGCCCGTGGTGTAGCCCACGCCCATCATGATGAAGCGCCACTCCCGGGCGGAGCTGGCGTTGAGCACGTAGAGCCGGCCGCTGGACAGACGCCCCACCGAGTCGAGGTTGAGGCAGGCGAAGGGGGCCGCGGCGCCCATGCTCTCCACCAGGGCCTTCGAGCCGATGGCGCCGACCTCTTCGGCGCTGGTGACCGCGAAGATCACCGGCCGGGCCCGGGGAGGCTCGGCCGCCAGGGCGCCGGCCAGACCCAGCAGGGTGGCCACGCCGCTGGCGTTGTCGTCGGCGCCAGGGTGGATCTGGCCGCGACGGTCGGCGGGGGCGCCGGCCTCGCCCAGGCCCAGGTGATCGAGGTGGGCCATGACCAGGATGGGCTGATCGGCCAGGGCCGGGTCAGTGCCTGGGATGCGGGCCACGACGTTGGTGCCGGGGAAGGGCGCCCCGCCCATGCGGAAGCTCTGGAGGTAGCCGCCCTCGTCGCCGGCGCCTTCGAGGCCCAGGCGCTCCATCTCGGTGGCGACCGCGGCGGTGGCCTCGAGCAGCCCTGGGGAGCCCAGGCCGCGGCCCTTCAGGGCTGGATCGGCCAGCCGGTCCACCCAGGCGCCCAGGGCGTTGGCCTGGAAGCGGGGGGGCAGCTCGGCCATGGCCGCGCGCTCGGGTGCGGCGAAGGGGACCAGGGGCTGGTCGCTCAGGTTCACCGTCAGGGGTGAGCCCTGCGCTTCCCACAGGCCCTTCATCACGTTGGTGGGATCGTCGCCGTCGAAGCCCAGGTAGCCGTACTTGCTGTAGTGGGGCAGCTTGCGGGCCAGGCCGGGGATGGCGGTGACGGGGTCGGCGGCCACCCAGGCCCAGGCGGCGTTGGGCTCGCTGGGGGCGCGGCCCACCAGCACCAGGCTGTGGTCGAGCAGAGGCATGACCTCGGCGCCGATCTGGATCATGCCCATGGCCGACCTGCGGCGGCCATGGGCCGCGTCGTTCGAACCGGCGACACCGGAGGTGTCGCGGTTCAACGACACGCCGGCCCCGGTCAACTCTTCCACCGTGGCGGCGTGGGCGTTGTCGTAGCCCAGCACCCATGCGCCGTGGGCGGGCAGAGCCTCGAGCTCGCTGTCCAGTACCTGCTCAGCCTCGGGCTCCCAGGCGGTGGCCAGGGCCTTCCAGGCCGCGAGCTCTTCGGCGTTGGCTTCGGACGGCAGCACGAAGATGGCCGCGTCGTCGCCCTGGACCGTGGACAGGGCCGGTGGCACCTCGTGGGGGTCCAGGTCGCGCATGAGATCGAACATGGGGTCCACGTCGATCCGCAGGGGCTGGGCGTCGCAGGGCAGCACGGCCTTGCAGAGCTTCTCTGTGCAGTCCACCAGGTGCCAGGCGGGCTCGGCCACGCCCTTCATGGTCACGGCCACGGGCACCTGGAGGGGGAAGGCCTCGGCAGACTGGGCCTGCTCGAGCTCCAAGGCCACCACCCAGGGGTGGGCGTCGGCCACGTGGGCCTCGGCGCTGGCGATGCGCAGGGCGGGAGCGCCGGTGCGGGCGACCCAGGGCTCCATGAAGGCCTGGGAGCCAGGCTGCTGGCCCTCGAAGGCCGCGGCCAGGTCGCCCCAGCTCGCGCTGGACCACTGGTGCTTGGTGTAGAAGTCGGCGAGGGCTGCGGTGAAGGCTTCGTCGCCCAGGCGGCGGCGCAGCATGTGGTAGAGCATCATGCTCTTGCCGTACCCAACGGCCTCGGAGGCGGCGGAGCTGCGGGCGCCGAAGGCGGCCAGGGGGAAGTCGTCGCCGCTGCCCACGAAGTCGTCGTACTTCTTGAGGGCGGTGCGGCGGTACAGGGCGGCCTCACCCTTCTGCTCCGAGATGAGGTGGTCGGCCATGTAGCTGGTGATGCCCTCGCACCAGTTGCCGGTGGCGTAGTCCACGTAGACCGAGTTGCCCCACCAGTTGTGCAGTAGCTCGTGGGGGTAGCTCGAGGACAGGATCCAGGGGAAGCGCATCACCTTGGAGCCCAGCAGCGTGAAGCCGGGCATGCCGTAGCCGGTCTCCCAGAAGTTCTCGACCAGGGCGAAGCTGGGGTAGGGGTAGGCGCCCAGCAGGCCCTCGTACATGGTGGCGTAGCGGCGGGTGGCTTCGGCGAAGCGGTGGGCCAGGCCCGGGTCGGGCTCGCGCAGGAAGGCGTGGAAGATCAGGCCATCGAGGTCCACGGTGCTCTCGATGAAGGGCCCGGCCACCAGGTGGGCTTCTTCGGTGGGCTGGAGCATCTCCCAGCGCAGCTCGCGGCGGCCCTCGGGCAGGGCGTGGACTGTGCGCTCGCCCTGGCTCACCACGTCCCAGGCAGGATCGAGGTCGCGGACGTCGAGGGTGTAGGTGAGCAGGTCCGCGCCGAAGTCGGGCACCCAGGCGCTGGCGCCGCCCAGGTAGACCCCGCGCTCCTCGATGGTGCCGGGGGTCTCGGAGAAGCCGCGCTGGTAGTCGTCCTCGCCGGCGGTGATGGGGTGGTCCAGGGGGCCGCCGTAGCGCAGGATCACCGTGTCGCCGGCCTTGCGCTTGCGGGTGAGCTGCCAGGACTCGAGGGGCACCTGGGCCTCGTCCGCGGCGTCGTTGATACCCACGAAAGGCGCGACCTCGCCATCGGGGGCCGGCTTGAGGCGCCAGGTCTTGGTGATCAGCTCGGGGGTCATTCCCGCGTGCAGCACGAAGTGGTAGATGCCGTCTTGGTCCGGCTCGAGGCCGCTGGTGTCGATCTGGTCCTCGACGATCAGCCGGTGTTCGGCCGGGTAGAGCTCGACGACAAGCTCGTGGTGTACGGGCTTGGCGACAGCGAGGGGGGCGAGGATCAGGGTGAGGAGCACGGAGCCTCCGGGGCCGGGAAGGCTCGCCTCATAACGCAGGAACGAGGTCTCTCACGCGGTCGGCTGCGACATCCTGTATGCTCGCACTGTGGTCACCCGGGAGGAGTCCATGGCGCCCTCGAGCAAGATCCCCACATCGGTGCTGGTGGCGCTGGGGCTGGTGGGCTGCACCCACAGCTCCGTGTGTTTGAGCTTCGCACCTTGTCTCTCGGACACTGTCGATCACGACACGGGGGACACCCTGGGCGCTTGCTTGAGCATCGCCGAGAGCGGCGACAGCGGGCAGGACACCGCAGACACCGGCTGCGACAGCGGCGACACCGGCTGCGAAGAGCCCGAGACCAGCGAGGCGCTCGGCCGCCGTGGGGTCAGCCTGGCCGACCGAGCCGGCGCTCTCTTGGCGCTGGCGCCCGTGCTGCCCGACGACGTGCTGGCGCGGTTGAAGAGGGAGTAGGCCTGGATCGGGGCGCGGTTGCCCGACGGTCCCGCCATCTCTGGCGCAGATGAATCATCTGGGGGCGCTGTGGCGGTGCTTGGGCTTGGAGCACCCTCCCTTGCCCCTGCGGTGCGCCCGCCTGCGGCCGAACAGGGTGGCCCCCAGCACTCCCAGCACCAGCCAGGGCAGCTGGCGGCGGGGGACGGCGCTGCAGCCCAGGTCGCAGCTGGGTAGCTCGGTGGTCAGGTTGACCTGGCAGTCGGGCAGGGGGGCCTCGTCGAGGTTCAGCTCCACCAGCTCCGCCTCGGCGGCGTAGAACTGCAGCCAGATGCAGCTGTCCAGCCCGGTGGTCTCGCAGGTCTCGCAGGGCATGCCGAACCTGGACATCAGCTCGCAGGTGTTCTCCCAGGACGCGGTGCCCGTGTCGTCCTCGAACTTCACCGCCACGTCGATCAGGTCGATGATGGCTCCCAGCTCGATCCCAGCGGCCTGTCCGGCCTGGGCGTCCAGGCCCAGGTGCAGGCTCAGGTCCGTGCCCTCGATGCCAGGCTTGGTGGACAGTTCGAGCTGCTCGCGGCTCCAGCTGAGCTCGCCGGAGGCGCTCAGGGTGGCCTGGTCCTCGAGGTAGCGGCAGGCGGCGATCGCGCCGTCGTCGAGCTCCTGGATCAGCCGGAAGTCCACCTGCTCACCTTCGACCGCCACGAACTCGATCCACACTGGCCCTGGCAGGAGCTGGGCGAGGATGTCGCCCGTGCCTCGGCACTCGTGGACCGAGGCTGGGTCGAGCCGGAAGGCCTTGCCCTCGAGGCCCGCTGCGCTGAACGACGGGTCCCGACCGAAGGGTTGGACGCTGTGGGGGGTGGGCAGCTCGACGCTGATGTCTTGGCTGCCCCCGCTGCTCAGGTCGAAGTCCTGGATGAGCAGGGCGCTGTACTCTCCCGCCGGGAGACCCTCGGGGGCCTGCCAGCGCCGGCTGCAGCGGTCCATGGCAAGGATGGGCCAGGCCGTGCCGTCCTGGTCCAGCAGCGAGACGGCCTCGGCGCCGGTGATCTCGGCGGCGGCGGCGCAGGTGGTGTTCAGGACCACCTCGATGCCATCCCAGGGGGCCGAGCCCACGGCGTCGTAGCCGGACAGCAGGACGGGATCCTCGTCGCAGGTGGCGGTGTCGTCCTTCGTCGCGTTGTGGCAGGCCACGCCCATCAGCATGAGCCACGGTGTCCAGCGCGTCATCGATGTCTCCTCTCCGTGCTCCTGGGGGGAGCTTCGCTCGAGGCTCCGGGGGCGTCAAGCGCGTTGTGACGGGGCCTTCCAGGGTCAGGGCATCGACCGGGACATCATGAGGAAGGTCCCCGGCCCCAGCGCGGTGGTGCGCTCCACGGTCCCAGCCGGCTCGAAGCCGGCGGCTGCGTAGCAGCGAGCTGCCCGGGTGTTCCAGTCGCGCACCTCCAGCCACAGGGGGGCGTCGGGGCGTCGGTGCCGGTGTTCGACCCAACCCAGGGTCACGCAGCGGCCACCGAGACCGCCTCCGCAGCGCTCCGGGTGCAGGCCGACGCCCAGCATCCAGCGGCCCCCGTGGCTGCTGAGGCGCAAGTAGGCCACCAGCTCGTCTCGGCCGGTCGTCACCGCCAGGAACTCCCGCGCGCGGATCTCAGGGATGCCCAGGCCGTAGCCCTCGGTGAGGACTCGGTCCCAGGGGCCCATGTCGTAGATGTCCCAAGGAGCCGGATAACGCCAGGCGCAGACCTCGCGGGCCTGGGTCTCCGACAGGGCACTCAGCGCCAGGGGAAGGGGTGGGGTCATGGTGGTGATCCAGCGGCGCGCGGGTGGCGGTGACGCCCGTTCGGGAGGCGCTGTGGGAGTTTAGCCCCCGAAGCTCTCGGCCACCTGGGGCATGATGGTGGCGATCTCGATGCTCTGGGGGCACCTGGCCTCACACTCCCCGCACTGTACGCAGGCGCTGGCCTTCTCGTGCTCCGCCATCAAGCGGTACATGACGTTGTTGTGCTGGTCCTGTCGGCCCTCGAAGGCCACCTTGTCGTTGTACAGCTCGAAGTTCCGGGGGATGTTCACCCCCTGGGGGCAGGGCAGGCAGTAGCGGCACTTGGTGCAGCGCACGGGGTAGGCGGCGACCAGGGCCTCGGCGGCGGCCTGGAAGTGGTCCTGGTCGGCGTCGCCGTAGCACCCCGCGCGGGAGGCGCGGGCGTGGTCGAGGTTCTCTTCGAGCTGGGCCATGGTGCTCATCCCCGAGAGCACCGTGCTGACGCCGGGCTGATCCCACAGCCAGTGCAGGGCCTTGCCCACGGGACGCTGGTCCGCGGGGGTGATCCGGGCCAGCGCGGCCAGTACGGAGGGCGGCGGGCTGACCAGCTCGCCTCCCAGCAGCGGCTCCATGACCACCACCGCGAGCCCCTTCGCGGCGGCGTACTCCAGCCCCGCCCGGCCGGCCTGCACGGTGGTGTTGGCCCAGTTGTACTGGATCTGGGCCATGGCCCAGCCTTCGTAGGCGTCCACGATCTCGCGGAACAGGGGCAGATCGCCGTGGAAGGAGAAGGCGATGTGGCCGATCTTGCCAGCCTGGCGGGCGTCCTCGAGCTGGCCGATCAGCTCGTACCGCTCAGTGATCTCCCAGAAGGGACGCTGCAGGGCGTGGAGGAGGTAGACGTCGATGTGATCGCGCCCGAGCCGCTGGAGTTGCTCATCCAGGAAGGGCGCCACGAGGGGGTTGCTGTCGCCGATCAGCCAGGTGGGCAGCTTGGTGGCCACCCGGACCCGCTCCCCGTAGCCGTCGCGCAGGGCTTCGCCGCAGAGGCCTTCGCTCGCCCCGCCGTGGTAGGGCCAGGCCGTGTCCAGGTAGTCCACGCCGGCATCGATGGCGTGGCGGATCATGCGGATGGCCTGGGGGCGATCGATGTCGGCCTGGTCGTCCGAGCGCAGGGGCAGGCGCATGGCGCCGAAGCCCAGGGCGCTGACCTGGAAGTCGTGGGAGCCGAAGGGGCGGTGCTGCATGGGATCAGCGCCGCAGCCGCATCAGGAGGGTGAGCACGTTCCAGTACAGCACCAGCACGCCCATGGTGATCAGGTAGGCGCCCTCGACCGTCTGCTGCGCGCGGAGGCGGTGAAGCACGGCGTTGATCTGGTACAGCAGCCCGCCCGCCGACACCACGACGAACACACCGGAGAGCAGCACGCCCAGCCCGCCTCCGATGGGGAAGACGAAGGAGACCACCATCAGCACCAGCATGGGCAGGGACACGGCGGCCAGGCCGGCCTTGAGCATGGAGAACTCGCGGGGGCCGCTCCACAGGTAGGCGGTCATGCCCGCGGCGGCGAAGCCCACCAGCGCCATGGCCTCGAAGACCAGGACGAAGGGGCTGCCCATGCTGATGCCCACGCTGATGGCCGCCAGCAGCAGGTAGCCCATGGCGATGCCCTGGAAGACCGCCGCCAGCACGAAGCCCAGCAGGCGCTGGCCACCGAAGACCAGGCGCGAGCAGCCGCTCTGAGCTGCGAAGAAGGAGCCCAGCACGATGACGAACATGGGCAGGCGACCCTGCAGCATGGGCACCGCCCCCACGACGAACGCCGAGATCAGCCCTGTGATCGCGGAGATTCCGAGGCCGAAGACCGTGAGGACGAGCACCTTCTTGAGGTAGTCGACGCGCTGTTCGGGCAGCGCGCCAGCGAGGGCACGGGGATGGGTGCCAGCGTAGGCCATGGTGGCCTCCTTGGGTTCTGTGTCGTCCCGAAGCTAGCCACCCATCGCTTCGCGTGAAGCGTTCACCGGGCATCTGCTGCCGCAGATGCCTGCGGGCCGAGGAGGTA
>CALDOK010000330.1 GCA_937912125.1 uncultured Pseudomonadota bacterium
GGAAGTCCTGGGCTGTGACCAGAGCTGGGTGGGCGTTCTCTACGCGCACTGGCGGAATGGGTTCACCGTCCCTCGTGCGCTTGGTGCTCTTGCCGAAGACGTACACGCCTGCATAGACCTCGTTTCGCAGGACGTTGAGCACCCCCTGGGTGGTCCAGGACTTTCCCGTGGCCGTGGTGATGCCCTCATGGTTGAGGGTGCGGGCGATGCTGGCTGCACCGGACCCGTCAAGGACCATGCGGGCCATGCGCTGGACGACGGGGCCGTTCTCGGGATGAGTCTCCAAGACGACCTTCGGTGAGACAGAGTTTCCGGTGGCCTTGCGCTGGTACCCGAAGGGTGTCCGGCCGCCGTTGCGGTAGCCCTGACTCGCATTCTTGCGCATCCCCCGCGCGGTGTCCTCGGCGAGGTTCTCCGAGTAGAACTCGTCCATGCTCTCCAGGATCCCCTCCAAGAGCCTACCCGAAGCGCTGTCGTCTACCGGCTCGTTCAGGGACACGACCCGCACACCGGCACGCTGCAGCATCCGCTTGTAGAGGATGCTGTGCTCCCGGTTGCGGGTGAAGCGGGAGAACTTCCACACCGCGATGAGATCGAAAGGCCGGGGCCTCTGCCGAGCAAGGGCGATCATCTCCTGGAACTTCGTCCGGTCGTCGCTGCGACCGCTCTTTGCCTCGTCGATGAACTCCCGGTAGACCAGCCAGCCCTCCTGCTTGGCACGGGCGCGTGCGGCGTCGAGCTGAGCTGGGATGGAGAGGTCTTTCTCGGCCTGCTTCTGCGCGGAGCAGCGAGCGTAGATGGCGACGCGGGGGCGGTCATCAACGGACATCACTCCTCCTCTCTGGAGGAGAGCACATCGTCGAGGAAGACCTCCGGATCATCCATCTCCGCAAGCATGCGGGCAAACGCGATCCACTTTGCCTTCACCTTGGGGGCAAGAAGGTCGAGGTCAGAAGTCGAGAGGCCGAGTGGCTGAACCCGCGGATCCAGCACCATCCTGGCGAATGCTTCATTGAGCCTGCGCCCAGGATCCATGTCGTCTGGGAGATCGATTCGGTAGCCCGCCTCATGCATCACATCGCCCCAGTTGCACTCGTACAGGGCCGCGACCTTGTCGATGAACTCTCGGTCTGGCGACCCAGCACGCTCCCCCGCTTCGAGCTTCAACAGGTAGGTATGTGAGACCCCGAGCCCCCGCGCGGCCTTTCGTAGCGAGAGGCCCTTTTCCTCTCGGGCCCTTCTGAGGTAGGGCCCAAAACCGGGCTGTTGCCCCCATAGAATGTCACATTCCCCGATTTCGATATCGCCTGGACCTACCGGCCGATGATCGAATTCTTTGAACGATTTGATGGCCACGGGTTCACTCTCGTATGGAATTGATTCAGATACCAGTACGGTGATAGCGTGGTTGACACCCGGCTGCAAGCGCTGTATACCTTTTAGGAACCGTTCCGGTAATCACGGAGATACCACCCCATGCCCGCCGCCCACTTTTTTCTGAAGACCGAATTCGTCCGAAAGCAGATCGACGAGGAGCACCATCTCCAGCAGAGGGAGTTCGCCAAGCGGATCGATGTCTCTCGTGCGTACTGGTCGCAGCTCCTCAACCGTCGTCGTCCTCTCACGGCCAAGATGCGCCGCACCATACGCTCCAGCGAGGTCTTCGCGGACGTACCACCAGATCAAATCTGGGAACGCGTTCCAGTGAACTGCGCTGTTCCCAGCCAGCGGGGCGCTGCTTGAGCAATGTCTTGTTTGCCACACCCTCCGCATCCCACTGGAGCAGGACCACGCCATGAGGGCCTCGCTGCTCTCGCACGCCTGATCGCCAAGGAACACCTGCGGCGATCCGAGCGTCGAGAATCGAGCCAGCATCCTGGTGGGGGCGCCAGCGATGGAGAGAAGCCACCCTCCGAAGCTGCTTAGAAGTTCGGCCACCTCACCCAAACACTTCATCCCGTGTCTTGGAGTCGCCCAGATGCACGCCACCCGTTTGTCTGTATGCGCCTACCGCAACGTCTTCGACAACGAGCCCAGCATGCACCAGCTCACTTGCCACCAGCTCGTGAAGCGCCTGACCCGCTTCGACGTACACAGCGAGGTTCGCGACAAAAGACGGCTGCCCGCATGGTCACCGGCCCGTTACCCGTCTGGGGCCAAGAGGGGGGCAGAGACCGTCGCGGCACTCTCCTGCCTGGTGCTGGACTATGACGACGGCACGACTCCGGAAGCAGCCATCGAGCCCTGGCTCGCCTGGCTTCTCGTCGTGCACTCGAGCTGGTCCCACCGGCCTGGAATGCCCAGGTTCCGGCTCGTGCTACCCCTCGGGGAAGAGGTACCTGGCCCCCTCTGGGAGAGAGCCTGGCTGTGGGCTGCCGAGCGTTCGGCAGGAGAGCCAGATCCGAATTGCAGGGACGCATCGCGCCTCTACTTCCTGCCTGCCCTGCCCTCGACTGATGCCAGCTACCTGCTGCAGGTCAGCATCGCTCCTCTGCTCGTAGTGCGTGAGCAACTTGATCTCGACACCCAGCCAGGCCCGCTGTCCCCTCGTCGTGTCCAGCCGGCGGACAAGCAGCCTCGCCGAAGCGACTATCAGAGCCGCCCGAGCTGGGAGCCCGCTTTTCGCCTACACGTGGCCAACGTCCTGGGCGCCCAAGTCAGCGGTACCGAAGGCTCCCAGCGAGCGGAGAAGATCACCTGCCCAAGCTGCGGCCGCCGATCCGTCTGGTTCATCATCGTGCCTCGGAGCGCCGGTCGCGCTCACTGCCACCATCGGAACTCCTGCGACTGGGCCGGCTGGCCCGACGAGCTCCTGCCAGGGGGTGCGCAATGACCAGGTCAGAAAGCGTCAATGCAAACTCCCTTCCTCAACATCTTCGCGAACGGCTGACGGCACAGGAGGCGCTGCTGGAGCGGCTCACCGTCAAGCGGGATGGCACTCCCAGGCCCACCAAGGCCAACATGGTGGAGATCCTCAGCCATGACCCGAGGTGGAAGGGACGCCTACGGTACAACCGCTTCGCTGACCAGGTCCTCTTCGATGGCGTGGAGCTGAAAGACGTGGACGAGACCAACACCGCGGTCGAGCTGGAGCGGGACTGGGGCCTCGTCGTCTCCACCCGAGCGCTGCATGAGTGCCTGGCGAAGATCGCCTTCGACAATCCATTCCACCCTGTTCGTGAGTACCTTCACGGGCTGGACTGGGATGGCATCGAGCGCCTGCCCCAGCTCTTCATCCGCTACTTCGGAGCGGAGGACGTGCCGCCGGTGTGCCCCATGGGGGTCAAGTTCATGGTCGGGGCCGTGGCACGGGTGATGCAGCCTGGGTGCAAGCTGGACAACATGGTGGTCCTCTACGGGGGGCAGGGCTCCGGGAAGTCCAGAGCCCTCGCAAACCTGGTGCCGCAGGCGGAGTGGACAGCCGACACACCCTTCAACATCCAGAGCAAGGACGCTGCGATCGTCTCCCAGGGGGTCTGGATCTTCGAGATGGCGGAGCTGCGGTCACTCCAGGGACGGCAGGCAGCCACAGTCAAGGCGTTCCTGTCGAGCGCCAGTGATCGCATCCGTCCACCCTATGGGCGCAACGCCGTTCTCCTGGCCCGTCAATGCGTCTACGTGGGCACCACGAACGAGGAGGAGTTCATCGTCGATCCAACAGGGTCGCGACGCTTCTGGCCGGTCCGGACCGGCAACATTGACCACCAGGCCATCCTGCTCGACCGTGACCTCCTCTGGGCCGAAGCCAGAATCCGCTATCGGCAGGGCGAGAAGTGGTGGCTCGACGAAGCAGAGGAGCAGCAGCTCGTAGAACTCTCTGAGCCATACCGCGAGGTGGATTCGTGGGAGGAGCACGTCACCCGGTGGGCTCTTCAACGAGGAGGGCCGTCGACCATGGCTCAGATTCTCAGCGGTGCGCTGGGCATCCCGGCCTCAGAGATCAA
>CALDOK010000331.1 GCA_937912125.1 uncultured Pseudomonadota bacterium
GGAGGGGGTGGCTGAGTTGGTCGGGTAGGGGTCGGCGGGGCGACAGGGAGGGGGTGAGAGCGGGTCCGGTGGGGGGCCCGCTGGTGGTTCTGTCCCAGCGCCGGCCATGGTAGCCTGACGTTGGAGGTGTTCATGCTCCGCCAGCCGTACATCCTGGTCCTCGTGACCTTCGTCTCCCTGACCTCGTGCGGCGACAAGGAAGACACAGCCATGCACTACGAAGGCGATGACCCCGGCGAGTGCTCCGACGACGCCGACAACGACCGCGATGGACTCTTCGACTGCGACGATCCCGACTGTAGTGGAGCGGCGGCCTGCCAAGAAGCAGACGCTGATACCGACACCGACGCTGACGGGGACACCGACTCCGATGCCGATGGGGACGCAGATGGTGACACTGACACGGGGATGGTGAGCGACCAGGACGGCGACGGCTACATCTCTACCGACCATGGAGGCGACGACTGCGACGACGACGACGCCTCCATCCACCCGGGAGCCGAAGACACCTGGGGTGACGGCATTGATCAAGACTGCGATGGGCTCGCAGACACCACCTACCTGACCAACGCGGATGCGATCTTCTTGGGCGAAGCGGAAAACGACAACGCGGGTCGGAGCGTGTCTGCTGCTGGGGATGTCAACGGAGATGGCTACAGCGACCTGCTCATCGGTGCATACACGGAGTCGTCCATCAGCAAGTACTCAGGGGCCGCGTATATCGTGCATGGGCCAGTGACGGGGGAAATGAGCTTGGCGTCGGCTGACGCCAAACTGCTTGGAGAAAACGAGAGGTCGGTTGCAGGTTTCAACCTGACAGGGCTGGGGGACATGAACGCTGATGGCTTCGATGACTTCGTCGTTGGTGCGATGTTGGCCAGTTCCGCCTTTGGCGATGCCCCGGTCGCGTACCTGGTACATGGCCCAGTCTCGGGTGAGCAGAGCCTCGGGGACTCCGACACGAAAATCATTGGAGCGGAAGGAGCCTGTTCGTTCACTGGGCTCGCCGCCGCTGGCGACATGGATCAAGATGGCTTCCAGGACATGCTGGTGGGCACATCGTGCGAGTCAGCGGATGGCGACCTCATCGGCGCAGCCTATGTCCTGCATGGCCCAGTGACAGACGTGATCAGCACTGGAGATGTCGCCACCAAGATCACTGCCGAAAGCTCCGGGGACTACGGAGGTAGCAGGGTGTCTGGAGGCGCAGACGTGGACGGGGACGGAGTCTTCGATGTCGTGGTCGGAGCCTTCTTCGATGCCACAGGAGGACACGAAGCGGGAGCGGCCTACCTGGTGACGGGGCCTGTTGGTTCGGTTCTCAGCCTCGTCGACGCCGACGCCAAGATCGCTGGGGATTACGGAAGCTGGACGGGGTACAGCGTCGCCATGGCAGGTGACCTGGACGCCGATGGTCATACGGATGTCCTCATCGGATCCCCCCAGGGCGAGCTGATGCTGGGAGCGGTCTACGTGTTCTACGGCCCCCTCGAAGGCGACCACGCCGTAGCGGATGCAGACGCCACGTACACAGGTGAAAACACCTCGGACATGGCCGGCGCGAGTGTCGCAGCAGCTGGTGACATGAACGCAGACGGATTCGATGATGTCGTCGTTGGTGCCTACGGTGAGGGAGACGGCGGCTCCGCCTACCTGGTCTATGGCCCAGCTACAGGCCACCAGAGTCTTGTCTCCGCTGCTGCCCGCCTGGATGGAGACAGTGGGATGGCGGGCTGGGACGTAGCAGGAGCTGGTGACACCAACGGAGACGGACTCCCAGATCTCATCATCGGAGCCCTCCATGCATCCTACGGTACCTACCAAAATGGTGCTGCGTACCTGGTGCTGGGAAGGTGAAGGACTATGCCACTCCCACTCCCACTCCCACTCCCACTCCCACTCCCACTCCCACTCCCACTCACCCACATCCTCGACCGGCACACGAAGCACGGGGAGTTCATCGACCGGGTGTTCTCGGACGAAGAGGTGCTGAGGTTCTTGCGGTCGAAGGTGCTGGATGAGGTCTACAAGCGGTTGACCAGCGACGGGGCTCCGGTATGACCAAGGCCCAGAAGCTTTTCAGCCACCTGTTCTGGGATTCGATCCAGCGCTGGGGCGTCATCCACTCATTTCGTCGGGTAGGTCTCGCTGGAATCCCTGCTGCATCGAACAGGGTCGAGAGAGAGTCTCGTCTGCTCGCGAGGAAATTCACTCACTCACCAGAATGGGCCCATCTATTCAAGGACCGTGCCCGCTTCCGTGACGAGGGTGGCGAAGCGATGGCAGCAAGAACACTCGTTGAGAGAGCCCTGACAGACTTCCATGGCGCCCTGGATGCGGCTACCATCGTCTTCGCCCACTCCATCCTGGATGACCTCGCGCTCGATGCCTGCCATGTGACGATGCTCCAGGCCCCCCGCGACTGGGCACCGTTCTTTTCCAAGCGGAAGGTGGAGCTTGCCGACGTGGAAAACCAGACCCACGACCAGCTTCTCTCAAAGATGCTCGCAGACCACCTGGAGGTTCTCGACCGGAAGTCGCTGCTCGCAAAGCTGGAACACCTGACTGCACTTTGTCGCCCCCCTCCGAACTTCGAGGGTGTGAAAGGTTTCCGCTTGGACCAGAAGCGGTTGGTAGCGTTGGACAATCTGCGTCATCGCATCGTGCACGACGGCGCTATCGATGCGATCCCCAGCATCGACGAAGACCTGGAGTTCATGGGCGACGTCTCGCGGACATTCGTGGCGCTCATCCATCACAGGTATGGCCTTCAAGTAGACCCCCGAGCGTTCCCAACCAGCAGCACCTCGCCAGAATGACTGCTTTTGGAAAGACACGATATCGGTCGAGGTCGAGCGCGAGAGACGGTGGTTCAAGCGCCTATAGGTCAAGTGGACCGACCAGGCGAACCACCACGCCTCGCCACACGAACCGGCCAAATGAAGCCGGAACACGGTCGCCAGCGCTTCTTCAGAACGCCCCTTGAAGCAGGACCGCAGCCCTCTGTACTCTCCAAGAACGACCACCAGCCCTTCGTCTCGGGGACCCCATGCGTTCCATCGCCCTCATCCTCGCCCTCGCCCTCCCCTCCGTCGCCCTGGCCGACGCCGACCCCACCATGCGCCTGCACTTCATCGACGTGGGGCAAGGGGACGCCACCCTGGTCGAGTTCCCCTGCGGCGCCATGCTGGTGGACACCGGAGCAGAGCAGAACGACGAGTTCGACGGCGTGGCCCAGCTCGAGTCCTACCTCGAGGCCTTCTTCGCCCGCCGCACCGACCTGGACGAGCTCGACCTGCTGCTGATCACCCACCCGCACATCGACCACGTCCGCGGCATCCAGTCGGTGCTCGACAACTACCAGGTCGAGTCCATCGTCGACAACGGCGACCACCCCGCTTCCGGCATGACCGCCCCGTACCTGCAGGCCATCGAGGACTACGTGGCGACGAACAGCGGGGACTCCACGGTCGGCCGGTACCGCGAGGTGAGCACCGACGACTTCGGCATCTTCGGGTACACCATCGGCGGTTCCAAGATCGACCCCTTCCCGGGGTGCGGAGGCGCCAACCCCTCCGTGCGGCTGCTCTGGGGTGGAGTGCCGACCGATCCCGGCTGGGGTTCCGACAGCTGGGGCAACGACCACTTCGACGACGAGAACAACCACAGCGTCGTGACTCGCGTGGTCTTCGGAGACACCACCGCGCTGTTCATGGGCGACCTCGAGGAAGTGGGCATCGAGTCCATGCTGGCAGCCAGGCGCAAGAAGGACCTGAACGCCGACATCATCCAGGTCGGCCACCACGGATCCTACAACGCCACAACCGTTCCCCTGCTCGAGGCCGTGACCCCCGAGATCGCCGTCATCGCATCAGGCCCGCACGACCGCCAGCTGTCCTGGACTGCTTGGGCCTACGGGCACCCGAGGCTGACGACACTGGA
>CALDOK010000332.1 GCA_937912125.1 uncultured Pseudomonadota bacterium
GGTTTGGTGGGCCGCAGCCCCGGTGGCGGCCCACCCTCTCGCCGGGGTGCCTAGCCCGACTTCCGCGGCCCCAAAATGCCGACAGTTGGGCCGCAGCGTGTTACGGATTCTCTGGCACTACGTTTTCGCGCATTGGGCGATTTTGTAGGTTCGTCGCCTGACGGGCAGAGCCTTCCAGTCGATGCCGAGAAGGGTGTAGACCAGCTTCTGGATCTGGTCGGGGCGCCCCGGCTTGCGGTTGTGATGCTCAAGTCCCTCGGCGGTGGGCATGATGACGGTGGCGTAGCAGTGGGTCTCGAGGCTTCTCTTGAGTCTGCGCCAGGTGCATTCATATCCCGCGAGCTTCAGGGAGTGCTCAGTCCAGCGCTGCAGGTGGTAGGCGAGCACGGTGATCCAGATGTGGGCGCGGCACCTGTCTTCGAGCGAGTGGTTGACGGGGCGGAGCCCGAGCTGGCCCTTCATGCTGCGGAAGGCGTCCTCGACCCTGGTGAGGGTGATGTAGATCCGCCACAGTTTCTGGTCGTCCAGATCGAGCGTGCTGCGCAGGTGGTAGCAGCCGTGCAGTTCGCGGTCGCCGTTCCACTCCTCCTCCTTCCGCCGCCATGCGAACGATCGGTCATCGTGGCCGTAATCGATGCTGTACAGCTTGGATGCCCGGGTGGTCCGGGACGCCAGCCTGCCGATGGCGCGATCAACCAGCGCCCGACCCTCGTCGAGTTTGAGCCTGGGGTCGTTTCGCAGGATGCGGCAGCGCAGCTTCTCGAGTCCATCGACAAGCTTCCGCTCCGCGCCGTCCTGGATCGCGTCCTCTTTGTCGCGCCGGCCATCGCTGCGGCACAGGACGATCGTCTCTCCCCCGGAGGTGATCCGGCGCACGAACACGGGCTGCTCCTCGGTCGCCTTTCCGCGTCCCTCGACGCGCCGGAACTTGTCCCTGTCCAGGAAGTCCGCCGCGAACTCGGCGCGCTTCTGCCTCTTGCCGTTGACCACGTAGTCGTAGCCTCTGGCGCGCAGTTCGGCGAGGTTGTCCTTGGTGGCCATGCCGCCATCGACCACAACCACCGGCTTCGACGGCCCCATGCCGCCCACCTCCCGCAGTTCGCCCACCGCGTCGAGCAGCGTGCGGCAGTCGCTGACGTTGCCGGGGAACACCCGGTGGGTGAGGACGAATCCCTCGGCGTCCAGGACCAGTCCCACCGAGATCAAGGGGCAGTCGGTGCGCTTCTCCTTCGAGGCGGCGCTGCGGCGCGCAAGCTCGTTGTCCGCCGCCACCTCCTCGAAGTACGTGTTGGTCAGGTCGTAGAGCACGATGGTCCGGTCCAGGTTGAACAGGTCCCGCTCCTTTTCCAGGTCTTCCGGCAAGTGCGTACTTTGGTGTGGAAATCGGTGGAGCATTGCGTTCCAGTGTTCTTGGCTCTCGCAGTCATTACACAGGAGGTCCCCGATGTCCACGCGAAGCGAACTATTCCACTGTTTCGGGCTGGGTACAGTTGAGTTGCTGCGTACCGATTTCGTGGGCGGCGCAACGGTGTTCCACTGCCGCCACGAGAAGAAGCGACTGTTCTGCGCGTGCTGTCACAGCAGTCGGCTGATTAGGCGGGGCGAACGGTGTCATAGTTCCGGGGGGGGTATGCGTCGCCTGCGGCGTCTGAGCGCGGCGGTCGGCGGGTCGGGACGGCGTGGA
>CALDOK010000333.1 GCA_937912125.1 uncultured Pseudomonadota bacterium
CGGTACCGCCCTTGTCCGCCAGCCAGGTGCCCGAGGGGACGCCATCGGCTCCGAGCCGGAACAGCCCCACGTCGTTGCCCTTGGCTGCCAGCGGATCGAGCCTCGAGAGGATGGACGCCGCCGTGACCAGGGCCAAGGTGAAGCGCCGCTGGGTGTCCACGGTCCAGCTCGGCAGCTCGACCTGGACGACCCCCTGGATCAGATCGATCATGGCGGCCTGGGTAGGCTTGTACGATTCCTTCACCATGTCGGACAGGTAGGAGGGCTTGACCACCACCCAGCGACCGTTCTTCGACCACCAGACCCCAGAGCCCTTCTCGGTGTCGTTCACCGCCAGGAATCCGTCCTGGGGGATGCTCTCGACCATGACGCCGTCCTGGGCCTTCACCCCAGGCTTGGCGACCTCACCGACCCACCAGTCTTCCTTGCCGTTCGTCCCCTTCCAGGCGTAGACCACCCGGTCACCAGGCTTGGGATCGAAGGTGCCGGCCCCGAAGAACCCCATCAGCCTGGACAGAGAGCCAGGAGGACGCACACAGACCGGCCAGCCGAACAGCCGAGCGGGGAGGTTCGACTTCACCGCGACGATCTGGATGCAGCCGGCACCCTGCGAGACGACCCCGACACCAGCCTTGGCGGCAAAGGCGATCTGCGCCGCCTGCACGGCTTCTGGGAGGCGAGGCTTGGCGGTGCGGACGGTGCGGACGGGGTAACCGAGGTAGGTCGATGGGACACCGAACCCGCCTGGAGCGACGTTCACCACGATCATGCCGTTCTTGGAACCGACACCCCAAATCTCGTGCTTGCCGATCAGGTTTCTGCGGGCGCTGAGGACGGCGTGGGCGAACTGGATACCCTGGGTGTGGGCACCGATGTTGGCTCCACCGGACATGGGAGCCTGCTCGATCTTCGAGTCTCCCTCTTTGACCGGAACCGCCACACCCAGCTTCTCTACGATCTCCTTGCGGACGACCCGCGCCGCCTGACCCATCTGGCTGCGCTTGGTCTTGTCCGTGGCGTCCTTGGCCAGATCGCGCACCCGCTCCGCGACCGTGCCGGCGAACTCCGACCAGTCCCCCACGGTGTCCAAGGTGGCGGCCTCCTCCGCGAACGCCTCGGCGGTCAAAAGGTGCTTGCCGATGCAGTCCGAGCACCGCTTGGCCGGGTGAATGAGGTGGTCTTCGAGCAGCACGAGCTGCTTGGCGCACTCGCGCAGCGACTGGCGAGGGTCCATCAGGGGCAGGGTGGTCATTGGAGAATCCTCGAGACGGCGCGGGGCAGGACGAGCGCGGCACCGCCGACGAGGCCGATGCGGAGCGCCAGGTAGCCGAGCCCTTCGCGGTGGGCCAGGCTCGGCGGCGTGGCCGTGGAGCCGAAGCGGGTGGGCTCGCAGGACCGGCTCCCGATGGTGGGCTTCTCCGGTCGCTGGGGTTGAAGCTCGCGCTCGAGCTTGATCTTGTCGATCTTCGGATCGTTCTGGTGGATCAGATCGGCCAGCTCTCTCGGCGCGTTGCGGGTCTTGGCCAGCGTGCTCCCGAGCTGGACGGCGGTCATTCCCAGGCGAGGCAGCAGCTCGCGCTGGACCCAGGCCGTCTCGGTCGGGTAGGTGGGGCGGTGCTCGTTGGGGCTGCGCTTCAGCTCGAGCGCGATGGCCTCGGTGAGCCCCTCCGCGACGTAGCGGTTGAGCCTGTCCCCGTTCACGCCAGACCGATGGATCAGCTCGTGCAGCACGGTCCAGGGGGTGTCCTGGCGGACGTAAACGTGCTTGCCGACCTGGAAGCCGATCACGCCACGGGTGTCCGAAGCGGCCCACCCGGATCGTTTCATGGCCCCGGTCATGCCGGGTTCGTCCACCAGCCGGCAATTGACCGCACCCATGCGGACACCGAGCGCGCCCTCGATCCGCTGGGTAAGCTCGTTCTGCAAGGGGCAGGCGGTGTCCATTCACTCTCCGATCAGGTCGTGGATTTCGCCAGGGATCGTATCACAGAGCTGGCTCGCACCGAAGTCGTACATGACGATCTGCCCACGCTTCGTGTGCTCGACGGTCGATACGATGCGATACGCGACGTTGCTCCGGTGGATGTCCATGAGCGGAGTGCCGGATTTCTGGAACCACTCCAGGTGGGCTCCCAGCCGCTCGGCCTGCTTCCCGTATGCGCCCTGCGTCATGGCGAGGATCGAAGCGTCGGCCATCATCCGACCCAGATCCTGCTTGCTCTTTTTGAGGCTCGAGCAGGCCACCTCCCAGCCGTCCACGCAGGCGTCCAACACCTCGGCCAGCCTGACCGGGATTCTCCGGTCGGTGTCGACCGCCTCTCGGATGATGCCGTAGGGGCGCATTTCGTGACCGCTCGGCTTGATCTTGTCGGGGAAGCGGAAGACCTTGTCGATCTTGGTGGTCGTCTCGATGATCGGCACCCCGCCAGGTGCCGCGTCCTGGCTCTGGAGGAACTGAATCCAGGCTGTGATCGGCCCCTCCTCCTCGTCCGACGTGATCTTGAACACCCTGGTCACGTCCTCGAGCGCGATCACGCACCCATAGACACCACGACCGAGCAGGATGAGCTTCCCGTCCTTGCGGAGGAAACGCACACCCATCTGCTGTTCGATGGTGTCGATGTGACGACCCATGACCCGACAGACCCACGCTGGGGCCTTCGGACCACCACGTCGCCACGCGAACGCGGCGAGATCGCTCACGAGCGGCCTCCGATCAGGCTACGCGGGACTTGCGGCTCGCACGCTGCTTCTGGAGACGGTTCCAGTCGGCGGCGACCTTCTTCATCGCGGCGCGACCCTGGCGCAGCCCACCACCAGCCGGGATGTACTTGTGGATGTTCTCTTGGACGTACACGTTGTAGGCGCTCATCTTGGCCTCGCGCTCGGCCTTGCGGATGCCCTTGGCGCGGAAGACGACCTTCTTGCCGTCCTTGGTGCGGAAGCTGATGGTGCTGGCCGAACGGGCCTGCATCTTGGGGCCCTTCTTGGGCTTCTTCTGCTGTCCCTTGGCGGCCTGGAGGAGCGCGATGAGGTTGATCTTGGCCATGGTGGAGTCTCTCCTGGGGGGGGTTGGTGAAGTCGAAGTCGAAGTGGTGACTACTGGATGTACTGGCGCAGCTTCTTCAGCATGACGCTCTCGGATAGGTCCGTACCGCGAGGGCCGAGAGCTTCCTCGACCTGATGTCCCTGGAGGTAGACCTCGCCGTGCTCGTAGAACTCCTGGTTGTTCCAGTCCCAGCCGAAGCTGGCCAGGCCGACGTAGGGCAGGTTGTCGTTGACGCTGAGCACCTCGAACCAGTCCTTGCCCTTGACGATCTGCGAGCCGCGCCCGTACTTGTTGTCGAACCGCTGCTCGCCGTACTTGCTGGTGACGGTGATGGTGGAGCTGTTCATGTCCACGGTGAAGCGGCCTGGCTTGTCGCTGGAACCACGAGGCTTGGCGGCCTTGGCGCGGGAGCCCTTGTGCTCGCTCCAGGTCGCCGTCTCCCACATGGACCGGATCGCGTCGTCGTAGGAGATCCTCTTGTCGTCGGCGGTCTGCTTGATCGCGTCCCTGACCTCCCGCTCGGGCTCCCCGGTCAGCCTGGCGATGTCGGACAGCATCCTGGCCTTGGACACAGACTTGGCGGCCTTGGAGCCGCGCTTCACCTTGGGATCGATCTCGAGGTTCACCGCGAGCACGAGCTGGGGCGTCTCGGTCGGATCGTCGTTCCAGATCACCTCTGGAGAGCCACCGAACCAGCCACCAGGAGGGCGCACGCTGACCACCTTGCCGTTGATCCGGTTCGAGGCGTACTGACCCGTCGAGCGCAGGAAGGCGGCGGTGTAGCGCACGATGTCGCCGGCCTGGAACGCCACCTTGGCGAAGGAGCCGCTGTGACGACGGCTGGCGTAGGAAGGGCTCGCCTTGTCGAACAGCTTGATGGCCTCCTTCTCGATGGAGTCGGCCTGCTTGCGCTCGGACTTGGTCGCCAGCATGTCCATGCGGACATCCACCGCGAGCGTGCCGATGGTGTCGAACTCGATGCGGGAAGACGGGCGCTCGCGCAGCTTCTTCAGCGCGATCTTCATGCTGCGGAGATTCTCGGCAGCGGTTGTCAGCCAGGGAGCCTTGGCGCTGGAGCCTTCGGAGCTGTCGGTGTGCGACATTTCCCACAGCCCGACCATGGCGGCATGATTGAGGTGCCTGGTCTTCAGGACCACGTCCTTCTGACCAGCGCCAGTCGCAATCGCGATGTCCATGATGAGCTTGTCGCGAGTGAGCTTCGTCGGATCGACGGTGCGGGGCTTGGCGCTCGAGCCCTTGGCCTTGCCGACCGCGAGAGCAGCGAGCAGAGGGAGGGCGGCGAGGTAGGCAGCGTTCATGGAGTGACTCCTGGTGGTAGAGGGAGGATACCGCAACCGGATCGCATAGTCCAGCGACATACGTCGCCTATACGAAGCCGATATTGCTCCCGGCCCGAGGGGGCATGAGCCCCTGCTCTCGCAGCGAGGTCCAGCGCACGCCGTCCTCGATCATCACGACATGATCCAGCAGCTCTATCCCGACGATCTCGAACGCCTTGGAGCAGCGAGCGGTGACATCGACATCCGCAGAGCTGGGGGTCGGATCTCCAGAGGGGTGGTTGTGGCCCAGGATCGCTCCGCTCGCGCCGAGCTGGAGCGCCATCCGCAGCACCTGCTTTGGGTCCACGATGGTGTGCGCGTCGTTGCCCTTGGTGAGCGTCCGCACGGCGATCACGTTCTGGCGTCTGTCGAGGAAGATCGCCGCCAGCTTCTCGGCATCGCCGCCCATGTGGGGGCGCAGAACGTCCACGGCGTCGTAGGCGGACTTGAGCGTCTGGGTTTCCTTGCGCGTCGAAACCCGACGACGCAGCTCCGAGACGGCTGCAAAGCGCGCACCGGGCACCGCGCCCAGGAGCGTCGGGTTCCTCGTGAGCACCTTCAGCTTGCCGCCCACCGAGCCCAGCATGGTGCGCGCCAGCAGGACCGGATCTCCAGGGATGTCACCAGCCAGCACCACGGCCAGCAGCAGATCGTCTGGCACGTCCTCGACATTGAAAGACTCGAACCGCTTGGCCAGAGCCTGCACGGCCTTCTTGGTGCCCGGCTTGGGCTGGGCCTTGGCGGTGGCTCTCGAGCCTCGGCTGGGGCTCCCAGTGGCGCGCAGGGCCTTCTCGAGCGCCTGGAGCTGTCGTGGCCTGGGCTCGTAGCCAGGGACGGCCCTGGAGCCCGCTGTGCGGCCCTGGACCTTGCCCACGAGGGTCTGGATGAGGATGGGGACCGTGTAGGGACCGTAGTGGCTCATGTAGACGGGTTCGGTGTCGGGCGGGTTGTAGCTCCGACGACCCGACGCCTGCCAGTGAGCGCGAGCCACATCGTCCAGGGCGTCCGCGTCTCGCAGGTATGAGCGCAGCTTGTCTTTGACCTCGCTCGGGAAATGCGACCGCAGCACACCGCTGATCGTGCCCCCGTGATCTCCGTACTTGTCGAGCGAGTCGGAAGCCAGCCGGTTGTAGCCGTCGACCACACCACGGAGTTCGCTGCGAGCCCGCGCCGACGCTTCCCTGTGTCGATCCTTGGACAGCCTCATGCGCTTGACGATGCCGAACACGTTGCGACCGGACCCGAAATCGGATCGAGCGCCGTAGTAGTCGGGATCGTCGAGGATGGAGCCTTTGGATCTGGAGCCCCGCTTCTTCCTGCGTGGCCCGACGATGGAGTAGGTGAGGGGCCAGACCTTCTCCTGCCAGCGCCGGATCGTCTTGATGTTTCGGACCACCTGGCTGGCCGTGACGGTCTGGCCGAAGCCGGTCACCGTGCCAGACAGCTTGCGGTCCAGCAGGAAGGTGGACATATCGTGGCGGACAGTCATGTCTTCGACAAGCTCGTCAATGGCGAGGTTGTCACCCATGCCAGCGAACCAGATCAGGCACGGCTGGATCACGCGCCACATGCCAGCCTTGTCGATCTCGTCATCGATCACGCTGAGCTGGTGCTTGGCGGCGTCGAGCTTCGCCCAGGCCCGGTGGTCGAGATCAACCACCTTGGCCGAGCTGCCCCGCTGCTGCTTGGCGGCACCAGCCGCAGAGGCAATCAGCAGAGGGATGGCGACGAGGGGGAGGGACATGAGGGACTCCTGATTCACTACTAAAACGTACTAATTTAGTACATCATGGCTCGACCGAGCCCGACTACGCGCCTCAGTTGAACGATCCGCCCTTGCCGTACCGCTTCTCGAACCAAGCGGGGTTGTGCTCGACGATCTGGAGCTTGCGGGCCGCCGAGCCCTTGGCCCACGACACCTGACCGTACTTGCGGACCACCCCCGCTATGGTCAGCACCGACATGGAAGACCTGGCGCGATCTCCATGGCTCTCGGTCAGCGCCTCCTGGGCGTCCTCACGGTACTCCCAGCCCGACAGCACCCGACCCGTGGCCTTGTCCACGACGTAGAAGGGGTAGCTGGACGGGGCGCGCTTCGCGGAGCTGCCGCGCTGCTTCTCGGCCTGGATGATGCGGTTGCGCTTCGCGGCCTCGGCCACGGCCTTGTCGTAGTAGTTGACGCGCTTGGCACCGGACGGGCCGATCTTCTTCCACTTGCTCTCGTCGTCCTCGCGCTCGATGATCCAGTCGCCCATGTACGAGCCGACCTTCCAGGGGCCGAGATCC
>CALDOK010000334.1 GCA_937912125.1 uncultured Pseudomonadota bacterium
CACGGCCCCACCACAGGACACGGCCCCACCACAGGACACGGCCCCACCACAGGACTCGCCACCAGAGTGCTGGCTGCTGGACTTCGATCTGGACGCGGAGGGCCGCGCCATCCTGGGCGGACAAGACGTGGCCGAGGTCTACGCGCCCTGGGGTTTCCACATCGAGACCTGGGACCGCACCCAGAGCGCCCCTGGCCTGGGGATCGCCTTCGACTCGGCGAATCCGCCGGGCACCGACTACGACCTGGGTACGCCCAACGAGGCCTATGGCGGGCCAGGCGTCGGCGAGGCCGGAGACAGCAACGACATCGCCTTGTACAACTTGCTGATCAGGGCCGAGACCACCACGAACTCCGACGGTGATGGGCGGGTGGATGTACCGGACGACCACGTCTATGGGGCTCACTTCGTGGTCTCCCTGGATGCGCCCCTGTGTCTGCGCTCCATCGACTTCGTGGACATCGACGAACAGCCCGTCGCCATGGTCCTCCTGGCCGCTGACGGAAGCGAGCTCGCCGGCCTGGCCTCGAGCCAGCACGGCGACAACTCCAGGGAGACGATGGAGCTGGAGGTCTGTGGAGTGTCTCTTGTGGAGCTGACCCTGCAGGGCAGCGGGGCCCTGGATCGCCTGCTGTTCTGCGCCGAAGCCAGCGGCGGTGGGTAGCCTCGGCTCGGCCCGCGGCGCGGCGTGGACCAGCCTGGTCAATAGGGCGAAGCTGGCGTACGCTCTGGGCCTCCATGCCACCGGAGCGCATCGTGTCCGCCCGTCCTCCTCGTGTCCCTCTGGCCGTCGTCGCGCTGCTGGGCGTGGCCGCCTGCGACCCGGTCGATCCCGTCGCCCCGCTCACGGTCTCCCATGACTCCGGGGGCGATGCCGACACCGATTCGGATTCGGATTCGGATTCGGATTCGGACGCGGACGCGGACGCCGACACGGACGCCGACACCGACACCATCCCCGACGAGTGCCCCTACACCGAAGCGGAGCAGCCCGACGACCGGGCTCTGTCCACCGACGTGTCGGGTCGGCTGGAGACCACCACCCGCGACGGCTACACGGACACCTACCTGTACGACGCCACCGACTACATCAAGGTGGGCGTGCGCCAGGACTGGGGTGGGAGCATCGTATTCTTCGGGCTGAGCGACGGCTCCGCTGGGCTGAACGGCAGCAACACCATCGACGCCAACGACACGGGCCGTGAGGTGCAGGTCGCCCTGTACGATCCCGACCGCATCATGCAGGGCTGTGCTTGGAACGCCTCGTGCGCGACCACCCCCACCACCTGCCCCAGCTCCATCACCTACCTGGGCTGGAATCCGGTGCAGGGCGGCAACCGCTGCAACAACGGCTCGGGGGTGGACGCGACGGGCGCCGGTGCGGAGGGGGCCCTCGAGGTGTTGACCACGCCCCTGCACTGGAACCCGAACTGGGAAGCGACGGACTGCGACAGCAGCGGCTGCTCCGACGGCTCCCTGGCTTGGCTGCGGAGCGAGATCCAGCTGGCCCAGAGCCTCCGCTTCGTGCGGACTCACGTGGTGGAGCTGCGCTACGCGGTCACCGAGACCGCCGGCATGGCCCACGGCTGGACCCACCAGGAGATGCCCACGCTGTATGCGGCCAATGGCCAGGGCGGTCCGGATCTCTGGCGGCTGTACCTGGCGGATGGCAGCCAGGTCACCATCGACACCCCTGGCAACGACGGCTTCTTCTACGAGAACGTGACCAGCCCCGCCCCCTGGGTGAGCCTGCAGAACGAGGGGTCCGACTACGGCGTGGGCATCCTCTACGAGAACGGCGTCACCGCCTTCCAGGGTTGGCAGCAGCGCTCGCTGCCCTTCAACAACGTCCGGGCGCTCTTCCCCTTCGCCGTGCCTGCCTGGACCACGGTGAACGCAAGGGCCTACCTGCTCATCGGCTCCTACGGCACCATCGCCTCCGAGGCCGCCGCGGTGATGGCTCAGCTGGCGCCCTTTGGCGTGCTGGATGAGCCTGCCGATGGCGCGCATGCCGACGGGACGGTGCGGGGCTGGGCCCTGGACAACCGCGGCGTGACCAGCCTCCGCGCCCGCATCGACGAGGCGGTGGAGCAGAGCCTGAGCTACGGCGCCAGCCGCCCCGATGTCTGCGCCTCGTGGCCCGGCTATCCGGCGTGCGATGCGGTGGGCTTCTCGGGTGTCCTGGATCTCGAGGCTCTGGAGGACGGCAGCGGCTGCCCGCACCTAGTCGAGATCCTGGCCACGGACGCCGACGGCAACGAGCGCACCATAGACCGGGCGCTGGTCTGGTCCGGGAGCTGAGGAGCGCTATTCCCCGCCCTCGGCGTCGGCTTCGGGAGCATTGCCTTCGCCTTCGGGGGCGTTGCCTTCCTCGGTGGGGCCCTCGGGCTCGTCGTCGGGGTCATCGGTGGGCTTTGTCTGGGGCTTGTCCAGGGACTCGACGTAGAGGAAGACCCGGCGCATGTCCTGTCGGGAGATGGACTCGTGATAGCCGGGCATGGGCCCCTGGCCTTGCCGGGCGGTGGTGACCAGATCGCTCCGCGTAGCGTCGGTGGAGACACCGCGCAGGCTGGGCACGGGTACCTGCAACGCCTCGGCAGCCGGGCCGTCACCCTCGGCCTGCCGCCCATGGCACTGCCAGCAGTGCTTGTTGAACAGATCTTCGCCCCACTCGGTGTCCGAGCTGCGCTTGGTGGGCCACACCGAGGTCTCCGCCAGCGCCCAGCCCGGCAGGGAGATCAGCGCCAGCAGGAGGATGAGCCGCATGGGGGTCATGTCGAGGCGCTCCGATGGATGGGGGCCGTGACGGCTCCGATAACAAAAAAAAGAGCCCAATGGGATGACCAGTGGGCTCTTATGGCGGCCCCTGGTGGACGCAGCTAGAACTATCTTCTTGGCGCCGACGAGTGAAGTGAAGGCGCAGATTGAGCTGCTGAGGGGGGTGCCGCAGGGGTGGGTGGAGATGCGATAGATCCAGGTCGATCCCTTTCGCCGCTCGGGCGGCTCGGAGCGACCATGACCGATCCATCCCTCCCCGAAGAGCTCACAGGGTGGTGGCGCATCGTGGACACGGAGACCTGGGTGAACGATGGGTTGGACATCCTGGGTCCGGCGCTGATCTCTTTCACCGGCGATGATGATCGTCTGCGGATGCACTGCCTGCTCGCAACCGTGTACCCGAGGCCCACCAAGACGGGGTTGTCGTTCCGCTGGCGTGGCGCCTGGGAGTACGACCAGATGACGGGTTCGGGCAGCGCCAGGGTCGGCAAGGACGGTCGTCTTCGCGGCACCATCAGGATCAAGGACGGGGACAGCAGCTCCTTCACGGCGGTGAGGGCAGAGCCGCCCACATCACCGATCCCCGACCCCCCCTCCTACCAGGACAAGTGGCGCCGCTGGTGATGAACGCTCCGCTGCCTGATCGGGGCATCTCTACAGACCGGACAGAGTCTGACACTATCCATATTTACGGTATGTGTAGATATGGATAGTATGTGAGGTGCAGGAGGGAGCCGCTCATGGAAAACCAGGTCATCGCAGCGAACCTTGTCAGGTTCAGGAAGCACCGCCGCAAGACCCAGGTCGAGGTGGCCGACGCCTCCGGTCTGTCCAGGGCTGCCTACCGCAACGTGGAGAAGGGCCGGTCTCTGCCCCGCACCGAGAACCTGCGTGCCATCGCGCGCGCCCTCGGTGTGCCCGTGCGCGAGCTGGTCACCCCCGTGCCCCGGCTCCAGCACGTCCGCTTCCGCTCCCTCAAGAAGCTCAAGAGCCGCGACCAGATCGTGGTCGAGGTCGCCCGGTGGTTGAAGGACTTCGGTGAGCTCGAGGACCTGCTCGGCGAGCGCGGCTCCCATGATCTCGAAGGCCTCTGGGGCAAGCTGGCGAGCGCAGACGAGAACCGGCCTCAGGTGGCGGCGGACCTGGCGCGCGCGCACTTCGGGCTGGCTCCGCAGCAGCCGGTCCACGATGTGTGTGGGCTGCTCGAGGCGCATGGGGTCAAGGTCCACGCCGTCGAGGTCGCCAGCGACGCCTTCCTGGGGCTGTCCGTGGCCCCCGAGGACGGCGGGCCTGCCGTCGTGGTCAACAGCTGGCCTCGCCTGGCTGTGGAGCACTGGATCTACAGCGCGGTCCACGAGCTGGGGCACCTGCTGCTCCATCGCCCTGCCTACGACATCGACGTAGAGGCCGAGGACGACGAGCAGGAGAAGGAGGCCGAGGCCTTCGCCTCCCACTTCCTCATGCCCGAGGCGGCGTTCCAGCAGGAGTGGCGGGAGGCCCGGGGCCTGCCCCTCCTGGAGCGGGTCATCAGGGTGAAGCGGATCTTCAGGGTGAGCTGGCGGGTGGTCGTCTACCGAGTCTGCGAGTCCCTGTCTCCCGAACAGCGGAAGAGGGTGTGGGCGCGGATCGCCTGGGAGTACCGGGAGCGGACCGGGCGGCCGCTGCAAAAGCTCACCGAGCCCGCCGGGATCCCCACCGAGGTCTTCGGGGCGCCACGCATCATCGCCCGGTCGGGCAGCGAGGTGGCGAGCCTCGATGCTCTCGACTTCGAGCGCGAGAGGCTCGCCTGGCTGGTGCGGAGGGCCTTCGAGGAGGGTGAGATCTCGCTGTCGAGGGGGGCGGAGGTCCTGGGCATCCACCTGGACGACATGCGGGAGCGAGCGCAGTCCTGGGCAGAGGCGGGGGTTGACGGGTGCTGTTCGTCGTCGATGCCAATGTCCTGATCGACTTCGTCGAGGTGGACCCGGCCTTCCTCACGCTGGCCGTGCGCCACCTCGGCCCGGTCCATGTGCCCCGGGATGTGCTGGACGAGATCTCCAGCCTGGACGATGCGGGCTGCGAGCGGCTCGGGCTGCTGGTGGTGGACGGCATCGATGGTTGATGAATTTGACGATTCGGCGTTGACGGTTTTGACGAATCTGTCTATCCTCACGTCAGAACCCCTCCGATGAGCTTCGTGGAGGAACCCATGAACGCGCTGTCCCAGAACCTCGTGAATGAAGTGACGACCGCCCTGCAGCAGGCCGGCCGAAAGAACCTGGCTGCGCGATTCCTGCGCGCCCTCGAGGGCGGTGAGGCCGAGGCCCCCGAGGTGCTCACCAGCCGGCAGGCCGCGGATCTCCTGGGCGTGTCCTCCACCAACACGGTGAAGAACTGGCTCGAGGGCGGGTACTTCCCCGGCGCCTATCGGACCCCTGGTGGACACTGGCGTTTCCCCAGGGCCGAGGTGCTGGAGACGAAACGCAGGATGGAGGTGCTGCGCGCCAAGAACCAGCGCGGCGACTTCGCGCTCCCGGACGAGGACGACGAAGGCGAGATGCCGCTGCTGTAGCGTCTGGTGTCAGGCGTCGAACAGTTTGCGCATGGTGAGGTGGGCCGGGCCGTCGTCACGCCGGACCGGCCCACCGGTGTCATCGACGAAGCCCAACTTGCGGTAGAACGCGACGGCGCGGGCGTTGTCTTCTCTGACCCACAGGTAGAGGCCCACGCAACCAGGCGCCGTGCGCGCTATCTGCTCGAGCTGGGCGAACAAGGCTGCAGCGATGCTGGTCCCCACGACGCCGGGGAGTTCGACACCCTGGAACCGCTCGTGCAGGCTTACGACGTAGATCGCGAGGTAGCGAGCCTTGGCGTTCGAGTCGTCGGTGGGATGCCCACAGCGACGCTTGGACACCGAGGCGTAGCCTACGACCTCTCCGCTCCGAGGGAGGAAGAACTGGTAGGTGGGCGGTGAGGCCTTGCCCTTCTCCTCCAAGAACCACCGGCGACCGCGGAAGAAGACGTCGACCTCGGGCACCCCACTGGTGAAGCGGTCGAGATCGGGATCGTCCGGGAGTGCCCAGCGGAGATCGAGGTGGTCTGTCAGCGGCACGGTCGTCTCCCTGGAGGTCCGGTTCACCATACCTTCGCCGTCGCCATCGGCCAGCGCCCCCGCGGAGTCCATCAGCGGTGGCCACCGCAGGCAGACCCCCGCGGTGAGGATAGAGCCCGCGGCTTCTCCCGGCCTCGAGGCTCTGCGATGCGTGCTGACCTGATCCTCCAGTACCTCCTGCTGGTTCTCGTGGGATGGGTCAATCGCCGCCAGCTGCGGGCCATCAACTACCTCCTGACCGAGAATGCGGTGCTGCGAGAGCAGCTTGGGCACCGGCGGCTTCGGCTCACGGATGCCCAACGGCGGCGCTTGGCCGTGAAGGGCAAGGCGCTGGGCCGCAGGGCTCTGGCGGAGGTCGCCAGCATCGTCACGGCGGACACCATCCTGCGATGGTACCGGCAGCTCGTGGCCAGGAAGTATGACGGCTCATCGAGGCGCTGCCCGGGCAGGCCCACCAAGCCAGAGGACATCGTCGCGCTGGTGCTGCGTCTGGCGCGAGAGAACCCCGGCTGGGGCTACACCCGGATCCGGGACGGCCTGTTCCACCTTGGTCACGAGATCAGCAGGATCACGGTGAAGCGAATCCTGCAGGAGCACGGCATCGAGCCGGCCCCCGAGCGAAAGCGGACCACGTCTTGGCACTCCTTCCTGAAGGCGCACTGGGGCAGCATCGCTGCGGCCGACTTCCTGACCGTGGAGGTGCTGACGGTGACAGGGCTGGTCCGGTACCACGTGCTGGTGGTCATGGACCTCATGACGCGCAAGGTCGAGATCGGGGGCATCAGTCCGGAGCCGACAGGCCCGTGGATGGTGCAGGTGGCGCGACAGCTCACCGACAGCGAGGACGGGTTCCTGCAGGGCAAGCGCTTCATCGTCCTCGACCGTGACCGACTCTACTCGTCGGCGTTCCGCAGGATGCTCGAGGACTTCGGCGTGAAGGTGCTGCGCCTCCCCGCACGGAGCCCCAACCTCAACGCCTTCGTGGAGCGCTTCGTGCTCTCGATCAAGAGCGAGTGCCTGGACCGGCTGATCCCACTGGGCGAGGCCCATCTGCGCTGGGCCGTGAGGGAGTACGTCCGCCACTACAACGCCGAGCGGCCGCACCAGGGGCTCGGGGGATCGCTGATCGAGGGTGGACACCTGGCAGATGTCGTCGAGGGAGAGGTGCGGTGTCGAGAGCGGGTAGGCGGGCTGCTGCGGTACTACTACCGCGAGGCGGCGTGACGACCTATCGGTGAGCGGGCAGGGGCAGCGGGCGAGGTAGAGCGGCGGGGGGCCGCCAGTGGTGCGCCTGGAGGTCGGCGGCGTTCAGGAACGCGGGGCCTGCCGGGCTCGACGGGTGCTGGTCGGCCGTCGGGTGGGCGCAGATCGAGCCGGTTCAGCGGGTCTACGAGGGCGCTGTGGTGGCCATCTGCGCGTGGGCCGAGTTTTGGTACAGGACGGGGACGGTCAGCGCCTGGAGACCACCTGGCGCAAACCCTTCTACCTACTTGCCGAATCCCCGAGCCATCCCCCAAAGAAAAACGCCCTCGGAGAGGACTCCAAGGGCGTTTTCGATAAATGGCGGGGTGGACGGGACTCGAACCCGCGGCCTCCGGCGTGACAGGCCGGCGTTATAACCAACTTAACTACCACCCCGTGATGGGAAAGAGACAGCTCGGTTGAAGGGTGGGCGGAACAGGGCTCGAACCTGCGACCCGTAGCTTGTAAGGCTACTGCTCTTCCGACTGAGCTATCCGCCCACAACGACAAGCACCGAGGTAATTGTACGCTGCGAGCGCCACGCCTCATAACGTCCGGCTAGATGGTGTCAAGGAAGTCGGGGGTCAACACGCTCCACTTTCTTGGCACCAGCTCTTCGAACGCTGCAGCCCCCCCTCGACACGGAGTCGGCATGCCCCGTCTGACCGTCCCTTGGCCCTCGCTCCCATCGCCCATGCGCCGGCCTGGCGCGGGGATCGTCTTCTGTTCGTCCCTGCTCGCGCTCGGCTGCAGGGACGCCGATCTGGCGGAGGATACCGGCGACAGCGGCCCGGCCACCGGCGACTACCCCATCCACGACGTGGTGGTGGACTGGCAGCCCTGCTCCTTGATCGATGGCCAGGACGACGGTCGGGCCGAGTGCGCCATGGTGGAGATGCCGCTGTTCTGGGGCGACGGTGACGGCCAGATCTTCGAGACCTACGCCAAGCGCCTGGTGAACCCAGACCGCACCCCCACGGGCCAGCTGTGGTTGCTCCACGGTGGGCCCGGCGGCGCCGGCACCATCGGCTTGGCCAGCTGGATGCAGGAGATCCACGCGGACCAGCCCAGCCTCGACGTCTACACCCTGGACCCCCGGGGCACCGGCTACTCCGAGTTCCTCGAGTGCCCAGACCAGCAGTCCGCCGCCAGCGAGCAGGGCAGCTGGGTGACCCTGGACGAGCTCCCCGCCTGCGTGGATCACGTGGAAGAGCACTACGGCGACCGCCTGCACGTCTACGGCGCCACCTCGGCGGCCATCGACCTGGCGGCGCTGATGGCGTCGGTCGAGACCGAGGGCGTGGACCAGCTCATCTGGGGTGGCTCTGGTGGCACCTACTGGTCCCAGCGTTTCCTGCAGCTATTCCCGGACATGGCCGAGGGTGTGGTCATCGAGGGCATCGTGCCCCCCAACGAGAGCCTGGTGTTCCAGGACGAGTACGACGAGAAGATCGCCCACCGCGTGCTCGAGCTGTGCACCGAAGACCCCTTCTGTGCCGAGAAGCTGCCCGACCCCGAGGCCACGGTGGCAGAGCTGCTGGTGAAGCTGGACCAGGGTCACTGCAGCCAGCTGGGCATGGACGCCACCAGCCTGCGCTCCTTCGTGCGCACCATGGACTACTACCACCTCACCATGGCCATGGTGCCCGCGCTAATCTACCGGCTGGACCGTTGCGGTGGTGACGACGTGGACGCCATCGTGAGCTTCTACTACGCCCTGTGGGGTTCCGAGAGCGACCCCCGGGAGATGTCCACCCTGCTGTTCTTCAACGAGGGCTACTCCGAGCTGTGGGAGCACGAGTCGTTCGCCGACAACAGCGAGCTGCTGGCCTACCTGGACGATGTGCACGCCGACGGCACCTTCACCATGGGGCTGGGCTACGACCGCAACGAGTACTACCTGGGCTGGCCCCGCTACAGCGATCCCCTGGACGACACCTGGGCCGAGTCCGACGTGCCCATGCTGATGCTGCAGGGCGCCCTGGACCCCTCCACGCCCCTGGACTTCGCGGCCGACGTGGGCGCGCACTTCACGGGCGAGCACCAGCACTGGAACGTCTTCCCTTACTCCCCCCACAACGTGATCTCGGGCTCGCCCCTGTCCCACGACGCCAGCGCAGAGCACTGCGGCCAGCGGCTGTTCTACGCCTTCTTGCAGGACCCGCTGGGTGAACTGGACAGCGGCTGCGTGGACGAGGTGGCTCCCCTGGACTTCGAGGGCCAAGTCTACGGACCCTACGTCTTTGGCACCGAGGACTACTGGGAGAACAAGCCGGCGGTCATGCTGCCGGGTCTCGACCCCATGCTGTGGCAGCAGCTCGAGGCGGCCCGCGCCGCGCTGCGCCTGGTGCCTGGTGCGCCCGTGCGCGGCATCAGCAACGGCTGGTAGCGGCCCGGGGGGCCGGGGCCGGGGTCGCTACATGGGCCCCGCAGCGCGACGCTCGGCCAGCTTCTCGTAGAGCTTGTCGGGCTCGTCCAGCACCAGGGCGCGGGGCAGGACCTCGTCCATGTGGTCGACGCAGATGATCTCGAGCCCGTCGCTGACCTCCTTGGGGATGTCCGGGAGGTCCTTCTCGTTGCGCCGGGGCACCAGCACGGTGGTGGCGCCGCCGCGCAGGGCGGCCAGGGTCTTGTGCTTGAGGCCGCCGATGGGAAGCACGCGGCCACGCAGGGTGATCTCGCCGGTCATGGCGATGTGGCGCGACACCGGGATGCCTGTGAGCGCGCTGACCAGCGCGGTGGCCATGGCGATGCCGGCCGAGGGGCCGTCGGTGCGCATGGCGTTGCCGGGATAATGAACGTGGAAGTCGTGCTTTTCCTTGAACTCAGGGTCGAGGCCCAGGCGCACGGCGCGGGAACGGATGTAGGTGAACGCGGCCTCGGCGGACTCCTTGAGCCAGTCACCCAGGCGGCCGGTGAGCAGCAGCTTGCCCGATCCGGGCACGATGGCCACCTCGATGCTGAGCATCTCGCCACCCCAGGGGGTGACGGCCAGGCCCTTGACCATGCCCACCTCGTCGCGGAGCTCGGCTTCGTCCTGGATGTAGCGGGGCACGCCCAGCAGCTTGCGTAGGCTGCGGGTGGTGATGCGCGCGTGGAACTCGGGGCCCTCGTTGACCACGCGGCGGGCCACCTTGCGGCACAAGGTGGCGATCTCGCGCTCGAGGTTCCGGACGCCGGCTTCCTTGGTGTACTGCTGGATGACCCCGCCGCAGGCTTCCTTGGTGAGGGTGAGGTTGGCCTCGACGATGCCGTTGGCCTCGAGCTGCTTGGGCAGCAGGAAGCGCTTGGCGATGGCCAGCTTCTCACGCTCGGTGTAGCCGCTCAGCTCGATGATCTCGAGGCGGTCGATGAGCGCTGGGGGCACGCCCTGGATGGTGTTGGCGGTGCAGACAAACATCACCCGGGACAGGTCGTAGTCCAGCTCGATGTAGTGGTCGCTGAAGGTGTGGTTCTGCTCGGGATCGAGCACCTCGAGCAGGGCCGAGGAGGGGTCGCCCCGGAAGTCCGTGCTCATCTTGTCGATCTCGTCGAGCAGGAACACGGGGTTGGAGCTGCCCACCCGTCGCAGGGACTGCATGACCTTGCCGGGCAGGGCACCGATGTAGGTGCGGCGATGGCCGCGGATCTCGGCCTCGTCACGCACGCCGCCCAGGGCCACGCGCACGTACTCGCGGCCGGTGGCGCGGGCGATGCTGCGGGCCACAGATGTCTTGCCCACGCCCGGTGGACCCACCAGGCACAGGATGGGGCCCTTCATGCGGTTGTCGCGCTTTTCGACCAGGCTGGCGACGGCCAGGTACTCGGTGATGCGGTTCTTGACCTTGCGCAGGCCGTAGTGGTCTTCGTCCAGGACGCGCTGGGCCTGGTCGATGTCGTGGTTCTCGTCGGTGAAGGTGTCCCAGGGCAGGGCCACCACCCAGTCGATGTAGTTGCGGGTGACGGTGGCCTCGGCGGCCATGGGGGACATCATCTTGAGCTTGCGCAGCTCGCGCTGCAGGCGCTCTCGGGCCTCGTCGGGCATCTGCTTGTCATGGATCTGCTGCTCGAGCTCGTCCAGCTCGCTCTTGAACTCATCCTTGTCGCCAAGCTCCTTCTGGATCGCCTGCATCCGTTCGTTCAGGTAGTACTCCTTCTGGGAGCGCTCCACCTGCTTCTTGACGCGGGTCTTGATCTTGCGCTCGACCTGCAGGATCTCGATCTCGGCCTGGATGTACTCGAGCAGCCGCTTGAGGCGCACCGCGGGGGCGAACTCCTCGAGCATGGACTGCTGGTCTTCGGTCTTGAGACCCAGCCGGAAGGCCAACATGTCCGACAGCTGGCTGGGCTCGTCCTCGGACGAGACCGTGGCCAGCGCTTCGGGTGCCAGGCCTTTGTTGAGCTGCTGGTACTCGTCGAAGGCGGCGCGCACCGAGCGGATCAGGGGCTCGACCTCTTCGGGCTCGGCCCGAGCTTCTTCGGGGATCTCGACCTCGACCTGCATCAGCGGCTCGGTGGCGGCGAAGCGCACGATGCGAGCCCGCTGCTGGCCCTCGATCAGAGCCTTCATGGTGCCATCGGGCAGCTTGAGGACCTGCATGACCTGGCCGATGCAGCCGACCTCGTGGAGGTTCTCGGCGTTGGGCTCGGCCACCCGGGGGTCGCGCTGTGCGACCAGGAAGATGCGGGCGCCCTCTGTGTTGGCCTGGCGCAGGGCCTGGATGGACTTCTCCCGCCCGACGATCAGGGGGATGACCTGCTGAGGGAAGAGCACGAGGTTCCGCAGGGGCAGCAGCGGGAGGACGGTGAGGTCCTCTGCGATGCGCTTGCGCGACTTGAAGATCATGGGGCCTCCGGAGGCCTGCTAGCCGCCGCTCACCTTCTGGTGGCCGTAGACCAGGATGGGGCGCTGCTTGGCGCGGACGGTCTCCTCGTTGACGATGCACTCCTTGACGTCGTCGATGGACGGCAGGTCGTACATCACGTCGAGCATGACGTCCTCGAGGATGGAGCGCAGGCCGCGGGCGCCGGTCTTTCGGGCCATGGCCTCGCGGGCGATCTCGACCAAGGCGCCGTCGGTGAACTCGAGCTGCACTTCTTCGAGCTCGAAGAGCTTGGCGTACTGACGGATCAGGGAGTTGCGGGGCTTGTGGAGGATCTGGACCAAGGCGTCTTCGTCGAGATCCACCAGCGTGGCCGTGACGGGCAGGCGACCGATGAACTCGGGGATGAGGCCGAAGCGCAGCAGATCTTCGGGTTCGGTCTTGGCCAGCAGCTCGCCGCGGCTCATCTGGCTCTGGTCCTTGACCGAAGCTCCGAAGCCCACGCCGGACTTGTTCAGGCGCTGCTCGACGATCTTGTCCAGCCCGTTGAAGGCCCCACCGCAGACGAACAGGATGTTGGTGGTGTCGATCTGCAGGAACTCCTGCTGGGGGTGCTTGCGGCCGCCCTTGGGGGGCACGTTGGCCACGGTGCCCTCGATGATCTTGAGCAGGGCCTGCTGCACGCCCTCGCCCGACACGTCGCGGGTGATGCTGGGGTTCTCGGACTTGCGGCCGATCTTGTCGATCTCGTCGATGTAGATGATCCCCTTCATGGTCCGCTCGACGTTGTACTCGGCGGCCTGGAAGAGCGAGAGGATCACGTTCTCGACGTCTTCACCGACGTACCCGGCCTCGGTGAGGCTGGTGGCGTCGACGATGGTGAAGGGCACGTTGAGGAAGCGGGCGAGGGTCTGGGCCAGCAGGGTCTTGCCGGTGCCGGTGGGGCCCAGCATCAGGATGTTCGACTTCTGCAGCTCGACCTCGTCGTGGCCGCGGCGGGCGTCGATGCGCTTGTAGTGGTTGTGCACCGCCACCGAGAGGATCTTCTTGGCCGACTCCTGGCCGATGACGTACTCGTCCAGGTGGGCCTTGATCTCCTTGGGCTTGGGCACCAGGGCGCGAGACGCGTAGTAGTCCTCGCGCTCGTATTCCTCGGTGATGATGCCGTTGCACAGCTCGACACACTCGTCGCAGATGTAGACCGATGGCCCTGCGATGAGCTTCTTGACGTCCTTCTGGGACTTGCCGCAGAAGGAGCAGCTGAGGTCCCGGCTCTCGGGGCGCCTGCGGACCACGATCAGTCCTCCTGCTCGGCGGTGCGGGGCTTGATGACCTCGTCGATCAGGCCGTACTCGAAGGCCTCCACCGCGGACAGGAAGCGGTCGCGTTCGGTGTCGTGGCTGATCTGCTCGATGTCCTGACCGGTGTGGTTGGCCATGATCTGGTTGATCTCGGCGCGCACACGGAGGATCTCTTTGGCGTGGATCTCGATGTCCGTGGCCTGGCCGCGGTAGCCGCCGAGAGGCTGGTGGATCATGATGCGGGAGTGGGGCAGCGCGCGCCGCTTGCCTGCCGCACCTGCCGCCAAGAGCACGGCGCCCATGCTGGCCGCCTGGCCGACGCAGATGGTGGAGACGTCGGAGCGGATGTAGTTCATGGTGTCGTAGATGGCCAAGCCGGCCGAGATGACGCCACCCGGAGAGTTGATGTAGAGGAAGATGTCCTTCTCGGGATCGGCGCTCTCGAGGAACAACATCTGGGCGATGACCACGTTGGCCACCTCGTCGTAGATGGGCGAGCCCAGGAAGATGATGCGGTCCTCGAGCAGGCGGGAGTAGATGTCCCAGGCGCGCTCGCCGCGGTGGGTACGCTCCACGACGGTGGGGATGAGGATGCCCCCCATCTGCTCTCGGATGTGGTGTTGATCGGACATGCCGGCTCCGTGGAAGGATCGTGTAGGCGCCACTAACTCGGTGGGAGTGCTGTCAGGTGGGAGGGGACAGCTGTCGTTGTCGAATCGTGTCCTGCGCCGCGAAGTGAAGAGGGTAGTCACGGGACGCTACGGAGCAACACGCATGGCGCAACGGGGCGTCCAGGAGCCCATGAACGACGAAACCCGGCGCCGTGGCGCCGGGTCGTCTGGATGCCGTGGAGCGGGCGTGGACCCGTGCCTACGACTGGGTGGCCTCGAGGGCCTCGAGGATCACGGCCTTGGTGGACTTGGTGGTCACGCTCAGGCCCAGCTCCTTGGCGATGGCCAGCAGCTCGTCCTTCTTCATGCTGGCCTTCCAGGTCACGGCGGGCTTGGCGGCAGCCTCGGCCACCGGCTCGTCCGCAGGCGCTGCGTCCGCCTGGGGCTCGGCTTCGTCGGCCTCGGCGGCGGCGGCCAGCTCGGCCAGATCAGGCATGGGGGGAGGCTCGACCAGCTTGGCCTGCTCGAACAGCCAGTCCAGGACCTTCTCTTCCAGCAGGCGAGAGCGCAGGGTGTCCACCGCGCCTTCTTCCTGCAGCAGGTAGCCCTTGATGGCTTCGACGCGCTGGCCGCGCTCGTCGGCGATGCGCTGGTAGGTGTCCTCGAGGTCCTGGTCGGTGATGACCAGGCCTTCGACGGCACCCACGGCTTCGAGGACCAGGCCGGCCTTGACCGCGAAGGTCGCCCGGTTGCGAAGCTGGTCCATGGCCTGAGGGCCGAGGTCCAGCGTGCCGGGCTTGCCGCCCTGGTACTGGTGCATCACGCGACGCTCCATGACGAGCATCTCGAGCTGCTTGGCCACCAGGGCGCGAGGGGCCTGGAGGTCGTGGGCTTCGACGAGCTTGGACAGCAGCGCGCTGCGGGCCATGGAGCGAGCCTGCTCCTCCATGGGCTCCTTGATCTGCTGGGCCAGAGCGACGCGCATGCCGGTGACGCCGCCCTCGAAGCCGAGCTCGGCTGCGACCTCGTCGCTGGCCAGGGGGGCCTTCGAGGACTGGATGGAGACCACGGTGACCGAGGCGGCCAGGGTGCGGCCGGCCAGCTCTTCGAGCTGGGTGGTGTCGCCGATGGTGACCTCGCCCTGCTTGGTCTCGCCGCGCTTCATGCCGATGAGGAGGGTGTCGACACCTGGGTAGTAGCGCTCCTCGCCGATGCGCACGGAGGTGCCGGCTTCGCGCACGACCTCGTCGTCGCCGTCGGTGAGCACCAGCTCGGTGATCGCGATGTCGCCGTCAGCCAGCGCGTGGGCGTCGTCGGTGATCTCGACGATGCGCGCGGCACCCTGGAGACGCTGGGCCATGGCCTGATCGATGGCGGCCTCGGGCACTTCCATGTCGAAGAAGGGGACCTCGACGCCGCGGTATTCGCCGAGCTCCACGCTGGGCTTGACCTCGACGATCAAGGCGAACGCGAAGTCGACACCGGGCTCGACCCCGTCCTGCTCGACGCCGGGCTGGCCGAGCACGTCGAGCTCAGGGCTGACCTGCTCCCAGCCTTCCTGGATGAGCTTGCCGGCGACCTCTGCGCTGATCTGCTTTCCGAAGCGCAGCTCGAGGACCTTGCGGGGGATCTTGCCCCGGCGGAAGCCGGGCAGGCGCACGCGGCCCGCCAGCTGGCGATAGGCCTGCGAGAGCTCGGTGTTGACCCGATCAGCGGGGATCTGGAAGCGAATGCGCCGGGTGATGGCGTCGACCTGTTCGACCTCGAAGCTCATGCGTACGCTCGTGGGGCAGGGAGGGGATGAGGCGATGGAAAGAGGTGCGAGAAGGGGGACTCGAACCCCCACGGGGATCACCCACCGGATCCTAAGTCCGACGCGTCTACCAGTTCCGCCATTCTCGCCTCGGTAAGTACGGCTCTGGGTGGCAGCCGGGAGGGCGGAACCCCTATTGGGCGGCCGGGGCCGCGCACCTCCCGCCCGTGGACTTCCGTAGACCGCTGGGGGGGAGAGAGAGGGGGTGGTGGGCCAACCAGGAATCGAACCTGGAACCTGCGGATTAAGAGTCCGTTGCTCTGCCTGATTGAGCTATTGGCCCACCGAAAAATTGAAAGATGTGTGGGGTGGGAGATGGGACTCGAACCCACGACCTCCAGGACCACAACCTGGCGCTCTAACCAACTGAGCTACACCCACCACGGGCGGCGCGGGATTATAATATGGCACCCTGGTGCGCAAGCCCTCATCGCGCATCTGGGAGCGCAAATAGAAGTAAAAACCAGGAAGCACCAGTCTATTCACAATTCTCAAGAATGTGATTTGGCTGCGTGATGCCCGGCCATCCCGTGGGGAGCTCTCCTAGGTCGCGCTCGAGCAGGACCTGGAGCAGGGCGTCGCTGCTCACGGGCTCGGCGGGAGGCATGGCGGCACGGAGGAAGTAGGTGGCCGCGGGCGGCTCCTCGAGGGGCAGGGCCCCCAAGGACGGCAGGATGGTGGGTGGGCCCCCCTCGAGGCTGGCGGGCATCCAGGGCAGGGGTGCCGCTGGAGGGATGGGCTGCCACCAGGACCCGGTCAGGGGGGGCTGCACCTCTCCCAGGCTCACCAAGAGCCCCAGGGGGTCGGACCAGGGCCCCTCGTGCTCCCAGGGTGCCGGGTCCCAGGTGGTGGCTGTGGAGCCGTCCAGGGTGGGCCAGGAGGTGCGCTCCTCGGGGCTCGGCCAGCCCACGGCCCCCCAGGGGAGGATCTCGCCTCGGGTGCTGGTGGGCAGGCCGGAGAGGGGGTCGCGCGCGTCTCGCGGGCCCAGCAAGGGACCGCCGGGGAAGAGCTGGAGGCGGCCGCCGTCGGCCAGCAGCCCGGGGTGCCCGAGATCGCGCAGGCCTCCAGGGGTGGAGGCCGCCATGTAGGGATCACCCTGGGGGAAGAGCGACAGCTCGCGGTAGCCACCGATCCCCGTGATCAAGGCGATGTGGCCCTCGGCCCCCGCCAGGACCCCCACGTCCTCGTCCCCCAGCAGCACGGCCGTCTGCCCGCGCTCGTGCAGGCCCAGCAGCCTGCCGTCGTGGAAGCACAGCTTGGTGTGGTCTCCGGAGGATACGATGGCCTCTGGGCGCCCGAAGGGGTCCCACTCAACCTGCCAGGCGGCCACCGGCCTCTGGGTGTCCTGGTCGGTGATGGTCACGGCCAGGAGGCGCCCCAGGGCGTCGTGCTCCAGGGTGGCTTGGCCGCTGTCGCCCCGGATCTGCAGGACGTCGCCCGCTGCGTCCAGCAGGTAGTCGATCTGACGGCGCGCGACGCCCCAGGCCGGGGCGGCCAGCTCGATCTGCGCCTGGGTGGGGCGGCCGCTGGCGTCGGTGCTGACCACCAGGGTGCCCGGTGGGCCCTCGTGACGGCCGGGGAAGATGGACCAGGCCGAGGTCTCGCCCTCGATGGAGAGCAACTCGTCGTTTGGACCGTAGCGGTGGTGGCGCGTGCTGATGTCGTCGGAGACCGTGGTCAGGCGACCCAGCTCGTCGTAGCTGCCGGTGGCCTGGTACAGAGGCCGCCCCGCCGCGTCCTCGAGCCTGAGCTCTCGGCTGGCGACCCCGTGGGTGACCCGCAGCAGCGCGCCTCCAGGGAGGCGGAACAGGATCGGCCGGCCGGCGGCGTCGCGCTGGACCCCCAGGCTCACGCCTTCGGGGCCGTCGGTGCGAGCCAGTCTGCCCGCTGCATCACGCCTCCAGGACACCACCGCGTCGAAGGCTTCCGCCTGGCGCCCCAGGCCCCGGGGATCGAGCTTCAGGGTCAGCGCGCCGCCGGGGGCGTCGAGGCCGGTGACCAGGCCGCGGTCGTTGCGATGGATGAGCCAGCTGCGCTCGCCTTCTTCGACGGCGCGCAGGCGGCCTGTGGGGTCCCGTGTCAGCTTCCAGCTGCGATCCCCCAGCACTACCTGGCGGACCAAGCCGGCTGCGTCACGTTGGAGCTCCAGGCTGCCCTGGGGCCAGGTGACGCTGCTGACCAGGCCGGCCATGTCGCGGGCCCAGGCGACCAGTGGCTGCTCGCCCCCGTCAGGGCTCCGCAGGGCGGTGGGGTGGCCTTGCATGTCTCGCTCGATCTCCAGGCGGAGCCCGCTGAGCTCGAGCCGCTGGGCATCGCCGCGGGCATCGCGGGAGATCTCGAGCTCGGAGCCGTCGGGTCGGATCCAGGAGGTGACCCGCCCCACGGCGTCCCGCGTCCACCCGGTGAGGCGCCCCAAGGGGTCGACGATGCGGGTGATGGTCCCGTCGGTGCGGCGATCCAGGCGGGTCTTCGCCTGGCCGTGCTGGATGCTGGCCAGACCTCCACCCGGACTGCGCACCCAGTCGATGAAGCTCCCGTCGGGCAGGCCCACGGCGCGCACGCGCGAGAGCCGATCGAACATCAGCCTCCAGGCGCTGCCCTCTGGATCCTTCACGGAGCCTGGCAACTCGCCGACCCAGTCGCTCAGCCGGGTCTGGCCCCCGGCGGCGTCGGTGATGGAGGTCATGCGTCCCACGGCGTCGCGCTCGATGCGGGTGCTGCCGGTGGTGCCGTGCACGATCTCCTGCACCCGACCCGCGCTGTCGCGCCGGAGGGTGAGCAGGCCCGTGCCTTCGCCGATCTCCACCACCCGCCCGCGCGCGTCGGTCCGGTAGCGCCGCGAGCGGCCCGCGGGATCGGTGATGGCCAGGCGGAGGGCGGCGTCATCGTAGTCCAGCCTCCAGGGTGCCCCCAGGGGGCCCACCAGGCGAGTGAGGCGCAGCCGCTCGTCCAGGGCGATGGTCCAGCGAGCCCCAGAGGGAGGGCGCAGCGCGTTGATCCTGCCGGAGCGGTCGCGATCGAGCAGGGTGCTGTAGCCGGCGGGGTCCTTCCACCCGGCGATGCGTCCGTCGTCCAGCAGCAGCGTGGCGCTGCGACCGGCGGGGTCGTGTACGGTGACGCCCTCGTCGCTCCGCTGGATGCGCCACGCCATGCCGCTGCCGTCCGTGGCGCGCTGCAGGCCGTCCTCCGCCCACTCGAAGCGCCAGCGGGTGTGCCCTGGCCCCTCGATGGCTTGCACGCGCCCCTGGGAGTCGCGGCGGATGACCGCCCTGGAGCCGTCGCTCCAGAGCAGCGCCTCCAGCCGTCCCTGCGAGTCGTACAGGTATCGATGCTGCAGGCCGCCAGGGCTCGTGACCGCGGCCAGGTGGTCGTCTTCGTCGTACTCGTAGCGCGCGGTCTGGCCGCTGGGATCTCGGGCCAGGCGCTCCCGTCGTTTGCCCACTACGCGGGCTTCTTGCAGGTCGATGCGACGCCCGTCAGGGGTGGCGATGCTTGCCAGGCCATCCTGGCCCCAGCCGAAGTGCTGGAGCAACCCCGCGCCCTGATCGCGCTCGAGCAGCAGGCCCGCCCCGTCGTAGCGCTCGACCACCCCGTCGCGGTGCAGCAGCTCGAAGCCGTCCTCGGTGCAGCGGAGCAGATCGCCGTGGCCGTTGTCCAGCTCGCGCCCCGCGGTGCAGTAGGGCTCCAGGGGGTTGTAGTAGTAGGGGGGGAAGCTGGGGATCTTCCCACGGAGGCTCGACGCCTGCACACCCTGGTGGTCCGCGTGCAAGTGGGTCTCACCGCGCCAGGTCCAGCCGTCGCCAGACCAGCTGCGGGCCAGGGTCAGCGCGTCCGGCACACCCGCGACGCTTAGGTCCACCACCTCGATCCAGGGTTCGCCGGTGGCGGGGTCCACCACCAGGACGCCTCGATCCTCTACGTGGCCGCGGTCGCTGGACGGAGGAAGGGGGCCGAACCAGACCGCGCCGCTCGGGCCCAGCAAGGCCTCGGGCCGAGCCTGCGCTTGCCCGGCGAGGACCAGTGCGAGGAGGGAGATCAGGGCCGGTGCAGCCAGGACGGCCTCACGGCGCTCCGACGTAGAGGAACGCGCCCCAGTACGAAGGATCGGCCTGGCCGCCGTCAGCGCCGAGGGTGTTGACCAGGGTCTCGCGTGCCTCGGCCAGGGCGCGGGCGGGTGCCCGCGAGCGGTTGAGGGCGTCGTAGACGGAGGTCAGGTAGCGGGAGCGCAGGATGGGGGGAGGGTTCCACATGGCGACCAGCACGCCGCGGGCGCCGGCGTCGCGGAAGGCCTGGGCCCGCACCAGCTGGACCTCGGGGCTGGGGCCAGTGCTGATCACCACCATCTTGGCGGCGGTGGTGGCGCAGGCCAGCTGGGGCAGGGTGGTCTCGCCATCGACCCACAGGAAGCCGCCCGAAGCGCCGGTGGGGATGCCGGCCAGGTGGAGGTAGCGGGCGGTGGCCAGGTGCTCGTCGAAGGTGGCCTTGTCGGCTTCGGCACCTTGCTTGAGCACCGAGTAGCCACCGCCGAAGAGCCGGGCGATGGAGCTGGTCTCGCCCTGGGGCTTGAGCCCGGCCTCGAGCATAGTGCGGGTGACCTCGTCCGTGACCGCGAGCTCCTGCTGGCTCATGTCCTCGAGGGTGGCCATCTCTTCGCGGGAGATGCCCAGGAAGTCGGGCTTGTAGCCGCCCTCGGGCTCTTCGCTCTCGTCGCGGCCTCCGCCCAGGTAGGGCATGGATGAGACCGTGCGGATGTCCGCCAGGTAGCGGCGCCCCTCGATCTGCTCGGGGAGCACGGCCCAAGGAAGCCTCATCACGTCGGGGTCCGCCACCACGAGGTAGCGGGCGATGCCCACGAGGTCGCCCACCACGCCGTCGATCAGCTCGCGGCGGAAGCGGTCGCCCGCGGTGGGGTCCGTGGCGCCGCCGCCGAAAGCGGGCCCGCGCCCCAGGGCGTCCAGGTAGGTCTGCACCCAGCCGCGCACGGCGTCAGGCTTCTCGATGCGCTTGACCTTGGTGACGGAGGGGGTGACCAGCAGCAGCTCGCCGCTGGTGGCGCCGAGGCGGATGGAGAAGAGCGCGGTCTCGGCGAACTTCGTGCGCACATCGCCCACATCGAGGGGGGCGGCCATGCCGGCGAGGCACGCCCGGTCCGGGATGGCGGCGGCGGTGGCCGCGCGGGCGTCGGCGGGGAAGGGGGCGGTGCCCGCCAGCCACAGCAGCGTGCGGGCCTGCTCGCGGCCGTAGGCCTCGGTGAAGGCGTCCCGGGCGTCGGGCTCGAGGCCGAGGGTCCAGTCGTAGCCGACCGCGGCGCTCAGGCGCTGGAAGTCGCGGAAGTGGGAGAACTCGTGCAGCGCCAGCAGCGCGTCCTCGCCCCCCTTGTTGGTGAGCGCGATGGCCGCGTTGACGTCCTGGTCGATCCCCACTCCGTCGGCCCCGTCGAGGGTCAGCGGCGGTGACCAGCGGCCCTGGCGGCGCACGGGGACGGCGGTGATGGCGCGGTCCAGGGCCAGCTTCGCGTCGCCAGCGGCGCCCCCGGCCAGGGCGTGGTGGGCCTCGGCCCAGGCTGCGATGCCCGTGGAGGGGGTCTCGCCAGGGGCGGCGGGTTCGGCGAAGCCGCGCCAGGCCGTGACCTGCGGGGGTTCGTCGTCGAAGGTAGGCAGGACCGAGGGCTCGAGCCCCAGCGCCAGCCGGCGGGCGTAGAGCTCGGCCAGCAGGGCCGGCGCCGCATCGATCTCGAGATCCTGGATGGCCTGGGTGGCAGCGGCCAGCTGGTGGGTGACGCGGGCGTGGCGCTCGAGGGCCAGGGCCGCCTCGATCTCGGAGGAGGCCCAGCCGAGCTCATGGGCGGCTTCCAGGGCGCCTCGAGCGGCGCCGACCGACTCGGCTTCGCCGAACCAGGCCCAGGCGAGGGCCAGCTGGGCGTCGACGGCGAGGGGGCCATCCGCAGCGCCGGCCGCGAGCTTGGCGCGGGCCGCGGGCAGGTCGCCCTGGCAGTAGCCCGCCATGCCCTGGGCCACCGAGGCCTGGGCCTCGGGCAGCGCCTTGGCGGCGGTGTCGAGGGCCCGGAGGTCACAGAGGCGCCAGGCGGCGCGGGTGAGGCTCTGAGCCAGGTCGGTGCCTGCGGGACCCGGGTCGTCCACCGCGAGGGCCTCGCTGGCCAGGGTGAGGCCCTGACGGAGCTCGCCCGTGGCGATGGCGGCATCCGCCGCGAAGACGGTGGCCTGGCCGCGGACCGGGCTGGGATCGGCCGGCAGGGCGGCGAGGTGCTCGGTGGCCAGCTCGTAGGCCTGATCGGCTTGGCCCTGCTGGAGGAGGAGGTCGATGCCCTGGGCCAACAGCTGGGTGGCGGCCACGGTGTTGTGGGCGGCCATGGCCTTGTGGGCGGCGGCGATGGCCACCGGGGCGGCCAAGGCTGGATCGTCCAGCAGCCCGAGCTTCATCTGGGCACCCGCCAGGACCGCGCGGGGGTCGTCGCTGGCGGAGAGCTTGTCGAGCTCGGCCAGCACACCCTCGAGCTCGGTCTCGTCCGCTGAGCGGGCGAGGATCTTGGCGCGCAGCAGCGCCGCACGCCAGCCCTCGGCGGCGGCGGCGGTCGCCAGCAGCTCTTCGAGCTTCTTGGGGTTGGACTCGGCGACCATCAGCACCAGCGCGTCGGTGGGGACCGCGGGATCGAGGGTGTCGGTGGGCACAGCGGCGCCCCCGCGAAGCGCCTCGGCCAGGAACGCGGCGGCGAGCGCCGGGTCGGTGCCCCGCAGGGCGACAGAGGCGTCCAGCGCGTCGGCGTGGCGGCCCGCGGCCAGAGCCAGGGTGGCGCGCAGGCTGTGGTGCAGGGCGACCTGATCTCCGATGGCCTCTGTGACCGAGAGCCGGTCGAGCAGCTCGCCTGGCTGGCCCGACCCGATGGCGCAGAGCTCGAGCGCGTACCAGAGGTCCGCGTCGTCGGCGTGTTCTCCCAGCAGGGCCTCGACGGCGGTCATGGCCGCGGCGAGGTCGCCGCGCTCCATGAGCGTCATGGCCTCTTGCATAGGGTCGATGGTGGGCTCGGGCTCGGGCTCGGGCTCGACCTGAACGTCAGTGGGCTGGAGGTCCTGGACCGGAGTGGCGTCGTCCTGGCCGCAGCCGGTGGCGCACAGGATCGAGAACAGCAGGGGCAGGGTCTTCACAGTTCGCTCCTGGTGCTGGCGATGCGAGCCGCCATGGTAGCACGTCGCGGATTGTCGCAAGCGGACAGAGCTAGTTGCAGGCTCGTTGGCCGCCTTCGAAGCAAGTAAGGGTAGCGGGGCCGGTCAAGCCGATCCAGGCGATCATGCGTCCGGAGCTGCTCGTGAACGCCGTGACGCGGCAGGGACCCTTGCCCGCGTCGTTCAGAACCACCGGCGGCGGCCCCTTTGCTGAGCCCTGGTGGCACTTGACCTCGAGCTCGAAGACGTCGGGGTGGGTGGTGCCGAACTCGGCGCGGAAGAGCCCAGGCGCCTGGGCGTCCGTGGCGCTGGATGCAGGATCGGGGCTGGGGGGGGCGTCGGTCAGCGGCTCGGCATCCGCCACCGCGTCGTCGCCGGTGGGGTCGGGGTCTGTCTGGGCCGTGGCAGGGTCGTCCGCGGCTGGGTCGTCCGCGGCTGGGTCGTCCGCGGCTGGGTCGTCCGCGGCAGGGTCGTCCGCGGCTGGGTTGTCCGCGGCTGGGTTGTCCGCGACCGTGGGAGCGCCCTGGGCGGGATCGTCTTCGGCCAGCGGGCTGGGGTCCTGTTGGCCCTCGCGGAGGGCGGCGATGGCCTGCTCGCGTGCGCTGATGGACGGATCGTCGGGCGTCGCGACCGGATCGGTGGGTGGGGCGTCGTCCAGGGCCAGGGGTTGGGGATCGGCCTCGGTGCGGTCTGGGAGCGTCGGGTCCGAGGCCGGCTGCTCCAGTTGGGCCAAGGAGGGATCGACGGGAGGGTCCTCGGGGTCGAGCGCCGGTGGAGTCGGTGGGGTCGGCGGGGCGGGCTGCTGCTCGAGGAGCTCTCCAAGGAGTGCGTCGGAGTTCTGGGTGGGGGCTGGGCCCACGCGGGAGCGGATCAAGCCTGGGAGGAAGGCCCAGGCGGTCCAGGCGCCGAGCAGCAGGGCTGCGGCCAGGGGCAGGAGCAGGAACCATGGGCGTCGCCGCGGACGCGCAGGGGCCTCCGCGTGGTCGGGGCCCAGGCTGTCGGGTGCTTCGGGGCGGATGGCGCCGGGGTCGGCAGGGCCTTGGACCACAGAGCCTTGGGCCACAGCGGGCTGGATGGGCAAGCCGGGCCCCGCTGGCAGGATCGGCTCGACCGGCGCGCTGGGCGTGACGGGCAGGATCGGCTCGACCGGCGCGCTGGGCGTGACGGGCAGGATCGGCTCGACCG
>CALDOK010000335.1 GCA_937912125.1 uncultured Pseudomonadota bacterium
CCAACGCCGAGGGCGACACCGACACCGACGCCGACACCGACACCGACACCGACACCGACGCCGATGGCGACGCCGATGGCGACGCCGACGCGGACTCCGATGCCGACGTCGACACCTGCCCCAGCGCCTACGACCCGGTCGACCAGGGCAGCTGGAGCCGCAGCTACAGCGTGGTCTACCAGGGCGAGTCCACCACCGGCGAACAGAAGGGCATCGGCCCCTCGACCGGCTGGGGAGTCGACGGCTTCGAGTACAGCGACATGATCGGCGGTGCCAACGCCTTTGACGTGGACATCTTCGTCTCCTGCGAAGGCCGCGAAGGCGACGGCATGTACGTCTACGGCTGGGAAGGCAGCGTCTCCTACAGCATGATGGGCATGGCCATGCCCATGGAAGTGGTGGCCCAGGACAACCCGGCGCGGCTCTACCTGCCCGCCGAGTCCGAGACCGGCTTCCGCGGCTCGTGGTCCTACGACTACACGCTCATCATCGACAGCTCCGATGGCAAGCAGTACACCATCGGCTTCGCCGGGACCTTCCAGGAGATCGGCTTCGAGGCCTACTCCCTGCCCACCGGCGGCACCTACCAGGCCTACAAGCTCACCAACTCCTACCACATGTCCAACACCGCGATGGGCCAGGAGATGGACGGCTACGCCGAGCAGTACTGGATCAAGGGCCTCGGCCTCGTCGAGGAGACCCACTACGATCTCTCCACCAGTGACATCTAACTGTCTCGAGAGTTAACGAACTACTCCGGCCTGACACCCACTGATTGATCCCGCAAGCTTCTGGAAGTCCACCGATGCGTCTCATCACGACCCTCGCCCTCGCTGGTGCCCTCCTGGCCGCGCCCGCCTACGCCAGCAACACCAAGACCTTCCCGGCCAACCCCTACTACTCCACCGGCTCCATGGAGAACTTCCGTGAGCTCTATGTGGATCCCGACAAGTTCGTCGCGGGGCTCGAGCCGCTGCCTGCAGCCGAAGGCGAGGCCGCCGTCGGCACCCAGCTTCGCATCATGAACGACACCATCGGGACCCTCGAGGTCACCGTCAATGGCGTCGAGGTGGGTAGGCTCACCCCCATGATCGAAGGCGTGCTCAACAACGTGAAGCCCGGGCACTACGAAGTCACCATCCAGATGCCCAATGGCATGCGCACCACCTACCGGCTGTCCACCACCGCAGCCCCGGCGGTCGAGCCGGCCGCGGCCGAGTAGCGCTGGCGGTGCTCCTGGCACCGCTCATTCTGGGTTTGTTGCTCCCCGGGTGTCCGCCCGGGGAGTGTGTCGGTCCAGGCTGCCAGGACAGCTACTCGGCGGCCATGGTGTCGGTGTACCAGGGCCGTCCCGAGGGGCTTGGCAGCCGCCTGGACCCCTCCGAGGACGCCTGGCTCTCCATGACGGGCTCCGAGGCGCTGGGCCCTGACTGGGCCGTGGCGGTGGCGGGCGACACCCTGGTGCTCGGGGCGCCCGAGCTGGGCGCGGTGCTGGTCTTCCACCTCGAGGGTCGGGAGGCGGGCAGCCTGGGCGGCCAGGCGCTGGTGATCCCGGATGTGGTCGATGATCAGGAAGGCAGCCGCATGGGCGCCGCGCTGCTCGTCCTCGACGTCGACGGCGACGGGCAGCGCGAGCTGATCGTGGCGGCCCCCTCCGGGCGGGGGGTGGACGACGTGGTCTCCGGCGGCAGGCTCTATCTCTTCGAGCTGAGCGGCTACTTCTCGCGGCCGCTTCACGACACGGGCATCCCGGTCCAGCTCAGTGGGGACGACGCCGTGCTCACCGGCCTGGGCGCCGCCGCCTACGACCAGGCAGGCAGCGTGCTATCGGGCTGCGGAGATCTGGACGGCGACGGCAAGCCCGAGCTGGCCCTGGCGGCCCGCTGGGACGAGAGCGGCGGCGCTGCCCTGGGTGGAGCCGTCACCCTGGTCTCGAGCCAAGCCGTGGCTGCCGCCATCGCGGGCGGCGGCGGCGGCGTCCCCCTGCGCAGCCTGGGCGCCACCTACGCCTTCGCCCAGGTCGGAGCCTCGGCGGGGGCGGCCCTGCAGTGCGACACGGATCTCGACGGCGACGGGCTACCGGAGCTGCTCGTGGGCGTACCCTACGCCGACAGCGACACTGAGGAGGCCACGGGCGCCGTGTTCCTGGTCAGCGGAGAGCGCCTGGCCGACGACCTCGCAGACCGCGCCCTGGTCAGCCTCGAGAGCGCCGCGGCGGCGGCCATCCACGGCCCCTCGGGCGAGTCCTACCTGGGGGTCTCCTTGGCCCTGGGCGACGTGGGTAATGACGGCGAGACCGACCTGCTGGTGGGCGTACCTGGCGGAGGTCGCGAGCGCGGCTTGGCCTTGCTCTACGCCGACCTTCGCCTGGACCGCGACGAGCCCTCCCCCACCCTGCGCTTCCTGGGAGAGTCCGCGGGGGACCGCTTCGGCAGCTCAGTGGCCTTGGCGGACATCAACGGCGACCGCCTGGACGACATCGTCGTCGGCGCACCGCAGCACAACCCCACCGGCTTGGACGAGCACTTCGCCTCTGGAGCCGTCTACGCCTGGTATGGCGAGACTTTCTTCCGGGCCTGGAGCCGCACCTCGAACGCCGGAAAGGCCGACACCACCATCGTCAGGCAGCAAGCCTGGCTCCGCACCGGCGCCACCATGACCACCGGCGATCTGGACGGGGACGGCTACGCTGAGCTGGTGCTGGTGCATCGCATCCAGCCGGACTTCTAGGTCTCGTCGAGATCCGACGCGGGAGGCCGCCAGGTCTGCGAGCGCGGGGGACGGCGGTAGACCACAGGGCCCTGGTCGAGCATGGGACCGCTGGCGTCCGATGCCACATTGCTGCGCACGTAGATGCCCTGCTCGCCCTGCCACAGGATCACGGAGGTCCCGGGGGGCAGGTGCACCGCCTGCTGGCCCGAGCCGATCTGCCGGAGCTCGCCGCTGGGCATGGTGGCGGAGCCGTGCAGGCGCGGACCCGCCAACACCACCAGGCCTCCGTTGTCGTCGCAGCGGACCATCCCACCGAAGGCCTGGACATGCTGGCCCAGGTTCAGGGCGCCGCGCGGGGTCCACTCTCCGCCGCGTCGGAACCAGACCTCGGCGCCCTCGAGCCGCTCGGTGCTGGGGTCACGATCGAAGCCTGCCGTGGTGTCCAGCAGCCGCGGCGTGACAGGCTGGGGCGCCGCGAGCGCGTTCACCTGCAGGCCGGCGAAGGCGTTCGAGACCGTGGGCTCACCGACCATCTCCGCGAGGGGCTCGTGCAGCCCGGCGGACTCGCTCTCTTCAGGCAGCGGGAGCGTGATGTCGTCGTCCGTGCCTGCCTCGTACAGGTTCGCGGCGGGCATGGGCAGGGAGAGGGACAGGGAGGGATCCGCCTGGGCTCCGGTGTACTCGCCCTCGGAGGCGGGGACGGGGAGCGAGAGATCGGCGATGGAGGCGTCGGTGAGCCCCGCGTCGTAGGGCATCGACAGTGAGAGATCGTCGTCGAAGTCCCTTCGTTGGTCCTGCTCGGGCACCGGGAGTTCGTCGTAGTTGGAGCGCGGCCCCACGAGGCTGGGGTCCTGGGGCATGCCCAGGGAGAGGTCGTCGTTGCTGGACCTGCCGCGGCCGACGGGCAGCTCGTCGTACTCACCACGGGCCAGCGGCCGCCGACCGTGGGCCCGACCCGGAGCCTGTGCGACGACGGTGACGGGCTCATCGTCGTCTTCGGCGAAGTCTGTGCCCACATCCCGGTACACCTGATCGACAGGCAGGATGGTGCCGGACTCGCTGTCGGTGAGCACGCGCGTGTCTTCGGAGCCGGGGGCTGACCCCTCGGGGGGAGGCTCAGGGGCGATGGGCCGAGGAATGAACGGCTCGGAGCTGACCCTGGTGGGCGGGCCCTCGACATCGACATCGTCCAGGCCTGAATCCACGCTGGTCACGCGCCCCGCTTCGTCGGAGGCGATGGCCTCGGTGACCGTGGGGCGGGCCACGTTGGCGGCGCGGGCCTCGCGCTCGGCCTGCTCTAGCAGATCTACCAGGCCGTTGCTCAGGGTGCGCGTGACGGAACGATCGTGCTCGGGCGTGGGGAGGCCCGGCACAAGGGCGGGCGCGTCCTGCTCGGTGAGCTCGGGGGAGGCCTCGGGCTCCATGGGCGGGGCGGAGTCGCGGCCAGGCCGGGGGCCAGGAGAGCCCTGCTGCCCGACGCCTGGATCGGACTCCTCACGGGAACTCGGAGCGATCGGCGCGGCCTTGGCCACCAGGAGCTGATCGGCGGACTGGGACGGCTCGGAGAGCTCAAGCAGCTCGGGCTCGCCCTGAGAAGGGGGCAGCTGGACGTTGATGGTGCCCTGGGATCCCCTGGCGGCCTCGCGGATACGCGCGATGCCCTTGGCCAGGGTGTCCTCGTTGGAGAGCACGAGATCGACCGTCTCGTCCTGGTACAGGTTCCCATCGACCGCGAGCGGGGGGAGCGCGCCGAAGCCGGTACGCGGCGGCTGGGCGGCCCTGACCGGCTGGCCAGGCTCGAGGGTCAGAGTGGTGACGACGCGCCCGGACTCACCGTCCTGCAGCCGCAGGACCAGCGGTTCGCCTTGCAGTGGGAACTCACCCAGGACTGTTCCGTGGCATTCCACACGTAGGACGAGCACCGTCACGGCATCACCTCGTCGGAAGAAGGCAGGAAGTGTAACCGCCCCGACGAGGCTGAGCGTGGGGCGACGGGGACTATCCCTCGGAGAGCACGGGGATGCGCGCCACCATGGCCTTGATGAGCGGAATGTCGGGCCGGAGCTCTTCGGATGTCCAACGGATCGCCTTCTCCACCGAGCGCACCGTGGGGGCGAGATTCAGGGCGTTGAGCACCCGCTTGAGGGGGAAATAGATGTGGGCATAGGGAAGGTTTCGAAGCACGTTTGGCCGCACGATCTGCTGCAACGGGTAGAACATGAAGCTGCGCGGCTGCGGTGCGAAGCAGTCCATGGCCACCAGGAAGAGGTTGCGCCGCCCCAGCGCTCCCCCCATCACCGTCTCGTAGGCCACCCGCGCGGGCACATTGTTGACCAGCCCCCCTTCGGCCATGCGCGCGATGCCGTACCGGGCGTACAGCCGGTCGAGCAGCTGCTTCATGCGGGGATCGTCCCGGGTCACGTCGTAGTGGATCAAGCCCGGGATCGCAGAGGAGAAGCCAGCAGCGTCCAACACGTCCGCGTCCCGCGTGGAGTCATCCGCCCCGAACACGATCTCGGTGAGCAGCTCGGGGTCGTCGGTGAGCTCCCGGACGAGGTTGACCACGCCCGCCACCCGGCGCAGCCCTCCGCGGGTGAAGCCTCTGCCGGGCACCATCACGCCATCGAGGAAGTGCTCGTAGTAGCTGAGGTCGTGCTTGAGGGCGTCGAGCTTGATGCCGGTGGTGACGATGCGCATGGGCACCGGCAGCTCCCCCATGGTGAGGTTCTCGCCGTGATCGTTGAGGAACAGGGGGCCCAGCACTCGGTGCAGATCGAGGCGCAGGCCCGCGGGGAGCCCGTAGCGGCTGCCCGACTGCAACACCCGGAACAAGTTCGGCCAGGTCAGGCGCTTGCCGACCTGGAAGGTGGCGGCCACGTCGAAGCGCTTGCGCCGCGCGCGGCACAGACCGATGAGTCCGCCCATGCTGGTCCCAACGATGAGCGCCGGGTCCAGGTTGTTGCGGTGGAACAGCACGTATGCGCCCACATAGCCGTAGCCCGCGCCGCCGCCGCCCCCGGCGGCCACCACGAGCTTGCGCTCGCAGATCTCGTCCTCGAGGCTCTCCCGATCGAGGGGGAAGCGCTCGAGCAGAGCCCGCCGCCGCTCCCGGGTCGCGGCCACCAGGGCCGGGAGCTCGCGCACCGCACCCCAGAGGGGCTCGCTGCCGTTGTTCCGGAGGTGGGGCTCGAGGGTGGTGCGCACCCTCCATGCGTGGGGAGCGAGGAACCCGGCCACCTCGACGTCGTGGCCGTCGCGGCTTCGCACCACCGTGAGGCGAGCGAAGGAGAGCACGTAGCGCAGGCTGTCCAGCAGGGACCGCCCGGTCTCGTCAGGCCGGACCAGGGCGCGGCGCACTGCCTCCTGCTCCAGCTGATCCAGGGGGCTTCGGACTTCTAGGTGCTGTTCGACCTTCACGGGCACCACCCTGAGAGAGGAAGCATCTTACCCCGATGGGCGGGCGTCGCGCTCGACCCCTTGGTCTAGCTGCTCACCCTCTGCGAGGAACCCAGCAGCGAAGAACCCGGCCACATCGACCCAAGGTCGAGAGCTGCGCCGAGGCTGCCAGTGGGGCGGAAAGAAGCCAGCGTACTCGTTCTGGACGAAGCGCTGCCCCACCAGCACCACCGCTCCCTGATCCCGATCCGAGCGGATCACCCGCCCTGCAGCCTGCACAACCCGGGTCATGCCGGGCACCAGATAGGCCATCTGGAAGCCGTTCCCCCAGCGTTCCTGGCACCAGGCCCGCACCAGCTCCTGCCGGGGCCCCACCGCAGGCAGCGCAGGCCCCACCACCACCATGGCCAGCAGCGCCCGGCCGGGAAGATCCACGCCCTCGCCGAAGATGCCTCCGGTGACCCCGAGCAGCACCCTGGGGGCCTCCTCGTGGCCAGCCAGCCGGTCCAGCAGCGTGCGGCGCGCAGCCTCACCCATGTCGGGCTGCTGGGACAGCCGCGTGCGCCCTGGCAGATCGAGCAGGGCGGCCAGCTGATCCCGCATGGCGAAGCTCGAGAAGAGCACGGCGCAGTTGCCGGGCACGGCCATCACCACCCGCTCGATGATCTCCGCGGTCAAGGAGCGATCCCGATCGCGGTGGCGAAGCCGCGTGGAGACCCGCGAGGCCACCACGGTGAGCTGGCGCTCCGGCGGGAATGGGCATGGCACCCGGAGCTGGTCACAGCTGCCCTGCCCGAGGCCCAGCAAGACTCGGTGGATGTCCATGGGCTCGAGGGTGCCCGAGAGGCTGACGGTGCCGCCCAGGCCCTCCAGCAGCGGGCCCAGGTACAGCGAGGGGTCGCGGCAGAACAACGCCAGTTCCCCCGGCACGCCTGGGCGGGGGGTGTACAGGGCCACGGTCTCTTCGCCCGCCTTGGCCAGGCGATCCACGAAGCGCCCCAGCTCCCAGCACACCAGCTGGTAGGGATCGGCGGGGCCCACCACACCGGGGGCACGGGGCAAGGGGAGGCCCTGGCGCCAGCGCCGCTGAAGCCCGATGGCGTAGTCCAGCGCCAGCTCATCGGCCTTGCCCCGCAGCTCGACCAGCCGCTGGGTGTCGGCCTCCACCATGCAGGTGCCATCGGCAAAGGCAGCGTCGAGCCCCTCGCCGGCGTCCTCGATGAGCTCGAGTAGATCCTCGAGGAGCTCCACATGCCCCGCGAAGCCCGAGCCCAGCTGTTCCAGCTCCTGGTGGGCCCGCAGCACCATGCGCCCATCCAGGCTGGGGGAGAGCCAGCCACGGGCGCGCTCGGGCAGGTGGTGAGCCTCGTCCACCAACACCAGCCAGCTCTCGGCGACGCCGGGCTCACCAAACCAGCGACGGAGCGCGACGGAGGGATCGAAGACATAGTTGTAGTCCCCGACCACCACGTCGCAGCGCTCAGCCAGCTCCAGAGAGAGCTGGTAGGGGCACACCCCCGCAGCCTCAGCCGCCTCGCGCACCCGCTCGGGTCGCAGCACCCCGCAAGCCAGCAGATCGTCCAGCAGCTCTGGCGTGCGGAGCTTCTCGGGCACGTCGGCCGCGTAGGGGCAGCGCTCGGGGTGACAGTCCATCTGCTGGGCGAGGCAGCTGCGCCCCTTGGCCCGCAGGCCGAGCGCCCGGATCACCAAGCCCCGCTCGCGCATGGCCTCGAGGGTGTCGAGCACCAGATGCTGTTGAGTGGTGCGGGCGGTGGCGTAGAAGATGAGGCCGTCCTCGGCGTAGGCCGCCCTGAGGGCGCCCAGCAGCACCGCCGCGGTCTTGCCCACCCCCGTGGGCGCGCTGAGCAGCAGGTGACGCCCCTGCCCCAGGCTGCGCTCGCAGGCCTGGACGATGCCCTCCTGGCCTGCCCGGTAGCCGTCGTGGGCGAAAGGCACCGGCGCGCTGCGGCGGTGGCGCCGGTGGGCCAGCAGATCTTCCCTGGCCGCCACCATCCAGTCCAAGCGGGCCTGCAGCCAGCTGCCGAGCCCTGGCTCTGGGGGCAGGTGGATCACCTGACGCCAGCCATCCACCAGGGACACCAGCACCAACCGACCCAGCACCTGCTCACCGCGGCAGCCCAGGAAGTGCAGGTACAGCTGCAGCTGCTGGCACCAATCGCACACTTGGTCCCGGCGCAGGGCGTACAGCTGCTGGGCGTCCAGCATGGTGGACTTGAGCTCCTCGACGACCAGGTGGTCCCCCTCGGTGCTCACGCCGTCGATGCGCCCGGTGATCACACAGGTCCACTCCCGCACCACCAGCAGGTGCCGGATGGAGACCTCACGCTCGAAGCCCGGATCCTGCTCCTCGCGACCGGACTGCCACTGCTGGTGGGCTCGCTGGCCCAGCCTGGCCCTGGCCTGGGGCGAGGCTGCCAAGCCGCCCAGCCCGGCATCGGGCCCAGGGGCCCGATCGAGGAGGTCGTGGACCGCCATGGTGACGGTCCGCGCCTGGTCATCCCACTGGATCATCGTGTACCGCGGCTCATGGAGGGAGGATGGAGGGCAGTGTGCGCTGCATGGGCTACTAGCGTCTCCATGCTGGTCTGGCTGCTGTTCTTGGCCTGTCACACGCCCCCTCGGGAGGTCCCCGTGGGTGAGGTCGTGCTGGGCTGGCGGCTGGCGCCGGGGATGGAGCTGGCCTATCGCCTGCGCTCCACCCACTCCCTGGGCACCGACACGGTGGTGCGCGAGGAGCTGTGGCACTACCTGGTGCGCCGGGTGGACGACCAGGGCACCTTCACCCTCGAGGGCCACCTCGAGAGGCTGGACGCCTCCATCCTCGCCGACGGGGTCCCCATGGAGGACGAGGTCCTCGAGGCCGCGCTGGAGCAAGAGCGCGCCCGCCTGGGCCTCTCCCCCATCACCCTCAGCCTCAGCCTCGACGGGCGCATCGACCACCTCGAGACCACTGGCTGGAGCGATGCCCTGCCCCACCGGCTGCTGGCTCTGCGGCTCCCGGGAGAGCCCGTGCTGCCAGGCAGCCGCTGGAACGACACCGAGACCGCCCGCCCCTTCACCCGGCTGGTCCCCAGCGGCCTCGAGCTGGACATCGCCGGCACCCACCGCCTCGAGCAGCTCCTGTGGCAGCCAGCCTCCCGACTCGGCCTGCGCCCATCGCGGGCGCGCCTGGTGGCCGAGCTGGACACCGAGGCCATGGTGCGCCCCGAGGATGCCCGCGTCCCCACCCTGGACATCCACGGCGCCGCCCGCTGGGATCTCGAGGGTGGCCGCCTGGCCACGCGCTCCCTGTCCATCGGCGAGCGCGGCGGTACCGATCCGGAGCTCACCGGCTCGCTGCAGCTGGAGCTCGAGTGGGTCGAGCCGAGCCGCGCGCACCACCAGGGCTCACACCCCTGAAGCAGGCAACGCGCCCACGAGGGCGCGCTGCGTGACCGGGACCAGAGGGGCCTAGTCGGCGCTGGTCTTGTAGGCTTCGATCAGGATGTCAGCCACTTCGGGGCGCAGGATGCGGGGATCCGGGCGCTCACCGGTGAGCAGGATGTCGCGCACCTTGGTGCCGCTGATGAAGAACGGCTTGTGGTCCTTGTGGTTCTCCATCAGGTCCACGCGGCCCATGTGATCGTAGTAGGCCGCGAAGCCGACCTTCATGGGCTGGATGGCCAGGTGGCCGGGCAGCTCGTCGAAGACGTGCTGGGCGTCGAAGTCACCCCAGATGGGGGCGCCGTCGAAGTAGGGCGCGTCGGCGTGCTTGCGGCCGATGACGATGTGGGAGAAGCCGTGGTTCTGACGGTAGATGCCGTGCATGATGGCCTCGGAGGGGCCGCCGTAGAACATGCGGATGTCCAGCGCGACGAGCTCGAACACATCGTTGATGTCGTAGCCAGCCTCTTCCCACAAGGCGACGTCGGAGTCGCCCTGGCCCAGCAGCCGGTTCTCGAGGAGCGTGGTGTAGCAGTCCATGCGGGTGGCCGCATCGACGTCGTCGCCCTTGAGCGTACCCACCAGGGGCATCAGCACGGCGCCGGCGTACAGGCCAGCCCGGGTGAGCTCCTGGGCGCCATGCACCAGGGCGTACTCGTGGGCCCGATGCAGGGGGTTGCGGGTCTGGAAGGCCATGGCGGCTTCCCACTTGCGGGCCGCGATCATGGCGCGGGTCTGCTTGGGGGTGAGCTGGTAGGCCGCGAACGCCGGGTTGCGGGGCTGGGGGAGGGTCCACAGCTCACCGCCGACCAGCTTGGTGCGGGGATCGTCCATGACGATGGCGCCGCCGGGATGGTCGGTGCGCTCGGTGAGGTAGACGGACTTGATGTAGCGGGGCTTGTCCCAGTCGAAGATGGACTGGACCAGCAGGCGGGCCACAGGCTCGCCGGCCGCGTTCTTGATCACGGCGTGCTTGCCGACCTCGAGGCCAGCGGCCTCTTCGTCGGTGATCGGCAGGGCGATGGGGATGGCCCAGGCGTAGCGCACGCCGCCGCGCTCGATGCTGTGGGTGTCGAGCACGTCGTTGTACTCGTCCTCGTTCATGGGGCCCACCATGGGGCTGAGGGTGCCATCACCGATGCGGTAGACAGCACTGAGGTCGGCGTCGTTGACCTCCAAGCAGGGGAGGCTCTGCGCGTCGGCCAGCAGCTGCTTGCGCTCGGTGAGGGGAAGGACGCGGTCGACGGGCTCGGCGAGGCCACCGTGGACGGGAACGAGGGACATTGCAGACTCCAGGGTCCGAGGGTTCGGAAGGGGGCCCCTGATATCAGCTTTCCCCTCCCTGCCAAGGCTTTTTCACGCCTCTGGTGATCTGCCCCGCAGGCTCGTCGGTCCATCCCCCGCAGGCGGAGCCCTCTTCACGCCTTTTCACTTCTATGGAACACCATTTTCGCGCCAAACGCCAGCGGGTGCTCCCAAGGGTCGCCCCAGCCTGCTAAAAAGATTCCGCCGAAGGCGCCTCTGGCGCGGTGCAGGCCCCAGCGTCGCACCCCCACCCTCCCCCCTCAACGCCTCGGTCCTCCCTCCCCTCCCCCCCTCCCCCACATGGCATAGCGCTTGCAAGGACACCTCGTGTCCCGCGGCTCACGCTGCCATCCCCCCCGTCGGTGCGCCCATGCAGAAGCTCGTCGTTGAAGGTGGCCATCCACTCCAGGGCACCGTGCCCATCAGCGGCGCCAAGAACGCCGCCCTCCCCCTGCTGGCCGCCACGCTCCTGGCGCCCGGAGAGCACAAGCTCGAGAACGTCCCAGGCCTGGCCGATGTGTCCATGATGCTCAGCCTCCTCGGTCGCCTCGGCTGCCCCTCCCTCTGGAACGGCAAGCTTCGCCTCGAGACCAGCAGGATCTTCTTCTCCGAGGCTCCCCACGATCTGGTGCGCAAGATGCGCGCTTCGGTCCTGGTCCTCGGCCCCCTGCTGGCCCGCACGGGCCACGCCCTGGTCAGCCTGCCCGGCGGCTGCGCCATCGGCGTGCGCCCCATCGATCAGCACCTCAAGGGCCTCGAGGCCCTGGGCTGCCGCTTCGAGCTGTCGGACGGCTATGTGCACGGCCGAGTGGATCGTCTGCGCGGCGCCGACATCCAGCTGGACGTACCCACGGTCGGCGGCACCGAGAACATCCTGATGGCCGCGGTGCTGGCCGAGGGTCACACCACCCTCCGGAATGCCGCTGCCGAGCCCGAGATCGAAGACCTCGTCCGCTTCTTGCGCAGCCTGGGCGCGCGCATCGAGGGCGAGGGCAGCTCCACCCTGGAGATCGACGGCGTCACCTCGCTGCGTCCCTCGGCGGCGGGCTACCGCATCATGCCCGACCGCATCGAGGCGGGCACCTACCTGGTGGCGGGCGCCATCACCGGTGGCAAGGTCACCTGCATCGACACGGATCCGGTCCACCTGGACACCACCATCGACGCCCTGCGGCGAGCCGGGTGCGAGGTGCGGGTCGACGGCAACGCCGTCACCGTCGAGCGGACCGGCCCCTTGCGGCCAGTGGACATCGTCACCCGGCCCCACCCGGGCTTCCCCACCGACATGCAAGCCCAGCTGACCGCCCTGCTGACCCTGGCCCAGGGCACCAGCACCATCACCGAGACCATCTTCGAGAACCGCTTCATGCACGTGGCCGAGCTGCACCGCATGGGAGCCGACATCCGCGTGCAGAGCAACACCGCCGTGGTGCAGGGCGTGGTGGGCCTCAAGGGTGCAGCGGTCATGGCCACCGACCTGCGCGCCTCCGCAGGCCTGGTGCTGGCGGCCCTCGCCGCCCGAGGCAGCTCCGAGATCCTCAGGCTCCACCACCTGGATCGCGGGTATGAAGCCTTGGTTCCCAAGCTCCAGGGCATCGGAGCCCACATCTGCCGGGTCGACTCGGAGGCCCGCGCGCCCCGCGCAGAGCTCCACACCGGGATGAGCGCCACAGCCTGAGCGTCGAGGACGAGACTTGTCCAGTCCCCAGGCGGCCACAGCAGGCCCGCCGGGCTAGGGTCTGACGATGGCCATCCCCCGCGAGCTCATCGACCAGATCCGGGACCGCTGCGACATCCTCGAGGTGGTGCAGCGCCACGTCACCCTCAAGCGCCGCGGCAGCGCATGGCTGGGGTTGTGCCCCTTCCACCAGGAGAAGACCCCGTCCTTCAACGTGGTCCCGGCCAAGGGCATCTACTACTGCTTCGGCTGCGGCGAAGGTGGCGACGTCTTCAAGTTCCTCATGAAGACCCAGGGTGTGGGCTTCATGGACGCCGTACGCGAGCTCGCCGGCCCCGCCGGGGTCGTGATCGAAGAGCGGGAGCTCACCCCCGACGAGCAGCGTCGTATCCGCAAGCGCGCCACCCTGTACGACGTCTGCGAGGCGGCCGCCGACTTCTTCCAGCAGGTGCTGCTGGCCCGGCCTGACGGCGCCCCCGGGCGGGCCTACCTCGAGCAGCGGGGCATCACCCGCGAGACCATCGAGCGCTTCCGCATCGGCTATGCGCCAAACCAGTGGTCCGCCCTTCTGGATCACCTCCACAGCCGCGGCTTCCCCGAGGCCATGGTCGTGGCGGCGGGGCTCGCGCGCAGCCGCGAGCGGGGCAGCGGGAGCTTCGACTTCTTCCGCGGCCGAGTCATGTTCCCCATCTTCGACGAGCGCAGCCGGGTGTTGTCCTTCGGCGGACGCCTGATCGAAGACCAGAGCCACGACGGCCGCGAGGCCCCCAAGTACTTCAACGGCGTCGAGTCCGACATCTACCACAAGCAGCGCGTGCTCTACGGCCTGTCGCACGCACGCACCGCCATCCAGCGCGAAGACCGCGCCATCCTGGTCGAGGGCTACTTCGACGTCGTCAGCCTGGCGCAGGCCGGCATCGAAGAAGCCGTCGCCACCTGCGGCACCGCGCTGACCCCGGACCAGCTCCGGATCCTGCGCCGCTTCTCGCCTCGCGTCATCGCGCTGTTCGACGCCGATCAGGCCGGCATCAAGGCCGCCGTCCGGGCCATGCCTCTGTTCGCCGAGGCCCAGATGGAGGCCCTCCGGCTGGACATTCCCGGCGCCAAAGACCCCGACGAGCTCATCCGAGAGCAGGGCGCCGAGACCTTCCGCACCCTGCTGTCCAAGACCGAGCCGCTCATGGAGCTGGTGATCCGCTGGCATGCTGAAGAGAACGGCGCCACTCCCCTGGGCAGGCAGCGGGCCCTCGAGCAGCTGGCACCCCTCGTGGCCGCCTTCCCCGAGGTCGCTCGCGCCTCCCTGGCGCGCCGGGTGGCCGACGTGCTCTACCTCCCCGAGGTCCAGGTCACGCGCCAGGTTCGCCGCAGCCGCGCCGGCGGCGACCAGCCCGCGCCAGCCCCCCAGCGCGCGCCCGACGCCACCCGCTTCTCTCGCGGCCTGCGCCACCTCATCTGGCTGCTCATCCACCACACCGAGCTCGTCGCGCCCCTGGTGCAGCGCGCGGACCCTACCCTGATCAGCGAAAGCCACGCCGTGCTCGACTGCATCGCCACCCTGCTCCAAGGCCATCCCCTCACCACCGCCATCGCCGGCACCGAGGACGAAGGCCTGCGCAGCCTGCTGGTCGCGGCCGGTGCTCAGCAGGGCCTGTACGCCGAAGAGCGGGTTCCAGCAGCCGCCCAGCAGATCCTCGCGCGGCTCGAGCTCCCCCGGATCGAGCAGCGCCAGGCGCAGCTCCACAGGGCCATCGATGCCGCCCCGCCAGGGTCGGATGAACAGCGGGGCTTGATCTCCGAGCGCGTTCGCCTCATCATGCTGAAGAAATCCGTCGAGGCTGTACTACAGGGCCGGTTCGAGCAAGATTGAACCGGTGCTGGCGTTGGCATTGGTGTGCCCGGGATTTTTTGCTTGCGGGCGCCGTGTTGACAGGACAAGTTAGTCCGGCTTCTCAATGCAGTCTGGTGCCCGGCGGTGTCACCGACTGGCTCCGCGCCTCCGCGGCAGGGTTCCCCACCTGCCCGTCCGGCTGTTCTTCGGCTCAAATAAGGAAGACGGATGCTTAAGGACAAAGACCTGACGGAGATCCAGGAGCTGATCAGCATCGGGAAGCAGCGTGGCTACGTCACCTACGAGGAGATGAGCAACAGCCTGCCCACTCACCTCATCAGCGGCAACCACATCGACGACATCATGATCCTCTTCTCGGAGATGGACATCGAAGTGGTCGAGGCCGCCAAGAAGCGCCGCGAGTCCGCCCGCAGAGGCGACCCGCCCGAGGACGCCCAGGACGACGCCAGGCTGGCTGTGCGCTCCACCGACCCCGTGCGCATGTACCTGCGCAAGATGGGCACCGTCTCCCTGCTCACCCGCGAAGGTGAGATCGAGATCGCCAAGCGCATCGAGCGCGGCGAGCAGATGATGCGCCGCGGGATTCTCACCAGCGCGTTCGGCCTGCCGCTGCTCGAAGAGGTCGCCTACGTCCACGACACCGACGGCAACCCGGTCAAGCCTGTCCGTTTGCGTCACTCCCGCACCGGCGAGCCCCTCCCAGAGGTCATCGAGCAGGTCAAGGCCTTGCTCGCAGCCCGCGCGGAAGCCCAGCAGGCGCTGGGACGGGCCAAGTCCAAGAAGCGCCGCGCCGCAGCCCAGGAAGCCTATGAGCAGATCGATGATCAGCTCATCGAGCTCCTCGAGACCGTCGATGTCCACAAGGTTCGTATCCTTGGCGCGGCCAGGGAGCTCCGCGGCCACTGGGATCGCATCAAGCGCTCAGAGCGCATCATCGATCACGTCGCCCGCGAAGCCCTGGTGCCCGTCGCCGACTTGCGCCGCATGATCCGCAAGGTCCGCCGCACCCCTGACACGGCGGGCCGCGAGGTGGTCGAGAGCACCGGGATCTCCGAGGAGACCTGGCGAGAGTTCGATAGCCGGGTCCGCCGTGAGCTGCGCAAGATCCGCAAGGTCGAGGCCGCCTGTTGCATGGACCGCGAAGAGCTTCGCGTCCTCGCCCGCGAGGTCCGTGGCGCCGAAGCCCTGGCCGAGCAGGCCAAGTGCGAGCTGGTCGAGGCCAACCTCCGCCTCGTCGTCTCCATCGCCAAGAAGTACACCAAGCGCGGCCTGCAGTTCCTCGACCTCATCCAGGAAGGCAACATCGGCCTGATGAAGGCGGTCGAGAAGTTCGAGTACCAGCGTGGCTACAAGTTCTCCACGTACGCCACCTGGTGGATCCGCCAGGCCATCACCCGCGCCATCGCGGACCAGGCCCGCACCATCCGCATCCCGGTCCACATGATCGAGACCATCAACAAGATGGTGCGCACCAGCCGCTACCTGGTGCAGGACCTCGGCCGCGAGCCCACGCCCGAAGAGATCGCCGACAAGATGGAGATGCCCGTCGACAAGGTGCGGCGCATCCTCAAGATCGCCAAGGAGCCCATCAGCCTCGAGACCCCCATCGGCGAAGAGGACGACTCCCACCTTGGCGACTTCATCGAGGACAAGGGCACCCTCAGCCCCTCCGAGCGCGTGATCAACAGCAGCCTCGGCGACCAGACCCGCAAGGTCCTGGCCACCCTCACCCCTCGCGAAGAGCGGGTGCTGCGCATGCGCTTCGGCATCGGTGAGAACTCCGACCACACCCTCGAAGAGGTTGGCCAGGACTTCGACGTCACCCGGGAACGCATCCGGCAGATCGAAGCCAAGGCCCTGCGCAAGCTGCGCCACCCGAACCGCTCCCGCCGCCTGCGCTCCTTCGTCGAGTATTAGGCCGCGCACAGCCCTCTACCCAGCCCTGGCCAGCCCGGGTCGGTTACGTTTTCGCCCAGGTTCGGGCCCATAGCTCAGTTGGTCAGAGCACCTGGCTCATAACCAGAGGGTCGCGGGTTCGAGCCCCGCTGGGCCCATCACCCTGCCCACGGTCAGCAACCCCCCTTTCACCTCCTGGGGGCTCGGAGCATAGGCATGCACCCGGAACTCGAAGCTGTCGTGAAGCTCTGGGAGAACGTCAACCGCGCCGACAGACTTCAAGCAGAGCGCGTGACCTGCATCGAGAACCGAAGCCTCACGGTCACGAACCAGAGAGAGGCCGCAGAAGCGCTCGAGGCCGCGCGGGTGGCCTTGGATGGAGTGCGCACCGAGGAACGGCGCGTCATGCGCAAGCTCGACTCCTACCGCAAGCGGGTCTCCACCACGCGCACCATGATCGACACGGGCAAGGCCCCCGACTACCGCCTGGCCGAGCAGCAGCTGCGGTCCTGCATCCTGATCGTGGACGACCTCGAGACCGAGGCGCTCGAGCTCATGGAGCAGCGGGACGACGCCGAGCAGGTCGCCGAGGCCGCCCAGCAAGCCTTCGACGCAGCCGAAGACGCCTCCACCCGAGCCGTCGTCCGCGAGCGTGATCGTATCCCCGCCATCGATCGCGAGCTCGAGGACCTGGACCTGGCTCGGCCTGCCCTGCAGGAGGCCTTGACCCACGAACACCGCGGCCCGTTCCGCACCCTGCGGGCCCGCAATCGCAGCGCTGTCGCCACCCTCAGGGACGGCGCCTGCTCCGTCTGCAACTACGCCTCGCCGTCCCAGGTAGTCAACGAGATCGAGGGCCACACGCGCGTGCACACCTGCCGCAACTGCGGCCGCTTCCTGCTTCCTGGTCGCCCCGAGCAGGCTTGATCCCGCGCAGGGCCCGGTATACGGAGCCGCCGTCGGTGGACCCCAGGTGATCGCGGGCGGCTTCACGCCGTTCGAGGAAAGTCCGAGCTCCACAGGGCAAGCTGCCGGGTAACTCCCGGTCGGGGCAACCCGGAGGAAAGTGCAACAGAGAGCAGACCGCCAGGTGGCTCGTCCACTTCCGGATCCTTGTCGGCGCCATCCCCGCATTGCGAGGCAAGGTCACGACGAGTCCGGGGCGCCCTCGGGTGTCGGTGAGGTTGAAAGGGTGCGGTAAGAGCGCACCGGCGGCCCCGGTGACGGGGCCGGCCAGGCAAACCCCAGCTGGTGCAAGGCCGAATAGAGGAGCGCTCGAGGACTGCCCGTCCGAAGCTCCCGGGTTGGCCGCTAGAGGGTGTCGGCAACGGCTCCCCCAGAGGAATGATCACCGCCCCGTGAGGGGTGACCCACACGGGGAACAGAACTCGGCTTACGGAGACCACCGACCCGCCCACTCCTTCGGGGGTGGGCGGTTTCCGTCTTCGCAGCAGACACGGTCACGGGCACGGACCGCGAGTCGGTCACTCCTCGAAGCCGGCGCCGAACCCTACGCCCCCCAGCTCTGCCGCGTCGTCGAAGTCGGTGGAGACCAGGGACCAAGGGCCGGGCGCGCGTCCGGCTTCCTCGAGGCGAGTCCCCAGGGCCGACAGCGCCACCCGGGCGACGCCGCGGAGGCGCACAAGTGCGCCATCCATGGAGACAGCGAGGGCCCTGGGCATGTCCTCGGTGTGGCCCAGGTAGAAGCGCAGATCGTCCAGCTCCCGGTAGAAGGCCTCGATAGGCTCGAGCTCCTGACGCTCCAGGGACAGCAGCTCGCCCATGCTCAGGCTGCGGTAGCGCTGGAAGGTGGTGTCCAGGAAGGGTGTGCGAACACGATGCCGCCCCCAGAGCTCCACCAGCAGGGTGCGGCGACGCAGCAGATCATCGGTGACCCGATGGATCTCGAGCCCCAGCAAGATCCTCAAGCGCTCGGCGCGAACGGCGTCTTCCATGACGGCTCCCCGGATGGACATTGGGGTTGTGGCCCACCGCGACCAGGAGGGGCCAACAGCTACTCGCTCTCGCCGTCTGCCTCGCCTTCATGGAAGCGGTAGATGACCGTGTCTTCGTGGGCGATCAGCAGCGCCTCGGCGGCCTCCCGTTCGATGGCCGTGCGGCTCTGCTGCAGCCGCAGCACGTCGCGCCGGAGCAGCTCGTTGTCGTGGTGCAGCTCGCCAGCCTGGGCCTGCATACGCACCAGCTGCCGACGCAGCAGGTGCCGCCGCAGCAAGCCATCCTGGCCCAGGAGCGTGACTGCCAGAACAGCCAGCGCGACCATCGCAGGGATCACAGTGAACAGGCGCTGGACGAAGCGAGTGGGGGGCACGGGACGAAAGCCGAAGGAGCAGGAGGTGCAGCGGGGCGGAAGAGCAGGAGGAGGGTCAGCGCTTGCCATCCTGCGCAAACAGCCCTGGACCTGTCAAGGGTTTTCTTCTGATTTTTCCTGAGGTAGCGCCGAGCCCGCGCTCTCAGAAGAAACCTCGGTGGCGATGGCCAGGCGTGTGAGCCCGCGGCCTCGCGCGAGGTCCATCACGGCCACCACCCGCCCGTGATCCACGTCGGTGTCGGCCTTGATGATGACCATGGTGTTGGGGTCGTTCATGGCCGCTGTGGCGAAGCGGTCGCTCAACACCGGCCAGGTCATGGGTTCACGGTCGAGGTACAGGCTACCCTCGGCGGTCATCCAGACATTGATGTCCTGCTTCTCGCGGATGATGGTCTGTGCGCTGGAGCGTGGCAGATCCACCTGGATGCCGGGAGAAGTGACGAAGGTGGTGGACACCATGAAGAACAGCACCAGCTGAAAGATGATGTCGATGAGCGGGGTGACATCCACCCTGCTCTCCTCGCGCCGCCGGAGGGAGAAGTTCACGGCCCTTCACTCCCAGCGTCCGAGCCCGGGGTGTTGGGGCCGGCGAGCAGCTCGATGAGATCCAGCGCGTAGCTCTCCATCTCCATCAGCAGGTCGTCCGCACGGGCCAGCAGGGAGCGGTGAGCGATGAGGGCTGGGATACCCACGGTGAGGCCCGCGAAGGTGGTGATGAGGGCCTGGCTGATGCCACCGGCCAGGCTGGAGACCACGCCGACGCCGACCTCCTGGATCACCTCGAAGGTCAGGATCATGCCCCAGACGGTACCGAGCAGACCCAGCAGCGGCGCCACGGCCGCCACGGTGCCCAGGATTCCTGTGTAGCGCTCGAGATCTGCAGCCTCACGGCGCCCGGCTTCTTCCACCCGCTCCTTGAGCCGAGCCCGGGTCTCGCCATGGTAGGCCACCGCGACCTCCATGATCCTGGCCACGGCGCTGCCGTTCTTGCGGCAGAGGGTGCGGGCGTCATCGTGCCGGCTCTGCCGGACGAGCTCCTCGAGCTCCACGCAGAACCCTCGGGGCACCACACGGGACCTCCGCAAGGCTACCAGCCGCTCGAAGAATGCCATCAGGCCGATCACCGAGGCGAGCCCGATGGGGACCATGACTGGGCCGCCGTTCATGAGAAATTCGATCACCGCGCCTCCCGGGGCCTGCGGACTAGGCTGGAGCCTATTGGTGCGCACGTTCACAGCATGCGCGTGCCGAGTGCGCAGGGCACCCAGCCAGGCTTAACCCGACTATGATTCGATCGGATCGCAGACACATGGCCCCCACTCACCCTTCCCCCGCCGCACCGATGGCCCTGCTCGCCCTGGGCGCTGCCCTGGCGTCCGCGGGCTGCCGGGTGGCCTACGTGACCCGCGCGGCCTGGCACCAGGCGGGACTGATGGCCAAGCGAGAGCCCATCGACCGGGTGCTCGATCGTGGCGACCTGAGCCCGGACCAGGCCAGCAAGCTCGCCTTGATCCCCGCGATCAAGCGCTTCGGCGAAGATCTTGGGCTGGCCTCGTCCGACAACTACGAGACCATCTCAGCCCGCTGGGACCGCACCATCGTCAACTTCTCCGCATGCGAGCCGCTCTCCCTCGAGCCGGTGGGCTGGTGGTTTCCCGTGGTGGGCAGCGTGCCGTACCTTGGTTTCTTCCGGGCCAGAGACCGCGAGCGCTGGGAGCGGCGCTACCGTGAGCGCGGCTACGATGTCTGGGTCCGTGATGTCGCGGCCTACTCCACCCTGGGCTGGTTTCGGGATCCGGTGCTCCCGGCCATGCTGGACTGGGAGGAATACCGACTGGCCGAGGTGGTGCTGCACGAGCTGACCCACGCCACCCTGTGGGTCCCGGGAAGCGTCAGCTTCAACGAGACCTTCGCCAACGTGGTGGGCGAGCAGGCCGCCACCCGCTGGATGGAGACTCGCCATGGCCCAAGCAGCCCCGAGGTCCACGACATGTGGATCACCCGCGGGGACCATGACGCGTGGAGAGGCGTCCTCGAGGGGCTGTACCAGGATCTTGACGAGGCGTACAGCAATCCGGACACCGATGACAATTACAAGCTCGAGCGCAAACAAACCCTGTACAGCAGCCTCGATCAGCGCATCTCTTCCGCCCACTTCCATCGGCCGGAGCCCTACCTCAGGGAAGCCCGCGAGGGGCTCTGGAACAACGCCCGGGTCGCCCAGTATCGCACCTACAACCACAGCCGCGAGGCCCTGGACACCCTGCTGGAGCAGCGCGACGGCGACCTCGAGGCCTTCGTGCGTGATGTCGGAAAGATCACGGCCAACCAGCCTGATCCCTGGATTGCAGTCGCCCGTGCGGCCGCCCTGCCCCCGGAGGACGGAAAATAGCGACTTGTTTCAAGACCACGACACTACAGACCGATAGGCTAGCCGAACCAGCGCACCCCGCTAGCCGGCTTGACTGAACGAACTCCGATCCAGATGTCCCGGCTTCGGAACACCAACCGGCTTCAACCACGGACCCCCCATGCGCCCCTCGGACACCGAATTGCCGCCGCCCGAGCAGGATATGGGCGAGCAGCACTCGGGAGGAGCCTCCTCTGAAGTGGGCCAGGAGCACATGGCACGAAACGTGCACCCCCATGCGGATGCTGATGGCGAACCATCCGGATGGAGAGACGCAATGGGATACCCTTCCAAGGCGAGTGCGAAAGCCCGAGATGCAGCCGGAGGTGGAAACCTCCTCCTGAACAAGTACCTGAAGAACATGGGTGCCATCCCGCTGCTGTCCCGGGAGGACGAGGTGGAGGTGGCCAGGCGCATCGAGTCGGGCGGTCCCGACGCTGAGCTGGCCAAGCAGGCGTTGATCAACGCGAACCTGCGCTTGGTGGTCAGCATCGCCAAGCAGTACTCCTACCGCGGCATGCCCCTGGCCGACCTCATCCAGGAGGGCAACCTCGGGCTGATCAAGGCCACCGAGAAGTTCGACTACCGCCGGGGCTTCAAGTTCTCCACCTACGCCTCGTGGTGGATCCGGCAGAGCATCATCCGCGCCATCGAGAGCCAGATCCGCACCATCCGCATCCCCATCTACAAGCTCGAGGTGGTCAACAAGGTCCACCAGGTGCAGAAGCAGATGTTCCAGGAGATGGGCCGGGAGCCCTCCCTGCGCGAGGTGGCCCAGCGCCTCGAGATGGAGCCCGACAAGGTCGAGGCCCTCATGCGGCTCACCCGCGAGCCCATGTCACTGGACGCTCCGGTGAGCGACGACAGCGACAGCACCATCGGCGAGTTCATCGAGAACCCTCACGCCGGTGCCCCCTCCGACAACATCGAAGAGGCTGTGCTGCGCGAACAGATCGAGGACGTGCTGGCCACGCTGACGCCCCGCGAAGAGAAGGTCGTCCGCATGCGCTTTGGCATCGGTGAGCCCTGCTGCTACTCCCTCGAGGAGATCGGCAGCCGCTTCCACCTCACCCGCGAGCGCATCCGGCAGATCGAGATCAAGGCCTTGCGCAAGCTGCGCCACATCAAGCGCCGCAAGGACCTCGACGCTTTCCTCGAATAGGGATCGCGCGGGCCCCGCTACCAGGTCTCCACCGTGCCATGGCCGGTGGGGCCTCCGTCCAGCGAATCGAGATCGAGCCCGGAGGGCTCCTCTTCGAGCAGCCCGTGGCCCGCCTTCATGGCGCGCACCACCTCGGGCGGCGTGAGGTCGGAGGAGAACAAGAAGGGGTAGCGCAGGCTCAAGCCCTCGCCGCCGGGCGCCGGATAACGCTGGGCTTGCACCAGACGCTCCACACAGGAGACCAGCTCCTGGTCGCCCACCGTGTCCATGCGCGTGGCGGCCTCGACCACCCCGCCCTGAGCGTCCAGGGTCAGGCGGATGAGCACCTCGCCGTAGAGATAGGGATCCTTGGCCAGGGCCGCCGTGTAGCAAGATGCAGCCCGCTGGTTGGCCGCGTGGAGCACCCTGAGGACACCGATCTCGGCTCCGGAAGGACCCTTCTCGGCCATGGCCTTCGCCAGGGCCTCCGGGTCCATCTGGACGGTCACCACTCCTGCGGTGGGCGCCGGGCCGCTCTGGGACACCGCCGGGGCCGGCGGAACCTTCTCGAGGCAGGCGGCCAAGCCCAGGAACAGGAAGGCAACGGACAGGGGAAGACCGCGAGACATGACAGGTCGCAGGCGGGACATGTGGACCTCCAGCAGGCCGGGCCGTATCCTGACGGCCCGGAGAAGGCATGACCCACTGGCCCATCATCCTGTTCTGCACCCTCGCTGTGGCAGCGCTCATCGCAGCGGATCGCCGTGAGTGGCCCCTGGGACGCTGGCTGACCAAGCCCCTGGCCTCGGCCGCGTTCGTAGCCCTGGCCCTGGCCGGCGGCGCCCTGGACAGCAGCTACGGCGTCACCGTGCTGGTGGCGCTGCTGCTGTGCATGCTCGGGGACATCCTGCTGATCCCCGAGACCGTCGGCATCAGCTTCCTGGCAGGGCTCGTCAGCTTCCTGCTCGGGCACGTGGCCTTCGGCGTGGCCTTCGTGCTGCTGGGCGTGTCCTGGTCGACCACGGCCATCGCCGCCGCCGCCCTGACCATCCCGGCGCTGCTGGTGCTTCGCTGGCTCGGCCGGCACCTGGAGGGACCGATGCGGATCGCCGTGCCGATCTACATCTTGGTGATCAGCGGCATGGTGGCGCTGTCCGTGGGCGCCGCCCTGCCCGCCCGAAGCGCGCTCATCGGTGCGGGCACGATCTGCTTCTTCCTGTCCGACATCGCCGTGGCCCGCAATCGCTTCGTGCACCCCCACTGGCACAACCGCCTGTGGGGGCTGCCGCTCTACTACGGCGCCACGGTGATGCTGGCGCTGACGGTGTGACGCCGCTGGTTAGCGCACCGTGGCCGAACCCGCCCAGACATTGGTCAGGTAGTAGCCCGGGTAGGCACCGCCGGCGTCGTAAGGGTAGTCGACGGACCCTACCTCGTAGGTGTAGTCCGACCCACTGCGCTCGGCGTAGGCCCAGGCGTACCAGGCGCTCCCGTAGCGGTACATCAGGAACGCCCCGTAGCCGTAGTAGTCGGGATTGAAGCCGTACCCGTAGGTGGCGTCGCGGGCGAGGTCCACGCAGGTGCCGTCGTCGGTGGAGGCTCCTGCGTCGTAGGTCATGGCGACCTCGAAGGACCAGTCACATCCTGAGCAGGGCGTGATCTCCCCCCCCTTGGCGTCCCAGGCCAGCGAACAGGCGCGGTAGCCGTAGCCCGGCCCGTAGCCGTACTCGAAGGTCTCGATGCCCTCGTAGTCCATGTCGGCGTCGGCGTCGGCGTCGGCGTCGGCGTCGGCGTCGGCGTCGGCGTCGGCG
>CALDOK010000336.1 GCA_937912125.1 uncultured Pseudomonadota bacterium
CTGGGGGACCTCAGTGGCCATTCAAGGTGGTGAGTGCTCGGTCCGGTCCGCCTGGAGGACCTCAGTGGCCATTCAAGGTGGTGAGTGCTCGGTCCGGTCCGCCTGGGGGACCTCAGTGGCCATTCAAGGTGGTGAGTGCTCGGTCCGGTCCGCCTGGGGGACCTCAGTGGCCATTCAAGGTGGTGAGTGCTCGGTCCGGTCCGCTTGGAGGACCTCAGTGGCAACTCATGGGGGTGAGTGGCGGGTCCGGTCCGCCTCCCGGACCTCAGCGGCCACTCATGCCGGTGAGTGCTCGGTCCGGTCCGCCTGGAGGACCTCAGCGGCTACTCATGCCGGTGAGTTGCGGGTCCGGTCCGCCCCCCGAACCTCAGCGGCCATTCAAGGTGGTGAGTGGCGGGTCCGGTCCGCCCCCCGGACCTCAGTGGCTACTCATGCCGGTGAGTGCTCGGTCCGGTCCGCCCCCCGGACCTCAGCGGCTACTCATGCCGGTGAGTGCTCGGTCCGGTCCGCCCCCCGGACCTCAGTGGCTACTCATGCCGGTGAGTTGCGGGTCCGGTCCGCCCCCCGGACCTCAGCGGCCATTCATGCCCCAGGGGTCGCCCCGGGCCTCGGCCGCCGGCTAGGCTGTCCTGCAACCAGGAGCTGGCCCATGCCATCACCCATCCGGGGTCGTTGTCTCTGCGGTGCCGTGCGCGTCACCCTCGAGCCGCCCACGCTGTTCGCCTCCCATTGCCACTGTGAGAGCTGCAGGCGGGCCCATGCGGCGGCTTTTGTGACCTGGACCGGGGTGCCGCGGGAGCGCTTCGCCTTGGTGCAAGGCGAGGATCGGGTCACGCGCTACCCCTCGTCCCCCGGCGCCTTCCGCTGCTTCTGCTCCGTGTGCGGCTCGGTGATGTTCACCTACTACACGCCCGAGCATGCCGACTTTAGCGACGCCGCCGGCACGGTCTACGTGCCCGTGGCGGTGCTGGAGGGGCCGCTGGATCGCGCGCCGGACAGCCACGTCAGCATGGAGGAGGCGGCGCCTTGGTTCGCCTTCCACGACGATCTGCCGCGGTACCACGCCAAGACGGACGAGCGGATGGAGTGAAGCCTGGAGCCCCGGCTCAGGGTCGCAGGCAGTCCTCGATGGCTTGGGCTGCCACCCGGTGGCCGGCGCCTGACCAGTGGCCGTCCAGCAGCAGGTAGGGGGCCTGCCCCGCTGCCTGGGCGTCCCGCAGGGCCGGGGTGAGATCGCAGGCCGGGATGCCGAGATCGCTGAGCTGCCGGAGTACGGCCTGTTGGGGCTCGTCCAGGGTGGGCTGGTCCAGGCCGGCCAGGGCCAGGGTGGGCGCGGCCCGGCGCTGGTCCACCACGAACAGGGGTGGTGCCACGGCCACCAGCAGCCGGTCGCCCCGGATCGCGGCTTCGTCCCGCAGGGCCTGCAGCGCGTCGCGGGTGTGGGGGAGCATCCGCGTGAGCTCTGCGATGCCCTGGGCGCTGAAGGGCAGCAGCTGGGCGCGCAGCTGAGTGCGCTCGAAGCCGTCGCTGCGGGCCAGGGCCAGGCGCCGGGAGGCCACGGTGGCGTAGGCCGCCAGATAGGAGCGCTGTGCCAGGCGTTGGCCCATGGGCGTGGGAGGCGGGCCATCGGGACCGTCCGGTCCAGGCTGGCCATGGCCGTGGCCGTGGTGCTGGCCGCCTTGCTGGGAGCTCTGCTGGTTGTCGAGCAGGTCGTTGCCCGTGAAGAACAGCAGCAGCACGGCCTCGACCCCCACGCTGTCGTCCACCAGGCGGTAGCGATCGAGCGCCACGGTGGTCCCGCTGGCCTCGATGCCGCCGTTGAACACCTGCACTCCCATGGCGTCGCCCAGCAATGCCGGGAAGCTCTGCTCCTCGGCCACCTGCAGCGCCAGGGTGAAGGAGTCGCCCACGGCCAGCCAGCGGGGTCGATCCATCGCGGGCTCGGGGCCGCGTAGGCCCGCCTGGTTGATGTGGACGGGGATCTGCCTGCCGGGCAGCCGCACCACCCCCTCGAAGCCCGGCGTGGGTGCCGAGCCTAGCACGGGATGCGCCTGGTACAGGCCGCGGGGAGTGCCCGCCGGCGTGACCGGGAAGACCAGATCCGCACCAGTGGGCGGGCGCAGCGTCCGTGCCAGCCCCTCGGCGAGCAGCAGCCCCACGGCCAAGCCCAGCAGCGCGAGCAGGGCTCGCTTCACCCAGGTCCGTGGGCCAGGACGGGGTGGCGGGGGCGTGGAGACTGGCGCGGTGTGGGTCACAGGCTACCTTGCCCGGCGAGAGGTGAGCGTGCAAGCCGAGTCCCGACGCCGCGTGCTCGAGCGCATCCTGCTGTTCGCGATCGTTGTTGTGCTGGGCCTCATCGGCTGGCGGGTGGCGGCCTTCCTCCGCCAGGGCGGTGAACACCACGACTTCATGGCCCCCAATCAGGTCGCTCGCCACGCCAGCATGGCGGATCGGCCCCACTTCATCCCCGAGGTGGTGCGGGACCCCGACAGCGTGCCTGGAAAGGTGGACTTCACCTACTCCACCAACTCCCTGGGCATGCGCGACCGCGAGCGCAGCGCGCAGAAGCCGCCCGACACCCTGCGCATCCTGGTTGTGGGGGAGTGCGTGTGCTTCGGCAATGGGGTGGCGGATGACGAGCCCTGGCCTGCGTTGCTCGAGGCCCTGCTGGCCGAGCGCCTGCCCCGCCCGGTCGAGGTGCTCAACGGCTGCGCCCCGGCCCGGCGGCCCATGGAGATCCTGTGGAAGCTGCGGGACGAGTGGCTCACCCTGCAGCCGGATCTGGTGATCTACTCGCCCGGGGCCGACAGCGTGTTCCTCGGCCCCCACCTGGGCATGGACGGGGACGTGCGCACTCGGCTGACCGACCAGGAGTACCAGGCCTCCCTCGAGATCACCCGGCAGGCGCTGAACGAGTCCGTGAACCTCAGCCGGCAGTACGGCTTCGGGCTGGTGCTCGTCACGCCGACCTTCAACTCCTTTGGGCTGCCCGACATCCGTCGCTGGGTCGACATGATCACCGGCATGGGTCAAGGCAGCGGGATCCCCGTCCTCGACACGTACACGATGTTTCACGAGGCCGAGGCCCGCGAGGGGCTGGTCGTCGAGGACCTGGGCGGGACCCATCGCCTGGTGAGCCACCACCAGGGCCAGGCCCAGGTGCTGCTCGAGGTGCCGTTCCAGGACACCGACAACACCTGGTTCGTGGCGCCGGAGATCTACGCCTGGCTCGACCAGCATCCCGACGTACGGCCGGCCTTCTCCATCGACGAGAACCACCCCAACCCCCGCGGGCACCAGCTCATCGCCCAGGCCATGCTGGAGCTGCTCGAGCGGTCGGTCAGCCTCGAGCCTCGTCCCACGGTCGCTGCTCCACCAGGTGGTCCCGCAGGGCCGCCGCCGCCACCCGGTGCCCCGCCTCGTTGAGGTGGCAGTCGGTGATGAAGGTGGCGCAGGAGACGGGGTTGTCGTCCAGGTAGCGGTAGATCACGGGGGCGATGGCGCGCTCTCCGGGTTGTCCGCGGTACACGGTGCGCACCAGCTCCTCGGGGACGCCGTCCCGGTACCGCACGAGCTTCTGGACGTCTCCGCGCTCGGTCTCCCAGCGCAGGCCGTCCCTGCGCTCGTGCTCGTCCAGCAGCGCCGGCAGGTCCAGCACGGGGAAGCGCTGCCCCACCTCCTCGGTGAAGATCCGGCTGTACTCGGTGTACAGGTCGGGCTCGGGGTAGAAGGTGTTGGCGGGGTCCCGCACGATGGTGCAGGCCACCCGCAGGGACTCGAGGCGTCGCAGCAGAGCCTGCAGGGAGTCCCGGTAGGTGTGGGCGGGGCGGTTGAACACGGGCAGCGCGTCGTTCACACCGAGGATGAAGAGGTAGAAGTCCACGTCGAAGCGCGCCCGCACGACCTCGAAGAAGGGGACGGCCTCGTCGGTGAGCCGGCAGGGGGTGCCCAGGTTGAGCACCTCGATGGGCGGGGCGCCTTCCAGCCCCTGCAGCTGCTCGTGAAGCAGGAAGGGGAAGTCCAGCTCGTCATCGACCCCCTCGCCGAAGGTGATGCCGTCGCCGATGCAGGCGATGCGGTAGTGTCCCGGTGGCTTGGCGGCGCTCCAGTCCCGCGGGCCCCGGAAGCCGTGGCGGTTGGAGGTGCAGCTGTAGCGCCGCTTGCGCCGGTAGGGGTCGGGGTCGCCGATGCCCGTGTAGAACGGGAAGTCTGGCATCTCGATGCGTCGGAAGCGCTGGCTGGGCGGGAAGCGCATGTAGCGCTGCGGCTGCCCGTCGATGATCTCCACCACCTCCTCGAGGGGCGGGTGGATGGTCAGCCCCTGCCCCGTGCAGCCCAGGCCCCCACTCACGCTGCGCAGGGGGCCCAGCAGCGGAGCCGCGGCGCAGGCGGCGGCGCCTGCAGCCACCGAGCGCACCAGATCCCTCCGGGTCCATCCCTGGTGTGGGGCACGGCGTCGCTGGGTGTGGTCTTCGGGCAACCGAGGCTCCTCCCAGCTCATGCTACCCGAAGCCCACCCTGCGGCGCACCTGGCGGGTCCGCTGCCCGCTTGTTTGCCACAGCGGCTCGGAGTGCTACCATCGCGACCCTGGGTGATCTCGGGCTTGCCTGCCCGAGTGGTCTCGAGAGGTCCAATGCAGGGCGCTCACAACGGCTCCACGGCTCGTCGTCGCTGCACTCGCTGCGTGCTGGTAGAGCGCCAGCCCGATGTTGTGCTCGACGAGCGCGGGCTGTGTCAGCATGGCTGTCGAGACCCGGGAGTCCAGGTCGTCTCGCCCCTGCTGGAGAGCGAGCTGATCCGCCGTCTGGAACGCCATCGGGGCCGCGGCCGCTACGACTGCATGGTGATGTGCAGCGGAGGGCGCGACAGCGTGGCGGCGCTCCACCTCGCCGTCCGCCGCTACCGGTTGACGCCGCTGGTCTTCACCTTCGACAACGGCTTCGCGCTCCCTGCTGGGATCGAAAATGTGGCCCGCGCGGTGCGAGAGCTGGGTGTGGACTGGCAGCTGTTCCGCTCCGAGCACATGCTCCCCTTCTTCGCCGAGATCGTTCGGTCGCGGGCCTCGGTGCCCATCTGCCCGGTCTGCTCCCTGTGGTCCTGGGGTGAGGCCTACCGGGTGGCCAAGGAAGCAGGCGTGAGGCTGATCATGACCGGCTACACGCGGGGCCAGCTGCAGCCGGGCGTGCCCGCGGGTCCGGATCGGCGGAGCGAGGAGGACTTCCCCAGCCTGGGCCAGGCCACGCGGGAGTTCATGGAGAAGGTGCGCTCGGTGCACGAGCGTTACCGCAAGTTTCCGAGGTCCATGGGCGAGCTTCGCCGTCGCCATCGCCGCGTCGAGGTGCTCTCACCCCTGTGGTTCCAGGATCTGCACAAGGAGGAGTACACCGAGTTGATCCAGCGGGAGCTGGGCTGGCAACCCGTGCCAGGGAGTTGGCCTCCGGGCTCGGTCAACTGCAGCCTGAACCAGCTGGCGGCATGGCTGAGCATCCGCCACTACGGCTTCTCCCATCACCACATCGAGGAGGCCGCCCGGGTGCGCCTGGGGGAGCTGTCCCGGCAGGAGGCCCTCGCGCTGCTACGGCTGGACCTGGACGACCCGGAGACCCGCGGCGCCGTCTCCGCGTCGCTGACCAGGCTGGGTTGTACCTGGGCCGATCTGGGGGTCGCGTGAGCGCGCTGGCGGGGGTGTTCCGCGCCTTGGGACGCGCTTCCCGAGCGCTGATCCGAGGGGTCCAGCGGGTGGTGATGGCGGTCTCGCTCTTCCTCGTCTACTTCCTCGCCCTGGGCCTCACCAAGCTGGTGGCCACGCTCTTCCAGCGGCGCTTGCTGCGGTGGTCCGCCGCTGGACAGGACTCCTATTGGGAGCCTGCCCTGGGGTACGATGCCGATCCCGAAGAGGCGACCCACCAGTCCTGAGGCTCCCTTGCGCAAGTTCGTCTACATCGTCCGGGAGATGATCCACCTGATGCGCAAGGAGCGCCTCTGGGTGCTGAGCTTCGTGCTGCTGGTCCTGTGTCTGGTGGCGGTGATCGTCTTCCAGGTCACCCCCATCACGGTGGTCACTTTCATCTACGCTGGCATCTGAGCGTCCACGAGCCCCATGGCGCAGCCCTCTACCATCCTCGGGATCTCCTGTTACTACCACGACTCCGCCGCGGCGGTCGTGCGGGATGGGCGCATCGTGGCGGCCGCGCAGGAGGAGCGCTTCGATCGCGAGAAGTACTCCGCGGCCTTCCCCGAGCGCGCCATCAACGACTGCCTCCAGCGCGCCGGGGTCTCAGTGCTGGATGTGGACTGCGTGGCCTTCTACGAGAAGCCCTACCTCAAGCTCGGGCGGGTGATGGTGGGCCACCTGGTGTCCTGGCCTCGCTCTTTCCCCAACTTTGCGGCCATGATGCCGAGCTGGCTCGAGGACCGCCTCTCCCTGCCGGTCACCCTGAGGGACCGGCTGGGCTTCGACGGGCCGGTCTACTTCGTCAAGCACCACCTCTCCCACGCTGCGGCCAGCTACTACGCCTCGGGCTTCGACCAGGCCGCCCTGCTCACCGTGGACGGCATCGGTGAGTGGGCCAGCGCCAGCTGGGGGCAAGCCCTGGGCGGGGACATCACCATCGAGCGCGAGCTGCGCTACCCCAACTCTCTGGGCTTGCTCTACTCCATCCTCTGCACCTACCTGGGCTTCCAGGTCTTCACGGGCGAGGGCAAGGTGATGGCGCTGGCGGCCTTTGGAGAGCCGCGCTTCGTGGACCGCCTCGAGCGCTGCCTCGAGCTTCGCCCGGACGGCAGCTTTCGGCTCGACCCGGGCTACTTCACGCTCAACGCGGGCACCCGCATGTTCAGTCGGCGCTTCGAGGCGTTGATGGGCCCCGCTCGGCGTGAGGGCGAGCCCCTCGAGCAGCGCCACTTCGACGTGGCCGCCAGCCTGCAGGCCCTGTGCGAGCGCATCCTGCTGGCCATGGCCCGTCACGTCCACCAGCGCACGGGGCTGACCCGGCTGTGTGCGGCGGGCGGCGTCTTCCTGAACGTGGTGGCCAACAGCCGCATCCTGGCCGAGACCCCCTTCGAGGAGCTCTACATCCTGCCGGCGGCCGGGGACGCCGGAGCCGCCCTGGGGGCGGCCCTGTGGGCCCACCATGCCTTGCTGGGAGGAGAGCGCTGCGAGCCCCTGGCGCACGCCTACCTCGGGCCGCGCTACGACCGCGAGCGGGTGAGGCGCGTGCTGCTGCGCGAGGGCGCCAGCTTTCGAGAGCTGGAAGAGGGCGAGCTGTGCCGCCGGGCTGCGGGCCACATCGCCGACGGCCGCATCGTGGCTTGGTTCCAGGGGGGCATGGAGTACGGGCCCCGGGCGCTGGGCGCGCGCAGCATGCTGGCGGATCCGCGCAACCCGGACATGAAGCGGATCCTCAACGACCGGGTCAAGCACAGGGAGCCCTTCCGGCCCTACGGCGTCAGCGTGCTGGCGGAGCAGGCGCCGGAGTGGTTCGAGTTGGATCACCCCAGCCCGTTCATGTTGCTGGTGGGTCGAATCCGAGACGACAAGCGGGCGCGGATTCCCTCCGCCATTCACGTGGACGACACGTGCCGCATCCAGACGGTGGATCGCTCCGGCGAGCCCCCTCGCTACCGGGCGCTGCTCGAGGCCTTCTACGATCTCACAGGCGTGCCCATGGTGATCAACACGTCCTTCAACGTGCAGGAGCCCATCGTCTGCTCTCCCGACGACGCCTGGGCCACCTTCGCGCGCTCGGACATGGACCACCTGGTCATCGAGGGCTTCCTGGTCGACAAGGCGCCTTAGTCGCCGCTCACCACACGTCGTCCCCGCCAGAACTCGGCCACGTAGCCGCCCTGGGCGTCCACGGTCTCGCCCGGGAGGGGGACCAGCAGCTGCACGCCTTGTTCTTCGGCCAGCTGCTGCACCCGGACGATGGGCTGGTCCCAGTCGTGCAGTGCCAGATCGTAGGTGCCGTGGTGGATGGGGAGCATGGCGCGTCCACCCACCTGGCGGTGGAGCTCGACCGCGGCGTCGGGGCCCGCGTGGATGCTGGCCCAGGCGACGTCGTAGGCACCGATCTCGATCATGGTGAGGTCGAAGGGGCCGTAGCGGTCGGCGATCAGGTCGGCGGCCTCGAGGGGGCCGGTGTCGCCGCCGAACCAGGCGCGGTGGACAGGCCCCAGCACCGCCCAGGACGACCACAGGGTGCGCTCGCGGTCCAGCAAGCCCCTGCCGGAGAAGTGGTGGGCGGGGGTGCAGACCAGCCGCAGATCGCCCAGCTCGGCGCTCTCCCACCAGTCCAGCTCGGTGATGTAGCCGGGTTCCACGCCCCAGGCCTCGAGGTGGGCCCCCACGCCCAGGGGGACCAGGAACCGCACGCCGGTGCCAGCCAGGGCCTGGATGGTGCGGTGGTCCAGGTGGTCGTAGTGGTCGTGGGAGATGATCACGGCGTCGAGCTCGGGGAGCGAGGCGATGTCGATGGGGCTGGCGAAGAAGCGCTGGGGACCTGCCCACGACACGGGGGCGGCCCGCGGCCCGAGGGCCGGGTCGGTGAGCAGCAGGTGGCCATCGATCTCGAGCAGCACCGAGCTGTGGCCCAGCCAGGTGGCCCGCAGGCGCTCCCCCTGGGGCTCCAGGCTGGCCGGGCTGGGCTTGACCACCGGGATCTCCACATCGGGCCGGGCCTTGTGGTGCTCTGTGATCCAGCGCGCCCCGGTGCCCAGCATGGAGGCGCCCTCGGCCGCCATGGGGCGGTCCACCAGGTTCTTGGCCTTGCCCCCCTGGAAGTTGCTCGAGGCGCGGATGCGCGCCAGGCGCTCGCCGGCCGGAGTGGCGCCCAGGGCAGGCAGACCCAGGGAGGCCCAGGCGAAGCCAACGCCTCCTGCGGCAACGGCACCGGCGGCCAGGGCCAGCTTTTTTTGGCGGCTCATGGTTCACCTCGGTGGAGGAGAGGGTCCGTAGACCTTCACACCGACGGGACGGTCGGACAGGGCGCGCCCTGCTCCTGGTGTTAGCCGTCGAGCATCCGCCCGAACGGAGCTTCGTGATGCACCGCCTCTCTGCCCTGGGCCTGCTCTCTCTGCTCGCCTGCCAGCCTGCTGCCGTCCAGGACGACACCGCCGATCCGCTCGTTCGGCGCGACGGTGGCTACATCGGCACCACCAGCTTCGAGCTCTCGTACACCATCGACCTCGCCCTGGTCTTGGACTAGACACCATGGTCGATCCCCTCCAGCACGACCCCCTGGCGGCCCTCGCAGAGTCCGAGCGGGCTCTGTCCACCCTGATGGCCAACCTGCCCGGCGTGGCCTACCGCTGCTCCAACAAGCCCGACTGGCCCATGCAGTTCATGAGCCAGGGCTGCCTGGAGGTCACGGGCTACCCGCCCGAGGCCTTCGTCGACAACGCCAAGCTCGCCTACGGCGACATCATCCACCCCGACGACCAGGAGCGCGTCTGGGCCGAGGTCCAGGTGGCCGTCGACGCCGACCGGCCCTTCACCCTCGAGTACCGCATCACCACCGCCGCCGGGCAGGCGCGCCAGGTGTGGGAGCGCGGCCGAGCGGTGCGCGATCCCCAGGGCCAGCTGCTGTCCCTGGAGGGGTTCATCTGGGACGTCACCGAGCGCGCGGAGCTCGAGGCCAGGGTGCTCGGGGCCCAGCGGCTGGAGGCCATGGGGCAGCTGGCGGGCGGGGTGGTCCACGACATCAACAACATGCTGATGGTGATCCGTTCTTTCCTGGACATGGCCGAGGCTGGGCACCACGGGGGGGCCTCCGAAGACTGGGTCGGGCCCGCGGTCCAGGCGGTGGAGCGCGGCGCGGCGCTGACCCGGCAGCTGCTCACCATCGCCCGCAAGCAGCCCCATGAGCACCGCCCTGTCGAGCTCAACCAGCTGCTCGAGGGCTTCGTGGCCTTGATCGGGCGCCTGCTCGGCAGGTGGGTGACCCTCGATCTGCAGCTTGCCGAGCGGCCGGTCTGGGTTCACGCCGACGGGGGTCAGCTCGAGCAGGTGCTGATGAACTTCTGCATCAACGCTCGCGACGCCATGCCCGAGGGGGGCCGGCTAACGCTGGTCTGTCGTGTCCAGCGGGCCACTGCGGGGGGGGACGCTCAGGACGGTGGCGGCGACCTCGCGGTCATCGAGGTCATCGACACGGGCACCGGCATCGATCCCGCCATCCAGGAGGAGGTCTTCTCGCCCTTCTTCACCACCAAGTCCGTAGAGCAGGGCACGGGGTTGGGGCTGTCCACGGTGGCGAGCATCGTCCAGCAGCACAGGGGCCGTGTGGCGCTGCATTCCAGCCCTGGCCAGGGCTGCCGCTTCCAGGTCTCGCTGCCACTGCTCGAGCTCTGAACGCCTCCACGCGTCGGACATCAGGGTTAGGCGCTGCGTCCCTGCTGTTTCTGTGAGGTCGTCATGGAGTTCTGGAATACGATGGTCTTCGAAAACGAGGCATGGCGCTGGATCGCCTACCTCGGCATCACGGTCCTCTCCCTGATGGCCTCCCGTGTGGTGTTCTACTTTGCGCGCCGCGTCGTGCACACCTTCACCAAGAAGACCGAGACCAGGGTCGACGACATCGTACTGGACGCGGTGGAGCGCCCCACCATCCTCGCGCTGATGGCCTCGTCGCTGTACTTCGGGCTGTTCCTGATCCGGCACAAGGAGGGCTTCCTGGCCACCACGCCCTTGGTGCTGGGCCTGTACGGCTTCGTGATCACGCTGCTGATCACCTACGTGATGGCGCGCCTCTATGGAGAGCTGCTCGAGCACTACCTACGCCCCATCGTCGCCAAGACCGAGACCATGCTGGACGATCAGCTGCTGCCCATCGGGGTCAAGGGCGGCCGGCTGGCCATCTGGTCCGTAGGCCTGATGATCGCGTTCTCGAACGCGGGGATCGACGTCAACTCGCTCATCGCCGGCCTGGGCATCGGCGGCCTGGCCTTCGCCATGGCCGCCAAGGACACGGTGGCCAATATCTTCGGCGGTGCCAGCATCTTCGCGGACAAGCCCTTCCAGATCGGCGACACCATCATGGTGGCCGGCTCCACGGGCACGGTCGAGGAGATCGGCGTCCGCACCACCCGCATCCGCACCTACGACGACACCGTCTTCATCATGCCCAACGCCAAGGTGGCCGACAGCCCCCTCGAGAACATCTCCGCCCGTCGCAAGCGCAAGCGGGTGATGTCCATCGGGCTGACCTACGACCACAGCCACGCACAGATCGTGCGGGCCAAGGAGCTGCTGGGTGAGATCCTGGCCGAGACAGAGGGGCTCGAGCCTGAGCCCGCCGTGCGCTTCGACGAGTTCGGGGACTCGGCCCTGCTGCTCACGGTCATCTTCTGGGTGAGCGATCCCAGCGACTACTTCGCCCGGGTGGACGAGGTGAACCTGAAGGTGCTGAAGCGCTTCGCCGACGAGGGCTTCGACATGGCGTTCCCCACCCAGACGGTCTACGTCAAGAGGGACGCTTAGCCGCACCACGAGGTCCCCATGCCCCTCTCCGAGGCCCTGGACAGAGAGCTGGACGCGCACCTGGAGCGCGCCCGCGCCGCCCGTGACGCCGGGGAGCCCGATCCCGGTCCGCCCGGGCGGGTCCAGATCCAGGATGGCGGCGTGACCCTCGAGGCCGATCTGTTGGACTGCGAGCGCATCGGCGCCACCGTGGACCGGCTTCGGGTCCGCCGGGAGCAGCCGGGCTCAGTCCCGTCCCAGGCACGGGCCATCGCGGGTGGCCTGCGCGGGCTGGGCGAGCGGGTGCAGCCGGTCGAGGTGGAGCCCGACCTGGGTGGAGCCGTGCTGCGCACCCCGCCCGAGGAGATGGTCCAGGGTCGGTTCTACGAGATCAGCGTGGGCGACGATGGCCGCCAGGCCCAGCTCGAGCGCTGGAAGGTGGGCCAGGACGGCCAGCGCTCCCGCGAGCCGTTCACCGTCACCCGTGGCGACCTGGGCCAGGTCGTGGATGGCCTGGCCCAGGGCCTCGAGGCCGCCGACGACCCGGAGTGATCCTGGCGGCGCTCGCCTCGGTCGTGAGGTAAGTCTCCCACGGAGGCCCTCCATGAAGCCTGTGCGCCTGCTCTCCTTGCTCCCCTTCGTTCTGCTGGTCGCCTGTGACGGCTGTGAGCCCGCCAAGGTCAGCCCTGACGACACGGGGCCGGTCACCGACGACACCAGCGCCCCGCCGGACGCCTGCGACGATCACGCAGGCGAGCTGCTCTGCGTGGAGGGTCGGGCCGTCACCTGCGACGAGGCGGGGGACGTGGCCAGCGAAGATGAGTGTGTGGAGGCGGTCTGCGAGGACGGGCGGGGCTGCGTGGCCTGCACCGTCGATCTGGCCGACGCCTTCGTGCTCGAGGCGGACGAGGACAGCGTGGGGGTGGTGCTGGTGGCCAACCCGCTGGGTCCCACCGCGCCCTTCGAGCAGCTGCGTCTGGTCTCCAGGGCCATCGACGTCAGCGCCGCGGCCGGCGGCGTGAGCTTGAGCGTGGACGGCTTGGGCGTGGCGCTGTTCGACCCCGACGGTCAGCAGGTGCACGGCGAGCTGGCGCTGGACGCCTCCGCGCTGCCTGCCACGGTCTTCGTGGTGGGCGAGCTGGCGGGCGCCGAGGCCCAGCTCGTGGTGAGCCACGGGCAGGATGGCTGCGAGGCTGTCGGCGACAGCCTGCGCCTGCGGGTGGCGGCCCTCCCCGGGCTGGCTGGGGGCGCCCTCGAGGCCTATCCCTGGTTCTCGTTCCATCAGGCCTTCGAGATCACCCACCCTGTGTTGGCGGCCGTGGACCCCGGGCGGCTGCCCGATCGCATCGGCCTCGAGGCCGAGGTCTGGGTGGTGGAACACAAGAGCCCCGAGGCCTGGGCGGCCGATCCCACCCTGGTGGACGTCACCGGAGGCGCCGAGAGCCTCACCGTGGCGGCCTCTACCCTGGCCGACAGCCAGGTGGTCGCGTGGGCTCTCCCGGCGGACCCGGGCGTCGATCTGCTCCAGGGCTATGACCTGGTGCTCGACTTCGACGGCGACGGCGCGCTGGGGCCCGGCGACCTCATCGACGGCCTGTCCGTCCAGGACGCGGGCTTCTCCGTGTTCGGCGATCTCACCGCCCCCGGCCCCTACGCCGTGGAGCAGGTGCAGTACTCGGGTGGCAACTGGATGGGGCAGCGCACCTACTACCCCGAGGACATTGCCGCCCTGGGGCTGCTGCCCCTGGTGGTGATCAGCCACGGAAACGGCCACAACTACACCTGGTACGACTACCTGGGCGAGCACCTGGCCTCCTGGGGCTACGTGGTCATGGCCCACCAGAACAACACGGGCCCGGGCATCGAGACCGCCAGCACCACCACCCTCACCAACACCGACTACCTGCTGGGCAACCTCTCCAGCATCGCCGGCGGCGCGCTCGAGGGTCACATCGACGGCGCCGCCGTCGTCTGGATCGGCCACTCCCGCGGTGGCGAGGGGGTGGTGCGGGCCTACGACCGCATCGTGGACGGGGGCTACCGACCCAACAACTACGGCGCCGAGGACATCGTGCTCATCTCGAGCATCGCGCCCACGGTGTTCAACTCCGTGGCCGACAGCGACCCCCACGATGTGCCCTACCACCTGATGGCAGGGGCGGCCGACGGCGACGTCAGCGGCTCCCCTGACTGCACCCAGTGCGAGTTCTTCCGCATCGCCGCGGCGGCCAGGGGGCCGCTGCAGATCACCTATGTCCAGGGCGCTGGGCACAACGACTTCAACTGCTGCGGCTTCGACGACGCCACCGGCCCTGTGCAGATCGGGCGGCCCGAGGCCCAGCAGCTGGCCAAGGCCTACTACCTGGCCCTGCTCGGCTGGTACCTGGACGACATCCCAGCCGCTGCCGAGTATTTCCAGCGCCTGTACGACGATCTGCGCCCCTCGGCGTTGGCGCCCACCACCGTGGTGGCCAGTGTGTACCGGGCCGCGGCCGCCAGTGACAAGCTGGTGCTGGACGACTTCCAGCTGGGCCTGACCCCCGACGCCTCCTCCTCGGGCGGCGTCGTCGCCATCGACGCGGATGACGTGGCCGAGGATGGGCTGCAGGACGGCGACAGCCGGTTCTCCTGGTCCGCCAGTGACGAGATGAACGGCATGACCTGGGCAGACGACCGCCTGGACCTGGATCGTGGCCTGGTGCTGGGGTGGGCCTCGGGCGCCGAGGCCTCCATCGACTGGGAGGTTCCCGCGGGCCAGGGGGACTGGCGCAGCTGGAGCACCCTGAGCTTCCGCGCCTGCCAGGTCACCCGTCACCCCAACACCGTCGCCCTGGGCGTGCCCCTGGACTTCACCGTCACGCTGGTGGATGGGGCGGGCGCCGAGAGCGCCGTGGCCTTCGGCTCCTGGGGTGGGCTCAATCAGCCCTACCAGCGCAGCGGCTCGGGCCAGGGGGCCGGCTGGGCCAACGAGTTCGAGACCGTCCGCATCCCGCTGCATGCCTTCGACGCCGAGGGCGCCAGCCTGGACTTCAGCGACATCGTCGCGGTCCGCTTCGACCTGGGGGGCCCGTTCGGTTCGGCCACCGGCCAGATCGGGGTGGACGATCTGGAGGTGCTGCCATGAGGCTCGCTCGTTCCTTGCTCTTCGGGCTGATGCTCGCCGCGCCGCCGGTCCTGGCTGGGTCCCCGCCGCCGGTGGTCGACCAGGCGGTCCTGCCTCTGCCTGTCGATGATCTCGTCGCTGTGCGCTCCTTCCAGCTCGAAGAGGCGCGGCCCTACGCCTGGATGAAGGGCCACGAGCCCATCCGTGCGGGGCTGCTCTTGGCTGTCGATGCCGAGCCGGCTCTGTGTCTGCCGCGCCAGGTGGCCGAGCCGGTGATCTACGTCGGTGGCGTGCCCGCCGAGCGGCTGGCCACGGACTGGACGTCGGGTCGACTGCTGCTGCTGGTGCCGGGCGAGCCCGACCTGGCGGCCCTGCCGCTGCACTTCGGCAACCCCGCGCTGCCCGAGCGCATCGACGTGGAGCAGGGGGAGGCTGCGCTGGCCGCTGCCCGTGAGGCCGGGATTCTTGCCTTCTCCCCCGCGCGAGTCCAGGCCGCCAGAGACGCCGGGGGCCAGGAGCTGCGGCTGCGTGACGGCAGAGCCCTGGACTTCGCCGTGGCCGCATGGATCGAAGCCTGGGCGCCCGAGGAGTCCGAGCGGGCCCACAGCCTGCGCGCTCCCAGCCCTGGGAGTGAGTGAGCGTGAGCCTGGCCAAGGCCCGTCGCTACGGCAGCTTGCGCGCCCAGCTGGTTGAGCAGCTCGCCAAGTCCCCCGATCCCATCGCCCGCATGGCCACCATCGTGGCGCTGCTGCACCACAAGCAGCCGCGCTTCTCCTGGACTGGATTCTATCGTATGGTAGAAAACGGTGATCTGGTCGTGGGGCCCTACCAGGGCCTGCTGGCCTGCCAGGTGCTCCCCGCTGGTGTGGGCGTCTGCCAGGCGGCGGTAGCGCAGGGCCGGACCGTGCTGGTCCCCGACGTGTCTGCCTTCCCCGGCCACATCGCCTGCGACAGCCGCTCCCGCTCGGAGCTCGTGGCGCCCGTGCGCGACGGCAGCGGCGCGGTGGTGGCCGTGCTGGACGTGGACAGCACCCAGCCCGACGCCTTCGACGCGGTGGACGCGGAGCAGCTCGAGCTCATCGCGAGCTGGGTCTACGGGGAGGCCTGCGAGCCTCGCTGAACCTTGCTTAGGACTCCGGCCCGCCCAGCTGGCACACCAGATCCGTGGTGGAGTCGCCGCGGAACATCAGCGCTCGATCCTCCAGGTCGATCATGTGGTGGTGTCCCTGGTCGGTGACGAAGTGGTAGGCCACCGTGGGCTTGCCCTCGTGGATCCGTGATGGGTCGGCGGCGGTCAGCTGCTCGAGCTGCTGGCCAGCATGCTCACAGAGCAAGCGGATGATCTTGAGGTGGCGGGGCTCGCTGGCCAGGGCGGCGGCCTCGCGGATGGCGCGGTCGGGCAGGGCCTGGCCCCGGCGCTGGGCCTCGGCGGTCATCTCGTCTTCGCTCAGCGCCACCAGCGCGGGGTGGGTTCGAAGCCAGGCGGCATTCAGGGCCAGCAGGGGCGTGGTCTTCTCGAGGGCGAAGAAGGCGTCGTTGGGTGCGTTCAGCTTGTCGCGGGTGGAGTTTTCCCCGAAATAGTCGGAGGCGAAGTAGGCCGTGAGCTGCTCCTGGCTCAGCCGCTCCACCTGCTGGGCGCAGCGCTCGAGGATCGCCAGGTGCCCCTGGGCGCCCATGGCCGTCAGCCCCTCGCGCACCAGGGTCACTACCTGCTGGTTCCACTGGGTGTTGTAGATGAACTGCGAGCAGCCCCCGTTGTTCAGCTGCGCCAGCCAGTAGTCGACGTAGTAGCTGCGGAGCCCGTCGGCGGGGACCTCTTCTGCCCACAAGTGCTCGCCGAACAGCGCGTTGAGGAAGTCGATGTTGGACTGCACGATGTCCTGCGGGCTCTCGCTCGCCAGGGCAGCGGCGGACACGATCAGGGCACGGTCGAGGGGATGGCTTGGCATGGGGACCTCCGGCACGCGGCGTATCGGAGGGTCCGGGCCGAGGCCAGTTCTAGTGGAACTGGGCGCTCTCGTCGGTCTTGTAGTTCCACAGCAGGAGCATCAGGGCGCCGGCCAGCACGGCCGATCCGATCCACAGGGCGAAGGCGCCGTCCCAGCCCCAGGTGTTGCGGGCCCAGGCGGTGCCGACGCCGGCTACGGCGGCGCCCATGTAGCCCAGCCAGTCGATGACCCCCGATGCCGTGGCCGACGCCTTGCGGGAGCCCAGGTCCATGGCGATGGTGGCACCCATGAGCAGGTGGGGCCCGTACAGGAAGAAGCCGATGCCGCCCAGCACCACCAGGGAGATCATCAGGCTGCCTTCGTCCCCAGCCTGGGAGGTGATCCGGAAGACCCAGGCCAGCGCGGCCGCGACGAAGAGCATCACAGAGATGACCGGCGCCCGGCGGCCGCCCAGCTTGTCGGTGAGCCAGCCGGAGGCGATGATGCCCAGCGCTCCGACAGCGGGGAGCATGGCGATCTTGAGCACGGCCTTGCCGACGGGGGCACCCTGATCGATGAGGTAGGTGAAGGACCAGTCCAGGAAGCCGTAGCGGAACAGGTCGACGCCGAAGTAGGCGAAGCCCACGATCCAGACCTTGGGGTTGAGCAGGGCCTGGCGGACCACGAAGTCCCAGCCCGCATGCACGTCGCCGCCCTCGTCCGCGGGGCCGAGCGCGGCCTCGGCGTCGGCTTCGCCCGACAGGAGCTTCTCGTAGGTCTCGATGGTGGGCAGGCCCACGTCCTCGGGAGCGTTGCGCGCCCGGAGCCAGAAGTGGATGGCGGAGCCGGCCAGGATGCCCGCGGGCACGAAGAACACGGAGCGCCAGCCGTAGTGGGTCAGCAGCCAGCCGGACATGATCCAGGACGCCGCGTTGCCCACCACATAGTCGGTGCCCAAAAAGCCCATCATCTTGCCGCGCTGGGTGGGCGAGAACCAGTTGGCCAACATCTTGATGCGCGAGGGAGCACCGGTGGCCTGGGCCAGGCCGTTGACGATCCAGATGCCCATGAACGCCGGGAAGGAGCCCACCAGGCCGAAGGCCAGGTTCATACAGGCCGAGATGATCATGCCGATGGTGGCCACCTTGCGGGGGCCGAAGCGGTCGCCCAGCAGGCCGTTGATCAGCTGGCCGAAGCCGTAGGCCAGCTTGGTGCCGGTGAGGATGGCGCCCACCAGCAGGATGGACTTCTCGGTCGCCGTTCCACCGCCCAGGAGCTTCTGCAGCTCGGGCACCGCCACCGAGATGTTGGCCCGGCACAGGTAGAAGGTGGCGTACATGCTCCAGGCGGCGAAGAACACCCGGAAACGCCAGCCGCGGTAGCTCTTGCTGATCCGCTCCAACTGTCCAACTGCGCTCGAGATCACGGGGGCCTCCTTGAGTGGTTCCTGACGAGCAGGGACGGACCGCGACCTTAGCACAGGACCTGGAGCCTGCGCCCGGGCAGGAGGGTCGGGACTACCGGGACTTCACCTGCACCCACAGACCCCCGTGGAAGGTGGTCTCACTGGCCCGGCGCACCTTTGCTTCGAGCAGGGGGACGGATCGGCTATTGGTCGCTCGTGACGTCGTCGAGCCAGTCATCCACCAGGCGATCCCGCCCAGCTCCCTTGGCCCTGTACAGGGCTTGGTCGGCCCGGGCGTAGAGGGCGTCCATGTCGTCGTCGGGGCGCAGGTTGGCCATCCCGGCGGAGGCCGTGACGATCACTGCTGGCGCCTCGGGGGTGGGCTGCAGCTCGATCTTTCCAATGGACGAGCGGATCCGGTCGGCCACCACGCGGGCCACGTTGGGCACGGCGCCCTTGATGAGTACCGCGAACTCCTCGCCGCCCACGCGGGCCACGATGTCTTCCTGGCGAACAGCCTGGGCCATGGCGCGGGCCGCCGCCTGGAGCACCTCGTCGCCAAAGGGGTGGCCGTGGGTGTCGTTGACGGCCTTGAAGTGATCGAGATCGAGGATCACCAGGGCGAAGGGGGTGTCGGTGGACTGGCAGATCTGGATGAGCTTGGGCAGCCAGTGGTCGAAGGTGCGCCGGTTGGCGACCCCCGTGAGCGGATCCTGGGAGGCCTCGGCCTGGAGGTCCACGATGCGCTCGGCCTGCTCGGCGACGAGATCTTCGAGGGCCGTGGTGCGCGACTTGGCCCCCTCGAGGTCGGTCCGCAGGCTGCGGGACTCTTCGGCCAGGGCGGTGACCCTGGAGCTGACCTGCATACGAAGGGTGCGCAGGCCGTCGACGTCGGGTTGATCCCACAGCTGCTGCAGGATGTCTTCGAGACCGGCGGTCAGCTTGTCGCTGCGGACGCCGCTCTCGTCGATGGCCCGGGCCAGGGTGCTGACGATCTTGGTGACCTCCTGGCGGCGGATGAACTCGCGGCGGCGGGCGCGGCGCCCGGCGGCGTCGATGGCGCGGGTGTCGGCCAGCAGGCGGCGCAGATCGGCGACGATCATGCGCTTGGGGATGGACTCGGCGAAGGCGCGGATGCTGTTCTGCAGCTCGCTGTCGAACAACGCGGCGTCGGCCATGGAGCCGGAGATGGCCTGCAGCAGCTCGACGGTCTTGGTGGCGAACTCGCTGGCCGCCAGCTTGTGGCCTTCGGCGGGTCGCCGGCTGGCCAGGTCGACCCCCGAGCTCGGCGCTGCCTGGGCGGGAAAGGTCTGCTCGAGCTCCCGCAGCAGGCCTGTGGGGGCCGGCAGGCGCGTGAGCCTCTCGACGAGGCGGTCGAGCCGCCACTGCTTGACGCCCTGTGCACGGCGCTGGATGAGCCACAGCAGCCCGTCGCGCAGGATCTGGGCGTCTTGGGAAGCGCTTCCGGTGGGCAGCTGGTGTTCTTCTCGCCGGGGCATGGAGACAGCTTAGCTGGCCCAGGCCCTCGCGGGAACCCCTACCCCCACACGATCTTTCATGGAGCTTGGAGCAACGCTGCCTATGGCTGCCCGGGGGTCACGCTCTGCGCGAGGAGCCGCCGGAGCGCGTGTCCATCGTGCCTTTTGAGCCGTTCTTGGCTTTGCTCTATATTCGAAAACGGCGAGAACCGAGGCGGAAGCCCGACTCCAGCCCATGTGACATATACGAGTGGTGGTGATAGCCTGACGTCGGCTTTTGTAGACACACTCACGCCTTGGGAGTGCGCCCAGTCACCCAGGGGGATTTCTTGAAACCGGCTTCGAACATCGATCTCTCACCATTGCTCGAGGCGGTGCTGGGGGCTTCGCCCTTCGGGTTCATCGTCTACCGGCTCGAAGGCCCCTGCATCTGGGCCAACCACGCCGCTGCGCGGCTCGTCGGCGCAGAGCTCCAGCAGGTGCTCGAGCAGGACTTCCGCAGCATCGCTTCGTGGCAGCGCACAGGCCTGCTCGAGGCCGCCGAGCAGGCCCTCGCCACCGACCAAGCCGTGCGTCGGCAGCTCAGCTTCACCAGCACCTTTGGCAAGCAGGCCCAGCTCGAGATCGACTTTGGCACCATCCAGCTGGGCGAACAGCGCCTGCTGCTGCTGGCAACCTCCGAGATCACCGACCTCATGGCCGCCAACCTCGAGCGCGAGTCGGCCCAGACGGCCCTCGCGCGCAGCCAGGCAGAGTTTCGCGCCATCGTCGAGGCGCACCCCGACGCCATCCTGGTGCTCGACGAGCAGCAGCGTGTGCGCTTCGCGAACCCCCAGGCCGGGGTGATGCTGGGGCACGCTGGCCACAGACTGCTGGGCAAGCCCTACGCTCTCGCCGCCCGCAGCCCCACATGCACCGACGTGGACATCACCCGCGCGGACGGCACCCGCGGCTGTGCCGAGCCGCGCACCGCCTCCACCCATTGGAAGGGCCTGCCCGCCAGGTTGGTCACCCTGCACGACATCACCGAGCTGCGCCGCACCGAGGAAGATCTGCGGCAGAGCGAGCAGGCGCTGGCCGAGCGCCGCCAGCGCTTGGCTGTCGACCGGCTGGCGGGCTCGGTGGCCCACAACCTCAACAACCAGCTGATGGTGTTGCGCGGCCACATCGAGATGCTCGAGGAAGACCTGGCGGACGACGTCCAGGCTCAGCGCAGGCTCCCCGTGCTCTTCGACGCCCTCGATCGGCTCCAGCAGCTCGGGCGTGGAGTGATGGATCTGGGGCGGCCTCAGCCCGAGATCCGCGAGACACCGGCCGGCTCGTCCGATGCCTCCACCGGCGCGCAGGTGGTCGGCCCACCCGTAGCGCCCACCATCTTGCTGGCCGAGGACGAAGACCAGCTGCGCGTCATGGTGGCCGAGGCCCTGACCGCCCGCGGGTTCCAGGTGCTCGAGGCTGCCCATGGTGCCGCCGCGTTGGCCCTCTCCCGCGAGCACGACGGCTCCATCGACCTGCTGCTCACCGACGTCGTGATGCCCGGCATGGATGGGGTCGAGCTGTACGAGGCCTTGATCCAGGAGCGGCCCGGTGTCGGCGTGCTCTACATGTCCGGCTACGCCGAGAGCGACTACGCCCAGCTCCACGCCCTGGCCGCCCAGGGCCGCTACCTGCAGAAGCCGTTCTCGATCCACTACCTGGCCGGCAAGGTCGAGCAGGCGCTGGCCGACGGCTGATCCGCGTCATGGCGTCCGACAGGGCCGCGCCCTTCGGCGCCGGGCATCGGCGCTGAACACACCTGCACGCCGCGGTCAGGGCTCGCCGCCGATCTGGATCTGTACGGCCTCGAGGGGGCAGTCAGGCTCGAGGTCCGACGGGCGGCCGTGGGGCTCCCAGATCGCCATGGTGGGACTGTCCACCAGGGGCGCGCCCAGGCCCACCCGAAGCAGTCGCGCCACGGCCTGGTGGGTGTGGGGGAGCCTGTCCTTGTGCAACACGACGGCGGCGAAGCCGATCTGCTCCAGCCTGTGGGCGTCGTCAGCCAGGCACGCCGCCAGGTCCTGGCGGGTGAGCATGGCCTCGAGGGCCTGAAGCAGGGCCTCGGGCTCGGGCCCCGGCTGGTCGGGCCCCGTCTGCTTGGCCGGGTCTCCAAGCAGCTCCTCGACGCGCTGCACGGTGTAGCTGTCGTTCCGCTGAGGCTCGAGCTCGAGAGACTCGGCGATAGGGCGCCCCAGGCTGGGCTGCCAGACCAGGTAGTGGTCGTCCAGGGGGAGCTGCAGCACGGCCCCAGGAGGGAGCTCGGCCAGGGTCGCCACCAGGGCCGTGGGGGGGCGGGGGTCGAAGGCGCTGCTGCGGACCCCTGCGGGGGCGCGTGGAGCGGCTTGGTCCATGGCCACCAGGGCCAGCAGCGCCACCGCCAGCTGGATCCGGACCGGCCGCAGGCGCGCCAGGAGCTCCACGGCACCCCAGGCCGCCGCCATGGCCAGGGGCACGGTGACGAGGATGCCGATGCGGCACCACCCCCAGACGAAGCGCAGGGGGGGGATCGCGGCCTCGAGGTACCAGGCCGGCAGCCGCATGGGCGAGGCGTCATCGGCGGGCGGCGCGTTGCTCCACACCAGGTAGGGCCCCAGGGAGAGCGCCAGGATGCCCAGGCCCAGGAGCAGCCAGGGCAGGGCGGCCTTGGGGCGGCGCAGGCAACCCCAGCCCGCCAGGAGCAGGACGACCCAGCCCGGGTAGGCGGGGACCTCGACCCCGGGTAGGCCCTGGGTGCCGGCGAAGGGCAGCAGCAGCCAGGGGGGCGTGTTGATGCCCATGTGGGCGGCCAGGCGCTGGGGCTCCCCCAGGATGGGCGGGGGATAGGCGATCAAGGCCTGCAGGGCGGGCAGGGTGGGCAAGACCGCCAGCATGGCGATGAGCAGCAGCCGCAGCCCCTGGATCATCCACCGTCGGCGGTCACGGCCCGCGGCCTGCCAGGCCATGGCCAGAGCTACCGGGGGTTCCAGCAGCAGCAGCCACCCCGCCAGGTACCAGCCCCCCAGGGCGATGGCGGCCAGGCTCACGGCGGCGCCCAGCAGATCCCAGGACAGGATGCTCCCCTCCCGGCCCGCGCCTGGCTGCAGCGCTCGATGCAGCCACCACAGGTGCAGGCCCCAGGCGGCGCCCGGCAGCAGCTCGGTGCGTCCCAGCCACGGAGAGGCCATCAGCATGGGCGTGGTGGCGCAGGCGGCGGCCGCCAGCAGGGCGGCGAGGCCAGCGTCAGGGTGGCTCCCCAGCAGTCGGCGCGCCAGCAGCCAGCCCCCGAGCCCGGCCAGGGCGGTCCAGGCGGCGTGGACGGCCGCGAAGCCCAGCACCGCCCCCGTGACGCCGCCGCCGGAGATGGCGTAGGCGGGGGCGAAGAAGAGGAGGTTCACCGGGTCCATCAGGTGGCGGGTGTAGTGGCCCGGAAAGCCCGCCTCGAGGTGGGCGACGAAGGGGCCCCAGCGATCCAGGTGCAGCACGGTGGTCCACAGGGCCCACAGGTGGCGTGGCGCCTCGCTGTCGGGGGAGCCGAAGGCCCAGGTGGTGGGCGCCGCCAGCACCGGTCGCAGCATCAGCAGCACGGCGCCCAGCAGCAGTGCGCTCAGCAGCGCGAGCTCGCGGCGGCTTGGGCGCGTGCTCACCGGGGCTCCCTCGCGCTCACACCAGGTCGGCGAACTTGGGCCGGTGGTGCACGTAGATGGAGTAGCCCACCACCAGGGCCAGCACGGCCACCACGCAGAGCGCCAGCATGCTGTTGGGGTGGGGCAGGCGGTGGTTGAGGATCAACTCCTGGTAGACCCCCACGATGTGGGACAGGGGGTTGAGCTGCAGCAGGAAGTTGAACTTCGCGGGGTAGACCGAGGGTGGGTAGAAGATGGGGGTCATGAACATCCAGGTGAGCAGCAGCGCGTTCACCCAGTGCACGGCGTCACGGAAGTACACCCCCGCGGTGGCCAGGAAGAAGCCCAGGCCCAGCACGAAGGCGGCCTGGATGACCCAGAAGATGGGCACCAGCAGGAAGTGGATGGACAGGCCTTCGCCGAAGAGGATTACGCCGATGGCCAGGATGATGGTGCGGATGGCCTGGTTGACCACCGCGGAGGCGACCACGTGGGCCGGGAGCACCAGGGAGGGGAAGTTGACCTTCTTGATCAGGTGGCCGTAGTCGCGAATCACCGTGGTGCAGCGGTTGAGCCCGTCGCTGACCGCGAACCAGGTGACCATGCCGCAGAACAGGAAGAGGGCGTAGTGGGTGGTGCCACCCGCGGGACCGTACTTGGTCCCCAGGAGCACGTTGAACACGAAGGTGTAGGTGATCAGCTCGATGATGGGGTTGACCACGGTCCAGAAGAAGCCGATGGAGCTGCCCATGTACCGGAAGCGCAGATCGTTCACCACGAAGGCCATCAGCAGCTCGCGATGGTCCCACAGCTCGCGGATGGACTTCACATCGAAGCCCTGACGCTCGTCGGGCGGGCGGATGTGGATCGTGGTGGTGGCACCCGGTTGCTGGGTCATGGCGCGCCACTCATAGCGCGTTGCATTCCCGAATGCCCCGGTGTCTCCGCCTGGGCTGGAGCAGGCCTCCCACTCCGGCGATGCCCCTCCCGGAACCCGCTCGATCATCCCCACCCTGGGCGGCAGGGTCCGTGGAATCGAGC
>CALDOK010000337.1 GCA_937912125.1 uncultured Pseudomonadota bacterium
GCATGGGAACCGAACATGGCTTGACCTCCTCGAAAGCGTACTCGGGCGTTGGCTTTGGAATGCCTAGCGCATTCCGCGCGGTCGAGCCCATCTGGCGTCAGTCGTGTGACAACGATGTGCGCTCGCACTGCGGCATCGGATAGGGCGCACCCGGAGCGCGCCTGGCCCTCCATCGCTCGGGTGGGCTCCGCGCCCCTCCCGCTGCGACACCACCCCATCGCTTCGGCCCAAGGAAGGCGAGCCCCTCCCTCGGCCGCCCGAGCCTTCGGATCGGGGCACACCCCGAAGAGGAACGACACCATGGATATCAAGCGCCACGACCAGACGCCCCGCATGAGCCGCATCGTCGAGCACGGCGACACCATCTACCTGTGTGGACAGACCTGCAAGGACGCCACCCAGGACATCCAGGGCCAGACCGCCACCACCCTCGAGAAGATCGAGGAGCTGCTGGCGACCGTAGGCTCGGACAAGACGAGGATCCTCTCGGTCACCATCTACCTGAACAGCATCGGTCACTTCGACAAGATGAACGAGGTCTGGGACGCCTGGGTGCCCCAGGGCCACCAGCCTGCCCGCGCCTGCCTGGAGGCTCGCATGGCCCGGCCCGAGCTGCTCATCGAGATGACGGTGATCGCGGCGAAGTAGCCTGGAAGAGGTGGTGGGGGCGGATGGAGGCTCGCCCAGGGTGGCGAGGAGGAGGATGAGTAGGCGAACCTCGCGTGGTGGTGGGGTTCGTAGAGGAATGAGGGGAGGGGATGATGTGGGGGCTCGAGGGATGATTCGGGAGCTGGGTGTGTCTCGGGGGTGTCCTCAGGCGAGCCTCGCCTCGAGCAGTGAGGCCAGCAGCTCCCGCATCTCGCGGGGGATCATGAAGGCCCGCTGCTGCCGATCACCGAATTGCCACGTACCGACGAACAGGAATCCTCGGAGTCGCAGCAGGCCGGGTACCGAAACAGGCGGGCGGTCCACCCAGAAGAAGCCGTCCTCGTCCTGATCGAACCAGCACCGGCTCCGATACAGCCCGACAGGGCTGACCCCATCGTCGTCCAGCACGTCAGACAGCAGCTCCAGCTCATCGCGCTCGAGCTCGGCGAGCAGGTTCAGCAGCGTCTCCGGTTGTGTCAGCTGTGCCGCGATGGTGTGCTCGCGTTCTTTGCGTAGTCCATCCGTGGGCAGGCCCAGGTGGAGCCCGACAGCATCCAACCACTGAATCGGAAGGCCTTTCAGGAGCGTGGAGAGCCTGGCTTGCTTGGGAAGAGAGCGGCTCTCTTGCTCCTCGCGGTGCTCGAGCTCCATGGAACGCACCAGCTCCGAGACCATGCCGGGCCCGATGAGCCCGGCTTCCGCTTCGAGTTCGTCGAGGTCGATGCCCGCCATGATGGAGGCTCCGCCTTCCTCGCCCGTGCGGAAGTGGAAGGAACCGTCCGGATCGAAGACCAGATCCACCAGCTCACCAGCAGCGTCAGCCGTCTCGAGCTCGATCTCGGCGGCCCGGCGCTCGACGGTGAGCGGGTGGACCGGATGGTGGCGCTCGTAGTGGAGCACGGCCCCGCGCACTTCATCGGACAGGGCCTCCAGGATCGCATCGCGCAGGGTCAACCGCTCTTCTTCGTGTTGCTGGAGGCCAGCGAGCTCCTCTTCGATCTCCACGGCCTCGACGTGACCTCCTCGCAGGCCGAGGAGCAGGTCGAGGCTGTCCTGTTCGAGCGCGATGAAGCGGGCGATGGGGCCTTCCTGCGCTTCTTCGTGGTCGAGATCGAGGTGCTCCTCGAGCGCGGCCAGGAAGCGCCAGTCGCGGGCCAGGACCTGGGCCGCCAGCTCGGTGAGCCTCGCCAGGCCGGACTCCGTGGCCGGGAGGTCGAGGATGCGCAGACGCCACCATCGGGGGAGGGGGGGCGGCTTGGGTGGTGGTGGGCCGAACAGGAAGGTCTGGCCGGGGTTGGGCTTGTCGGACACCGGGGCTACTCCTCGGAGCCCTCGCAGCGTAGCGGTGGCCCAGACGCGGAACTGCGTCGCAGCCCTCGAGTTGACGCGGTACCCGACCGCGATGATGGCGTCGAGGTGGTAGTGCCGGGTGGAGTAGCGCTTGCCGTCGGCGGCAGTCCTTTCCATTTCGGAAACAACTGCACCGGGATCGAGCTCGCTGCTGTCGAAGATGTTCTTGAGGTGCTTGGAGATGGCGGGGACCTGCACCTCGAACAGCTCCGCCATCTGGCCTTGGGTGAGCCAGACGCTCTCGGCCTGGACCACGACGTCGATGCGGACCTCTCCGCTCGGGGTGGTGTAGAGGACGAGATCGGAGGTGGGCATGGGGGACCTCGAGGCGGGTCGGCGCGATGACCCTGGGAGCCACCTTCTATCCCGCGAAGCCGTGGGCTCATCCGGTTCCCGGTGGACAGCTCGGTGGTCACAGAGGGGGGAAGGTGAGCTTCGAGGCGTTCGATCCTGCGGAGGTGGTTGCCGAGCGCCCATCCGCCCATGGGAGCTGATGGAGCTATCGGGCGAGGGCTGGGCAGAGCGGGACATCAGAGGCGAAGTCGAAGTCCTGAGATGACCACCATGGAGCCTCTGGTGTCCACGCGACGACGGGTTCGGACCCTCGGCGTTCCGACTTTCACCTCGTCAGCACGACCTACGACAAGGGCGTCACCTGCTTCCACCTGGTCGACGAGCCCGCGCGCTCGCGCCGTGTGCGCTGCGAGAGCCGGGCTGTCGTCCAACAGCCAGAACCTGTCCGCCTCTTCGGCGAGCCCCTTGACAGATCCCAGGGCGCGATCTCGACCAGGTCCGTGAGCTCCCGGCTGCGTGGCCCTCTCGCCCCTCCAGGCGCCCCAAGAGGCCTCGCACGGCCTGTGTCCACCTGCGAACTCCCCGAAGGCTCCCAGGACGCCACACAACAGATCTCATAACGCCGAAAACAGGCGAGTTATGTTCTTAATCGAAGAATGACAGGAGCCACCGATGAACGCCGTGCCCCCCACCCTGACCGCTGCGCGCGAGCTCGACATGCGCATCCGCCAAGCCCACGCCCAGCTCAGCCGCGCCGAGCGCGAGCTGGCCGTGCTCCTGGCCGAGATGGCGGACCGCGGGCATTTCCTGGATCTGGGCTACGCCAGTGTCAGCCAGTATGCCGAGCTGAAGCTACAGCTCGAGCCCCGCAAGACCCGAGGGCTGGTCCGCATCGGCCGCGCGCTGCCTGAGCTGCCGGTGTTCGACCAGGCCTTCGGATCGGGTGAGCTGGGCTGGACCAAGGCCCGCGACCTGCTCGCGGTGATCACCCCCGAGGTCGAGGCCGAGTGGGTGGAGCTGGCCTGCCGTTCCACCAGTCGCGAGTTGGAGCGGGCGGTGGCCACCCACAGCCTGGGCGAGGGGCCTGGCGACGAGTCGGTCCGTGAATCCGGTCCCGTGAGGCTGAGCTTCTCGATGGAGCCGGTGGAGGCCGAGCAGGTCCGCGCCCTACTCGCCGCCATCCGGGCCTCGGCGGGGGTCTCGCGCGACGAGGTCGGTGATGGCGCGCTGCTGGCGCAGGTGGCCTCGAGGGTGCTGGACGAGCTGGACAGCGCCGAGGCCCCCACCGGGGAGCGCTTCCGCATCGTGATCGAGCACTGTCCCCGCTGCGGCCGGACCGCGGCGCCCGAAGCCGAGGTGTCCGAGACCCACGTGGCTCAGGCCTGCTGCGACTCGGAGATCCTGGAGATGCGCGAGGGACCCTCGAGAGGCCAAGTCTCGCGCACCATCCCGCCCGCCGTGCGCCGGGCGGTGCTGCAGCGCGACGGTCACCGCTGCCAGGTCCCGGGCTGCACCAACCGGCTGTGGCTGGACATCCACCACCTGGCGTATCGCAGGGATGGTGGGGATCACGCCGAGGAGAACCTGCTCACGATGTGTTGCACTCATCATCAGCTGGTGCATGATGGGCTGCTGGGCATCGAGCGGGACGCGGGCGGGCTGACCTTCCGGTTCGGGGATGGGCGGGAGGTGGCGACGACCCACGTGGGGCTGGTGGGGCGTGGGGGACTGCGCTCGGGTCCTGGAGCTCTCCCACCGGGATCCGGATGAGCCCGGTGCGCCGTCGCGGTAGGCCGTGAGGGTGGGACCTGTGAGACTCGAATTCTTGGCCAAGTCAATCTTCGATCGTCGGAGAAAGGAGGTTATCGAGGGGCTGTGGGAATTGTACGTGCTCTTCGTCTCCACCATGGTTGCTGATGGTTGCTGATGGTTGAGGGTGATCTGGTCCCGCTCTTGGACCGGCATCAGCTGGGACCAGGAGTGGGCCAGGCCGTGCTTGCGGGGGAGCCTGCGGCTGGGACCAGGACTGACCCCCAGGCTGGGAGCAGTTCTGGGATGGACGCATGGACTACGATGGGAACTGGCTTGGGCGAGCATCCGTGGCCGCTGCCGGTGCCCTGTTCTGACAATTCTCCATCCTTGCCGGGCCAGCCTCGCGCTCCTACACTGTAGGTATGCGCGACCTCCTTGACCAGAGCCTGCAGGTGATCGCGGCACTCAACGCCGCGGATGTGGACTACGTCGTGATCGGTGGTGTCGCCATGAACCTGCACGGGCTCGTGCGTGCTACGGAGGATCTCGATCTATTTATCGCGGCCGAGGCGGACAACGTCGAGCGCCTCCGCAGAGCGTTGCGCTCGATCTACGATGATCCCTGCATCGACGAGATCACTGCAGCGGATCTTTGCGGTGACTACCCCGCGGTTCGGTACGGCCCTCCGACCGGCTCACTCTACCTCGACATCCTCACCCGACTGGGCGAGGCAGTGCGCTACGAGGATCTCGAGGTTTCCGTAGTCGAGATGGAGGGTGTCCCCATCCGCGTGGTGACACCCCGTTCCCTGTACGCCATGAAGAAGGGCACGGTGAGGCCCTTGGATCATGCAGACGCCGAGGCCCTGCGGCGCGCATACGGCTTGGGGTAGAGGAGTCTGCTTATGCCGGTCACACGCTACCGAGACGTCGCCGAGATGCCCGCGCCGCCGCGCGCGGAAGGAGACGAGCTGTCGGCCCGCATCCGTTCGGCGTGGGGCAGGGCGGCCGTGTTCGCTGGCTTGTCTCCCGCCAGGGGCGTGCAGCGCTTCCACAGCCTCGCTGAGGCACAAGCGGCTCGGGAAGAGCAGACGCGTCGCAGGCTCGAGGAGCAGCGGCGCCTTGGCTAGAGCGAGAGGTGGTGGGGGCGGAGGGACGCTCACCCGGGGGGGGGAAGAGGGGGATGAGTAGGTGGTCTGCGCGTGGTGGTGGGGATCGTAGGAGAGGGAGGGGAGGGGATGATGTGGGGGTTCGAGGGATGTTTCGGGATCTGGGTGTGTCCCTGGTGTGTCCCGGGCTCGGTCCGTGGAGATCGCGGCAAGGGGTCGATGACGGATTTCGGTGGGCGTGTCGGTACCGCTGTGGCGGCCCAGAAGGCCGGTCACCGAAGCCCAGCGGATCGCCCGTAGGGGGCCTGCCCGGAAGTGCTCACGGCCAACGGAATCTGAGCCGTTGTGGCCACTGGAACCTGAGCCACCTCTGGTTGAGTTCTATCACCTTCGGTTGAAGAACAAGGGGGAGGGTTTGGGAGGGGGGCGAAGCTCCCCTCCCATCTGAGTCAACGATCAGGCCCGTGGGTCGACGACGTTGGGATCACCACCAGCGCCGCAGGCGCGGACCGGCGCGCGCTCCTGGGTGGTTTCGACTTCGGCCCTGGTGGCCTCGGGCAGGGACCTGCGCATCCTGAACGAGGTGCCACCGGTGGTGACGATGTGGGCGCCATCGGCCAGGCGGTCGAGCAGGGCGGCGGTCAGCTTGTCGTCGCCGAAGACGCGTCCCCACTCGCTGAAGGCCAGATTGGTGGTGATCACGGTGGACCGCCGCTGGTACCTGCCCGCCAGCAGGTTGAACAGCAGCTCGGCGCCGGTGCGGTCGAAGGGGACGAAGCCGAGCTCATCGAGGATGAGGACATCGACCCTGTCCAGGCGCTTGGTGAGGCGTGTGACCTCATGGCTGGACCTGGCCTCGGTCAGACTGCGGATCAACTCGTCGGTGCGGAAGAAGCGCACACGGTGACGGCGCTTGGTGGCCTCGATGCCCAGGGCGATGGCCAGGTGGGTCTTGCCAGTGCCCACGGGGCCCGCGAACAAGACGGGCTGAGCGGCGGGGATCCACTCGCAGCGGGTCAGGCGGACCAGCTTGTCGCGGTCCAGGTCGGGCTGGAAGCCGAAGTCGAACTGGTCCAGGGTCTTGTGGGCCGGGAAGCGCGCCTCGCGCAGGCGCTGCTTGGCCACGTTGATCCCGCGCTGCTGCACCTCGCGCTCGAGCAACTCGAGCAGGTATTCCTCCTCGGTCCAGCCGTGCTCCCGGGCCTGGCGGCCCAGCTCGCGAAAATCCCGAGCGATGCAGGGCAGCTTCAGTGTGCGCAGGTGCTGCTTCACCGCCTCATCGAGGACAAGGTCGCGACTCATCGCTCACCTCCCAGCAGCCTGTCGTAGACGGCCAGACTGGACGCCTCGACCCGCTGCTGCGCCAGCGATGGCGGCAGCCTGGTGGCGGCAGCTGTGGCCTGGCGAGGCTGGATGGCCAGCAGCGGATCCTCGTCGCGCTCGAGGGCCTGCCAGACCGCCCGGGTCACCACGTCGTGGCCGTGCTCGACGATGGCCGCGGCCACGCTCCTGAACGCCCTGGCGGCCTCCCTGCGCCCCCGCAGCAGCTCCAGGCGTCGCCACAGGCGCTCGTAGGGCTCGCCTAGCTGGGGCAGTAGTTCATGGGCCACCTGCTCGATGGCCGCGGGCTTTCTCGCCAACTCGGGCAGGTAGTGCGGGTACCAGATGGACGAGCGATGACCGGGAACCCGCGCGTGCTCGACACGCTCGCCTTGGTTCACGATCACCACCCGGTCGGCGTACAGCCAGGCCTCGACCTGCAGCTGCTTCCAGCCGCAGGGGACCGAGTACCGCGCGCCTTTGCGCCGGATCCTGGCCTGGCGGTCCACCTTCGCCAGCTCCAGCACGCCTGGGTCGTGGCGGAAGGGCGGCAGCGGATCGAGCACCTGCCGCTCTTCCTCCCACAGCTCGGCGATGCTCCGGCCACCACGCTCGCGGGGGCGGTCCATCTTGCGCTCGAGCCGCACCAGCAGCTTCTCCGAGATCTCCTGCAAGCTCGACCCGGACGGAATCGGCGACAGGTGCTGCAGCCGCACCCCCTTGCCTCGAGCCTCGACACCGCCCTTGTCCGAACCGTGGCGGACCCGAGCGAAGCAGGGGGTGAAGACGTAGTGGGCCACCAGCTCGGCGAAGCGTCGGTTCAGCTCTCGATCAGAGCCCACCAGCACCTTGCGCACCGCCGCACGCAGGTTGTCGAACAGCAGTCGATCAGGCACCCCACCGAAGTAATCGAAGGCCCGCACCAGCCCGTCCAGAAAGCAGGCCTGGTCCTGCCAGTCGTACAGCCAGGCGAAGTCCAGCCCCGAGTACATCAGCCGAACCAGCAGCATCCAGGCCTTCTGCTCGGTGCCAGCCACGTCCACCACGACCTCGAAGAAGTCCACCTCTCCGAGGTCGCCCACGCGGTAGGCCAGCGGGATCCCCACCTCGGTTCCCTGCCGACGATGCTCGCGCAGCACACGCTGCACCGTTCGCCGCGACACCTCGATGCCTTCATCCTCGAGCAGCTCGACCAAGCGGGCCGCCGTTGGCCGCTGCTTTCGGGTCCAGCGGCGCTCACGCAGCAGCACCTCCACCCGCTCCTCGCAGGCATCACGCGCCGGGCGGGGGCGTGGCCCCTCCTCGACCCGCTTGCCGGGGAGCACCTCCGGATCGAGGTACCGGGACACAGTGTTCCGGGAGATCCCGAGCTTCTTGGCCACCTCGCGTTGAGACCGACCTTCCTTCAGGATCTGATGACGTAGTACATGGACTTCGGCCACTTCCAGCATCTCCTTCTCCTGCCTTGACGTGTCAATTGCAACAACGTCGTAGCAGGGCTTTGGGGTGTTGGAGGTGGCTCAGTTTCTGGTGGCCATCTGGCTCAGTTTCTGCTGGCCGCTAGCAGGAAGTGTAGCCAGCAACCGGCCCTCAACCATCTGGTTGTTGTAGTGAGAAAGGCAGACTGCGTGTACAGGCGGCTGCCCGCCTGTACACGCAGTCTGCCTGCCGGGCCGTTTGATGGTCAAGACGCGTGCCGAGCGGATGGGGCCTACGACGCGAGGGCGATGTACGAGGCTCTGGCTGCGGTCGGTGTCCCAGACCTGAGAATCGTGATCCCGCCGCCGACAACGGCGGTACCTGATCCGCGAGCGACAGGATCCTGGCGCCAGCGGAACGAAGTGCTCGAGGCGATCGCATTGGTGGGGCGGCATCGATGGCGAAAGGAGTCTGGCGCTCACCAGCAAGCGCGGGGCGAGAACGCGATGTTCAGGTACAAGAACATCATCGGGGACAAGCTGAAGGCACGGAGACTCAAGACGCAGACAACAGAGGCAGCCATCGCGGTCAACGTCCTCAACCGGATGACCATTCTTGGCACACCCGAATCAGTGGCGATCGTCGCGTAGCGGCGTGCCGAACAGGAGGAGATCTGCACTCAGGCCGAGCGGTGCAACAACGCCGTGTCGGGATGCCCTACGACGTCGCCAGCAAACAGCGTGCCAGATCCGGGCCGACGATTGTGGTAGTGTTTGCGGTACGCTGTCGGTGGTGGTACCGTTCTTTTTGTCGTCGGCAGCCTGAAGTGAGGAGGGGAAATGCGAGCCACACCGCACCGCACCGCACCGCACCGCACCGCACCGCACCGCACCGCACCGCACCGCACCTGTTTACGTAGATTCGCGCTAGTCGTGTTCTGGGCGTCATCGGTGGGGATGGCTTGGGCGGCGACGGACTACGTGTTTTCGGCCAACCAGAAGGATCGCTATGGACGCCGTCTGAAGCTCGATGAGGATGGCGTGACGGGAGCCCCCTGCATTCCGTACGAGTCCGGAGCAGTCGAAGACATCGACTGGGGATACGGTACCGTCCCATACTCCGGCTCCTGGGGGATGGCGCGGGACCGGGACTATCCGACCTCTCGCCACATCTGGGCGAGCGCCTACTCCGACAACATAGTCAACGACCTGTGGGGCGGGGTGAGCTATCAGCCTGCCAGCGAGACGCTCACCTACCAATTCGACAATACCCAATCGAGTGCACAGGTCGTGGACATCGCGGCCAAGGTTGACTCTCCAGGATTCACGGTCATCCCGGAGAAAGTCGACGGCGACTGGAACAAGACCCGCATCAGCAGTCCGACCAGCACCTACCAACGGAATGCGAACGAGCCTGCGCAAATCGAGTGGGCCGGGACGAGCAATGTGCTAGTCGCGACGGAGATGGGGACCAACTCCTGCGGTACGGCCGACGGGGCTGTGAAGCTGCTGTTCGCTAATGGGCTCAACATCTTCAACTCCTTCCAGCTTCTCGAGTACTACATTCCGGGTGCAGTGTTCAAGCCTGAAGGTCTGACGGTGTTCGACGTGTCCTCGTCGGAGGACGATGAGTGCGACGGCTACGACTATGTCGCGTATGTTGTGGAGCACTGCGACAGCAGCCTAGTGGTCTTCGGGATAGTGGAGGATGGGGCCTCCAGCGACATCGACTACCTAGATGAGGTGGCGATTCCTGATTCTCCGGACAGCCACGATTGTGAACCCAGCACGGTCGAGTTCCTGAAAGGGCGGGATCAAGCGGTGATCCTCTGCCAGAGCTCCCAGAGCTATATCGTCTTCGACACCTCGGGCATCGAGTGTTCACCGGACGACCTGGACTTCAGCGACCACTTTGCGTTCAAGTACACGACGGAGACGACAGGAGAATCGGGAGCGACCGGCAGCTGTGCGGATGCGCACGTGTTGGAGGACGAGGACTGTTGGGGTGAGGAGGAGAATGTTGGTTGTTCACCCCACGATGTCGCCTACGACGAAGACTTCTTCGAGGATTGGGCTTTCGTCACCCTGACACGGGTGGGTGAGATCTCTGCCATCGAACTCGAGTCGCCCTGGCGACAGACTATTCTCTATTCTGACTACGACGACAACGACATGTACCAACCACTCGAGCTGGAGCTCGGGGAGGATCCCTCATGAGCCCCATCATCTTCATTTCACTGCTGCACTGGTCGTGTGTGACACCCGACCAGCAGCCGGAGCAGACCGCACCCTTGGTGCCGATCCCCGTGGGCGATCTGGACGACAGCAGTGGAGCCGTGGCTGCGGACGAGCAGTGCGACGACGGCCTGGACAACGACCTGGATGGTTGGATCGATGGCTCGGACACGGACTGTCCGCTCGCCGGGACCGCCAGCGCCAGCGCGGCCGACGTCTTTGGGGGTGATAGTGCACGCGCTGTCATTGATGTAGATGGTGATGGCCAAAAGGAACTGCTCTCGAAGATCCTGGTCCAGGAGGACTACGAGTTGACGAGTGCGACCTTGGTTGCCATGGACTGGCAGGGAACCGCGTTGTCCATGTCGCTCAACATCCTCGAAGTCTCACCCGGGCACTACGATCGCGACTTGACCGGCGACGGTGTCGAGGACTGGGTTGTTGGGGAGGGGGATGCAGAGAGCGGTGAGTACCAGCTGTTCGAGGGCCCCCTGGTCAACTTCGGCTCAGTGTCGCCCTACCGCACGTTCCAAAAGGATGGTGTCCACTTCTCGAACATCATCAGGATGTCGGATCTCGATCGTGATGGCGGTGCCGAGCTGGCCGTGGCGTCGTACGGTGAGGATGGGGGCATCTACCTCGTGTCATCTACATTGAGCGATGGTGCGAGCATTGCTGACGAGCATCTAGCGCTTCTGGGGCCGGGTGTTTCCGGTACCTTCCTTGGGCGTGAACTCGACATCGCGGACCTCGACGGCGACGGCACAGACGATCTGGTCGCCCTGGACGACCACTGGCCGGACGAGTACACCACCGCGGGTCGCCTCTACGTGATCCCCGGTACGGTCACGGGTGACATGCTGGCCGAGGACGGCGCGGTGGCGATCCTCTCGGGAGAGCACTCGCAATCAATCCTGGATTTCGCGCTGCCCGGCGATTTGAACGGGGACGGCTACGACGACCTGCTGCTGGCCTCTGACGGCCTGGGTGCCTTGCTCATCGATGGCCCGTTGCGTGGCGAGCAGGACGAGGATGCCTTCCTGGCTGCGGCCCACACCCGGTACACACCGGGCCCCACCACCACCGTGGAGACCTACGAGGGCGAGGCCGAGCAGACAGGGCGCGCCTTCGATGTCGATGTGGTCGGCGATCTCGATGGGGACGGGCGCGATGACATCGCCATCCGTCGAGAGGACGGCGTGATCTTCTTCGTGGAGGCCGCGGGTGGGATGATGGACGAGTCCGACGCCTACCTGCTGGTCGAGGCGGACCATGCGCTGCAGTTCGCTGGCAGCGAGGACGTCGACGCTGATGGGATGCTCGATATTGCCTTCATCGGCGCCAGCCAGTTCTGGGTGTTCCACGGACGATGAAGAGGCGGGTGGGCTTGCTCCCGTCCTGTACTAAATCTCATCCTCTCCAAAGATCCCGACCACAACGTCCTCACCGACCTGATCAAG
>CALDOK010000338.1 GCA_937912125.1 uncultured Pseudomonadota bacterium
TACGAGACCCCGGGCGGTGACCCGGGGTTCGTGAACGAATCTGGATGGCTCCCCGAACCTGACGGTAGGGAGAACTTGGGTGCTGGTGGCGAGGTACCCGCGGGAGGGGCGGCGTGAGCGGGTGGTCGAGGGGCCGAGGGTCGAGACCGGGCCGGAGCGGTGGGCGAGGTGGGCCGCGATGGTGGCCGGCGGGATGACCAAGGCCGAGGTGGCACGGTCCGAGGGGGTGTCTCGGGCGGCGGTGACGATGGGGTTGGGGAAGCTTCAGGAGGCCAAGCGATACAGTGGCGAACAAGAGTAGTGGCTGCTGCCACTTGCCGTCGGTTGCCGGCTTCGGACAACAGATCGCGAATCGGGGGCCGAAGCGAAGGCGGCCGATTTCGGGCTTCGGCCCAGCTCTCAAGATGGCGCTTCTGTCGATTCATCCGTAATTGGTTGGGCCGTCCCCACTTTGGCCTCCGCCGCTCTCGCCTTGATGCCTTCGACCCAGGAGTCCAGGGTCAAACCGTCGGTCCATCGGGCTTGCCTCACCGTGTAGCGGAGTTGGTGGTCGTACTTGATGCCGACTTGGCCCGCTGCGGCGGCCTGCACGTGGCCGATCGTGAAAGCCGCGTCGGGCCCGAGATCTAGGACGAAGCGCGCCTTCTCTCGCACCAACGGTACGAGGTCCGACACGGGGCTGGCTGCGTCGGGAATGGTCTCGAGGTTGACCACGCAGAGAATGAACTGGTCTGGTTGCAGGCCCGCGGTCCGCGCTTGCAGTGGGGTCAGTGCGACCTCCTCGCGCACGGTCGCCTTCACCTCCACGAGCCATTCGCGGATGCGGAAGGAGGCGATTGCGATGTCCTCTGCAACGTCACCGGCGCCGACCGCGACCTTGAAATCGAACCCTCTGTCAACGAGCTCCACTTCCAGCCCGTGTTCCTCGAACGCCTCTCGGACGGCGGCTTGCACGGCGAGTCCATAATTGCGGAGAGCCTCGACAGTCTTGGTCTTCCGTGCCTCTGCTTCAACGGCGGCCAACGCCGTCGCAAGGAGGTCAATGCGCCCGGCCGACGCCGCTACGAGCCGAGCCAGCTGATCTCGGACTGCCTGTCGGTCGCCTTCGTCCGGGGCGACGCCGAGGAGCTGTAGCTCCAGCGCGTCGAACCCGAAGCACTCGCTCAACAGGAGGACCGCCGCCGGGTTGCCCAGGAGCCAAGCCGCGTCCAGCAGGCCACGCAGGGACTCGGCCGTCGCGCGCACCCGCCCTGTCTCGCCCTGTTCTCCAGTGGCCGCCGGTACCCAGGCCCGCGACCGCAAGTCACCGAGCCACAGAGCGTCTCGCAGCAGTATCGTCTGTTCCAGCCCGCCCTTCCGGCCCGCGACCGCTCGCTCCTCTCTCCACGTCCCGTCCTCTCGAGCCAGGCAGTCCACGACAAGTCCCAGCAACGCTGCCGCGTGCTCGGCGTCAACACAGTGGTTGATGACCTCAGGCTGAAGGAGGGCTATCTGGGTGAATGACTCATCCCGGACGACGAGACCTTCCAACTCCGGGTCGGTGAGGAGGATTGAGGCCATGCCGGCCAGCCTTGGACCCTTCAATTCGCTGGCTCGCTGCCGGATGATCGGATCGGGATGGGCGAGGCCCCAGGCGCAAAGAGCCTGCGAGAGCGACTCTGCGGCAAACAGCTCGTCCAGCACCCGCGATGCCGGCCAGGCGGTCTGGAATGGCCTTGCGCGTTCTCGCCAGCAGGAGACCGGCAACATCATCATCTTGGTCCCGCCGGCCCGATCACAGACTCCGGCGCGGGTCAGCAAGGGGATACGCTGGATCCAGTTTGCGGCCCCATCAGGGTGTTCGTCCCAAAGAAAGCTGAGGACCTTCCCCGCCCCTTCCGCCAGCGCCCGGCCGGCGTCGTCCAGCTTCTTTTCAAGGGGGATCGTCTCAAGCCGCTTGACACACGCCTCCACGACCTGCTCCCAGGTCCGCTCTCTCGGTAGCGCCACTTTCAGCATCTGGGACAGGTCGGGCCACCGCGCATCCGTCGCCGCCTCCTGGATACCGAGGTGTAGCAGCCTGTCGCGGACGCTGATACCGAGGGCTTCGGCGATGTCCTTGAGCCGCTCCGGGATGCCACCATCTCTCTCCAGATCTGCGGCATCTCGCAGCTTTCCTTCCTGATCGGGAAGAAGCCCGCTGACCAGCGTGAGGTCAGCGCCTCGCCGATGCGCCCATGCAGCGCCGACCACGTCCAGGAAGTCCATTAGCCAGCACGCTGGTGCGGTCGCCGACAGGACGTCTTCCCATGTAGCGCAGGCTCCTCGGAGATCGTCGGCGAGTGTCCGCAGGCCCACACGCCGGATGGGCACGCCCAAGGTGGCCCACCCCGCCGCGATTGACGCCCACTGGTCGATCACTTCAGCAAGGGGCGGGTCGCAGCTCTCAGCACCCGCCATCAGCGCACGCATGCGAGTCAGCGGGAACTCCTGGGCGCTGCCTTCGCTGTCAACTTGGGGCACGGGAAAGTCGGCCCATCGCTCCACGCCGTCTCCTGGCAACGCGGCGAGGTAGGCCCCCTCGCAAGAGACCAGCGGCTTGGCAGCCAGCCTTGCGGCGAAGTTCTTCAGGACGGCTGCCCACCAACGTCGGTCATCGGGGTCATCCACAGCGACAGGTGCCGCGGCTTTAGCCAGCCGCTCCGCGCCCCTATACCCAAGGGAGAGGGCAACAGGCGCGGCATCGGCTCCCGCCTGGAGCGCGGCCGTGATCAGGTCGCGGTCCTCTGGCGCGAGCGCCACGTTCCTCCTTTCCTGGTCAACATCGAAGGGACCGTCGAGAACCACGGAGATCGGCACGCTTGCGGATCCCCGCACCGGGAAGCGGCGGAACACCCTCGCGAACCCTTCGGGCGGCTCGATGACGCGCACACCGTCGTCGTCCTCCTCGCCGAGGAACTGCGCAGCGACTCCTGGTGCCCCCTGGGCCGAAACGCGAACGAGGTTGAGCCTGCGTTTGCATTGCGATGCGCCAGATACTTCGAGCCGACGTACGGTCCACGCAAGATCACCAAGGCTCGCTGAAGCAGGCGGCGCTGCCGACCAGGTCGACCACTGACCATCGGCGCCTCGGATCTCGACTTGGCCGAGGGCGGGGCAGGTGCCGAAGACGTGCGGTAGTGCGGCCTGCAAAGCCGCAGTGCCCAAACCATAGGCTCCGAGATCGTCTACGCGCCAGGTGAACCGAGCCGATGGATGGCCTGATTCCTTCGGGACGGGAACGGCCAACTCGAACGCGGCCTCGGTCGTTGACCGGTTCTCGACGATGTTGTCCTCAGTGCCCGTACGGTCGAGGTCGAACTCGAACCGTTCGAGAACTTCCCCCACCCTGAGCAGTCCTTCCACAGTGACGACTAGCGCCAGAACGTGAGTCACAAGGAAGCCGGTGCCAAACCGACCGGTCGTTATGTCCGAGTCGAACTCCTTGTTGGACCCACCAGAGAGTAGGGCAGCGATGTCTTGAGACGCGAAAGGAGCCCCATTGTGCTCAAAGAAGACAGCTTGCTTATCGCCATCCTCCTCGCGCCACCCGAATCGAACAGAAACGGGTCGTATTCCGTCCGCCGATCCCGCGTCGTATGCGTTCTGGAGAAGCTCGAACGGCCACCGGCCGCCTGCGTCCGCTGGGTTCTTGCGGGCCTCCGTCACCCGGGTGAGGATCCTGCGGGCGTCGTTCTTGAGTAGCTGGTGTTCTCGCGCGGCGCGGATGGAGGTCAGGGCTTCGTTGCTCATCCGATGGCCGCTCCTTTGCGCGCTAAGTCGATCTTCCCGCTGACGAAGGCCCTGCCCGGAAACCCGGTGACAAGGAGACTGCCGTCGGGGCCCAACACTATCTCAAGTTCCGGGGCCACCATCATGTCGGCGACGCCGTACCGCTCAGTCAGGAAATAGACCCGCTGGTTTGTCGACCCACGCCACGCCAACCCCTCGGCGCGCTCGGCCTCAACGTAGCGCCCGGCCACCAGCACGTCCGTCACATCGAGCAGTGCCCGGTGCGCGGGCGTCGTGAGCTCGTCGAGGTCGTACCCGGTGAACACGAACACCGAGAGCCCCAGGTCACGCGCAGCCCGTCCCAGCTCAGCGAGGGCGCGAGCCTGGTCGAAGGGCTCCCCTCCCGTGAATGTGACGCCCTCGATTGCTGTTGTCGCCGCGATCTCGGCCGCGACTTCGCCCGTTTCCCGCAGGTCTCGGCGCGCGAAGCTCCAGGTGTCCGGGTTCCAGCATCCGGGACAGGCCAGCGCGCAGCCTTGCACCCACACGACGAACCGTGCGCCGGGGCCGTTCGCCTCGCTGCGGGGCAAGGTGTGGGCGAGGTTCAGCCGCATCGGTCAGTACGTCCGCTTCACGAGCACGAGCCGGATGGTCTCGCCCTCGCGGGTCTCCTTGACCTGGTAGCCCATCTTCTTCGCTCGCTCGTGGACTGCCTTCCGCTGCGCCTCGACGAGCTTCTGGCGTTCTTCCTCCAACCGCCGGCGCTCTTCGGCAGCGAGGCGCTCCTGCTTCGCGGTCCAGTGGGTCTGATAGCGATTGCCAAGCTGGGAGAGCCAGCCGGAGCCGAACCGGGGGTGGTCGTAGCCGCTCACAAATGCCTGGTAGCCCGTCGCTGTCGCGAGGAAGCCAACGTCGTTGGACGCCATGCCGACGTGTTGCCGTCGGATCACGATGTTGGCGGTCTGCGCGCGGCGGTCACCGGTGTAGCCCACGAGGTTGACTGGTGCGGCGTGGACCTCGAGCTTGGAGCTGTCGAAGCCCAGGTCGGCGAGCGCGGCCAGGAGGCACTCCTGATCGGTCATCGGGGTCATGAGGGTGATGTAGGCGCTCATGGCTTCTTCCCGACCGGCTGCTTGCGGGCCTTGGTGACGCGAGCGGTGCCGGCGTCGGGCTTCCGCTCGATGCTCGCCGTGCCTGGCGACAGGTTCTCGAGCAGCCGCTCCAGGTCGCGGATGCAGGTGTCACCGCTGAAGCCCTCGGCGTCCGCAGTGATCTGCCCGTCATGGGCGATCTCGATGGTGATGCGCTGTTCCTTCATACGTTCTCCGGGGCGACGAGCTTCGCCGAGAGGCGCACGGCGGCCTGCTCACCCGCCGCCAATTGCTCCCACGTCTGTATGGCCAGGTAGCGCTGGCCCTGGTGTTTGCGGAGCGCCCCAGCCTCGGGGAGTGCTTCGTCCGGCACCGCCGATGCGGGCCGAGAGGTCGAACCTGCCGGTACGAAGCGCCCCCCGCGCTGCGTCGGGCGCGCGGCGGGGCTGGCCGGAGGACGGAATTCGAAGCGCTCCTCCGTGCGATGCACAAGGTCGGCGACCTCGGCTCGGAGCCGGCCAACTTCCTTGTTCAGCCGCGCCAGGTCGTCGGAGAGCTTGCGCTGCTGTGCATCGAGGTCCTTCCGTTCCTTCTTGTCGGCGGACTTCGACGCCGCCTCAATCGAGGAGAGTTCGCCGGAAATGTGGGGCCGCTTGCCCTCCGCGTCGGACAGCGCCGTTCGACGAGCGGCGAGGTCGCGGTTGGCGGAATCGACGCGCGACCGCCACGCCGTCTCCTGCTTCTCCCGCTCCTCGTCCTCGCGGGCCTTGCGCTCGGCTTCCTCCAGGTCGCCCTGGAGCTTCGTCGCCTGGTCCTCGATGGCGACCAACCGCGACAACAACCCAGGGGCACCGGTAGCCCCGGCGGCCGATGGGCGCTCTGCTTCCAGCGAGGCCACCTGCGCCAAGAGCCCGCTATGGGTGCGTTGGAAGCCGAGCATCGCGCTCACGAGCTGCGAGAAGGCGCGCCCGATGCGCCCCCGGTCGCCGTCGGCTGCCTGGAGGGCTTCGCGGACGCGGCCGAGTCGGCTCGCCCAGTCCTCGTCGAGCTTCCGCCATCGGCCGACAAGGGGGTCCTCGTCCGTACCCGCGGGAAGGCGAGGCGGCACCACGGTCCAACGGAAGCGGACCGATAGTGCGAGGAGCTGCGGGGTCGGCACACTCGTCGGAGAGGCTTCGGCTACGCCGCGCAGCGTGGCGGCGGGGACATCGGGAACGTCGATCCCTTGCTCGGGCTCGATGCCACGAGCAGCGGCCTCCCCGGGCAACCAGAAGGTCGCGGTCGCGTGTGACGGGTCGCCGAGCCGCAGGTCGACGCCGAACTGCCAACGGGCCGGGGCTTCGAGGATGCGGGCTGCGTCGGCAGCCTGGGGAGCGGTGAGAAGAACGCGCAGGCGGGCACGGGAGCCCGACAGCAAGACCTCACCGCTGCTTCCACCCACCACGAGATCGGGGAGGTGCCGGTCCTCCCACACCACCTCGGTACCGCCGCGAAGGAGGCGTGACAGGCTGTCGTGGTGGTCCGGCCCTGCCGGGAACCAGAGACGACGAGGCGCGGTCTGGGGCGGACCGCCGGTCGCCACGTGAACCAGTGCCCCTCTGGGGTCCATCTGGAGGCGGGCGTCTGGAGCGAGGAGTCGCACCGAGGCACCCGATTGCAGCTCGGGCACGTCGAAGGGACGGTCACCGGCGACGCGCCAGTCGAGCTGCCGCCCTCCTGACCACGCCTCCTCCGTCGCGTCGTGCCAGAAAAGGCGAAGGAACACCTGACGGAGTGCATCGGCCTGGCCTGGATCGAGGCGAAGACTCCAACCGCCGCCGATCCACAGTCGCGCCCCGCTCGCAGTGTGGACAGAGGTGGCCGGAACCTCGGGCACCCTGCGGACCAGCACCCTTGGTGCCTGGAGCAGCCGTGGATCGACCACCCCCTTTCCCCACGCGGGCGCCGCCAGGACGTATACGTGCGCGCCCGCGGCGGCGTGAGCGGCAAGCTCGTTCAGGGCGGCACCCTCGTTCGCGCCCAGCATGACGAGCACGGGAGCCTCCCGTTCGGGGCGGCCTGGGGCAACCTGGCCGTCAGCGAGCCAGGAGAGGCCCGACACCGCCCCTTGGGGGCGCTGCAGACCGACCCAGGCCGTGGGCAGCCGAGTGTCGTCACGGCTTTCGACACGGTCTCTTGCGAAGCGCTGGATGGACCCCTGCATCATCGGGCACCCCCGTTGAGCCACTGGCGCAGCGCGGGCTCGAGCTCTTCGGCCGCCACCTGCGTCCCAGCGAAGTCCTTCCAACGTAGCGGCGACTCGTGGCTGGGCGTGTCGACATCCGGTCGTGCGTGAAGCGGGCTGTTGCTCATGTGCCAGCCGAAGCCCGGTCCCTGGCTGGGCATGACGAGCAGGTAGCGGTCATGCGGCAGGTTTCGCCCAAACACCTCCCGGTAGCTCCGAGCTTGCGTCCCGGTGAGCGCTTGGATCTGCTTGAAGTCGGCCTCCTCGTCGCCGGTCCAGACCTCCACGGTGACGGGCTGCCACACCTCGCGAACGGCCTGTACGAGGAGCTTGAGGGCAGTGAGGTTGTCGGCACCTCGAACGTATCGATCGCAGAGCAACACCTTGCGCGGCGAGGTCCCGGCGAGCAGCTGGTCCACCAGCCGCCGCATCGACCAGCCACCCCGGTACGGAATGCGCACGACGCCGGGGGGCTCCTGGGCCGTCGCTGCCGCCGGGGTGCCGATGCGGAGGGGGCCAAGGTCTTCCCTCGACACAGGGCGCGGCGCGAGGTCAACAGGCGCCGCCAGACTCCAGAACCGCTCCGGGTCTTTCATCGCATCGCGCCCCTGTGCGCCGAGAAGGTCGTCGTGGGCGGGCAGCGTTGGGGAGAAACGCTCGAGCGGCGTCGCCTCGGTGAGTTCGACGAACAACTCGCGGACTTCGGCACGGCTCCGGTAGCCAGGGTTCTTGGCTAGGTGGCGATCGAACCGGGACATCGCCCACCGCTGGGCATCGTCGGGAGAGGCTGGACCCACAGGGACGTCTACCAGCGACACATCGTCGTACGAGCCCTTGCCAGGAACCTCGACGTGGCCCAACGCCAGCGTCTTGCGGAAGGTGTCCTGCTCGGCATCAGCGATGCTCTGGAACGGCACGGCAAGGCGACGCTCGTTGGCCTGCCACCGCCCGAAGGATGACAGCGGGCCGACCCCCCACGTCGCCGCCAGGCCCCACAGGTCGAGCCCATCCCGCTCGGGCTCGTGCTTCATTGGCCGCATGCCGTACTTCCCGTTCCCCTGGGGGAACTCGATCACGCCGTCGAGCTGCCACTGGTCCTGCTCGGCCTCGAAGTCCAAAGTCCATCTGAAGCGGCAGGTCGCGTGGGTGGTCCCGAGCAGGCAGCCCGGCTGGCCGTGATTGGCTGGCAGATCGCGGACCTGGAAACGCTCCTTCGAGTCGACGACCGAGCGGAAGACCTTTCCCCGATCCGGCTCGATGGGCAGGCCGTTGATCGACTCGAACCGATGGTCGCGGTTCGACGCCAGGCGCTCCACCGCCAGCACACGGCGCCCGAAGACTGGATGCTGGGCCAGCCAGAGCCCGTAGACACCCTGCTCGGGGACCGGAGCCTCGTCGCCCTCCGCCACGTCCTCTCCCAGCGCCGTGAGCCCGCCGCGCTCGTCGCACAGGCCGAGCATCCTGCACCAGGCCAGGACATTGGCAGCGCCTGCATCCTGCAAGCCAGGGAGCACGGACTGGACCGTCGCGGCCGAGATGCGGTTGCCGTGCTCACGGGCCGCCCGACACAGCGCCCCCAGCTCCGGTCGGCGCTCCATCCAGGCCATCTCGGCGAATACGGCGATTCGCGCGACGGTGACTTCGGTCGATAGTACTGCTCTCATGCGCCTCCTCGCCTCCAACGTCTGACTTCCCGGTCCTCGACCAGCGGAGTCCGCCGGGTCAGCTCCTCCAGCTCGGAGGTGCGACACCCCTCGAAGTACTCGGCGTTTCCGAACACCATGAGCTGCTGGCGGGCCCGTGTGACCCCGACGTTCAGGCGGTTGGGGCTGTCGAGAAAGCCCACCCGTCGCGTGTTCCGCATCGAGAGCATCACCAGGTCGGCCTCTCGCCCCTGGAAGCGATCTACAGTTCCACACACCACTTCGACCGGAGCGCCAGGGACTTGGAAGCGCACCTTGCGGTCGTCTTGGGTCAGCTCGCGGAGCATGTCGGAGATGGCGCGTTCCTGCTTGACGTAGAAGCACAGGCAGGCCAACTCCCATTGGCGCGGCAGGTCTCGATTCGGCGGTCCCTTGCGCCGTGCCCATGCGATGAAGTCCCGCAGCAGCCCGGCCATCGCCCGGATCTCGTCCGCGTTCACGCCGCCTGTCTCGCGTCCAGCGACGTGAGCCCACACCCGTCGGCCACGGAACTCCGTGAAGTCCCAGCCCAACGTGGCGTCGCGAATCTCGATGGTGTTCGCATCCTTGAGCGCCTGGCCCTCGTAGATGATCTCCCGTGAGAAGTTGGCGATCTCCGGGTGCATCCGGTGCTGGAAGCTCAGGCTCTCGAATCGGGCCGAGAAGTCGGCTGGGCGCGTCCCTCGAAGGCCCGCGGTCAGGGCACTCCGCCGCTGCGCGCGGTCTACCCCGATGCCGTCCTGGAGGACCTCGAGGATGCTCGGGAGGCCGATGTCTTCGATCTCCGCCAGGGATTCCTCGATGTTGACGGCCACCGGAAGCAGCCTGCCCAGGTCCGAGCGAAGTCGCTTCCGCTCGCGCTCGCTGCGGCTGTGCCGCAGCTCGTGCAGACGGGTGAGTCGCCACGCCATCTCTTGGGCCAGGTCGTTCCGACGCAGCCAGTCGGTCTCACACATCTGGCTGTCCGCCATCGTCGCCACATCTTCGCGCCGGAACTTACGCTCTTGGTAGGGGCGTTGAAGCGAGGCTACCCGCGCGAGCCACCACCCCTGCCTCGTGAGCAGGACGTCCCCCTCACCCAGATTCGAACCCCCTCGATCCGTCGCATCCTCCGCCATCAGCAGGTTCGACGGAAGCAGGCCGGAGACTTCAGGGAGCAGATCGTCCCCGACGAGGACCCAGTCGGCTGCAGCCAGGCGCAACGCCTCCGGCGCTCCTCCTCGGAGCTGGGCGACGGTCACGACGCCGACGGGTCCATCGGAATGCGCCCCCTTCGCAACGACCCGTACGACGGCGAGGTCGGGGGGGCCATCGGCCTCCAGTTCGCGCGCCAGCCACTCCAGGACACCCGGGCGCTCGACCAGGAGCCAGCGCATGCCCGGCTGGCGCACTTGCCGGCGCAGCAGCCGGAAGAGCAGCAGACATGCCCGTTGATGGTCGGCGGGAAAGAGTGCCCGGTCTCTCTCGTCCACCAAATCACGCAGGTTGGCCACGATGTCCGCGCGGTCGGCAAACGGGGGAAGCTGGCGAACGTCGCCGACGATGATCCATCGCTTGGCCATCAGGGCTGGGACCATGAACTCCTGGATGAGCGTCTTGCTCGCCTCGTCGACGATCAGCACGTCCCAGTGCGGCATCGTGCTGATGGGCTTCTCCCAGACATCCAGGTGCTCATCGCGTCCCTGGAACAGCGGGTGGTTGATGATCCCCATCGTCGTGCCGCAGGTGAGGTTCGCGGCCATGATGATGGTGCGCTCGGCCATCTCCCTCAGCTCGCCGTCGCCGTACTTCCGCATTGCGGGCAGGTTGTGCCAGGCGGACACCAGGGCTTCGACGCGAGAGTCGAGCTGGGTCGCCTTCACGCTCTCGTCCACGCCCCGCTGGCCGATGCGCACGGCATCGATCGGGGAGCTTGACTCGAGCAGTCGCTCCAGCACGTTGTCGATGGCGACGTGGGTAGACGCGCAGAGCAGCACACGCTGTGGAGGGTCCTGCTCGACGAGCTGCTGGACGATCTCGCAGATGGCCGTTGTCTTGCCCGAACCGGGGGGACCTTCAAGGAAGGCGAAGTCCTTCGTTCCCAGGGCCTTGCTGACAAACCGGCGCTGTTCGTCAGTGCCGCTGCGCGACGGGTCCGTCAATGCCCGCCAGCCTTCGTCGGGGATGGGGACGGGTCGAACCCGCGGCCAGTCGGTCCTGTTCGGGTCCTCACAGAGCCGAAGTAGCCCCTGGTGATGAGGCAGTGGGGCTTCAGCGAGCTGCCGCAACGCGCGTTTCTGCAGGTAGAGGTTGCGCAGGTCCACTGGCAGGTAGAGCGTGCTGCCTTCGGGCGGGTAGCGGTCGAGGAGGAGCTGGTATCGGTCCTGGTCGACGCGCTTGACCTTGTAGGTGGTCTCGCGGTGGTGGCGGGCTTGAGTCCACACGTCCCTCACGTCGCCCTCGCAGAACGCCGCGCGAGGGTCGAGGAACTCGTTGTCTTCGGACGTTTCCGGTGGCAGAAGCTGAACCCAGTTGCCACGACGCCCCGCAGAACCAAACTCCGACCAGTGGTAGCGAACGCCGTTGTCGCCGCGGAGAAGTCCGTCGGCCGGGGGCTCCTCGACGCGCACCATTCCACCGCTCACGTCGAAGGACCGGCCAGTCCGGTCGACGACGCGGCGCAGGCCGTCCGACGCTGGAAGGAGCTCGGCTTCGACCTCCTCACCATCCACCACCAGGTCGCAGTCTTCGTACTGTCCCTCGATCAGCAGGAGCCAGTAGCGGTCATCTTCGGAGCGTGGCGGTGCCACGAGGGATAAGGCGCGGCCCTGGAGGTCC
>CALDOK010000339.1 GCA_937912125.1 uncultured Pseudomonadota bacterium
GTCTGGTACACCGACGCCGACGCCGACGGCTACGGCGACGCCACCAGCAGCACCACCGCCTGCAGCCAGCCCTCGGGCACCAGCGCCGACGCCACCGACTGCGACGACGCCAACGCGGCGGCGCATCCCGGCGCCCCGGAGACCTGCGACGGGGTGGACCAGGACTGCGACGGGGTCGCGGACGACGGCGCCATCGACATGGGCGTCTGGTACACCGACGCCGACGCCGACGGCTACGGCGACGCCACCAGCAGCACCATCGCGTGCAGCCAGCCCTCGGGCACCAGCGCCGACGCCACCGACTGCGACGACGGCGACGCCACCATCCACCCGGGGGCTGTCGAGCTGTGCAGCGGGGTGGACGAGGACTGTGACGGCGTGGTCGACGCCGCCGGCACGGTCACCCACTACGACCCCAGCGGCGTCGCCACCAGCCTCGACGCGAGCTTCGCCTCCGGCACCTCCAGCCGAGCGGTCTCCGTGAGCCTCGCCAGCGATGGCGCCGTCCTGTTCTGCGAAGGCACCTACTACGCCCACCTGGAGGTCACCGCGAGCGACCTCACCATCCAGGGCTACTACGGAGCCAGCGCCACCACTCTGAGCGGCGACAACACCGCCACGGTCATCACCCTGGGGGGCAGCGGCGCCATCCGGCTGAGCGGGCTCACCATCACCGACGGCCACGGCAGCGAGGGCGGGGGCCTGGGGGGCACGGACAGCGGGCTGACGGTCAGCATCACGGACTGCGCCTTCGATGACAACCGCGCCGACTACGGGGCAGGAGTCTTCCTGCGGGACGCCACCCTCACCCTGACGGACACCAGCTTCGACAACAACCGCGCCGACGCCGACGGCGGCGGGCTGTACCTCGACAGCGGCTCCGCCACCCTGGACGGCGTGACCATCTCCGACAGCACGGCCGCCATCAGCGGCGGCGGGGTGGTCCTCGAGTCCGCCACCGCCACCCTCACGGGCTGCGTCCTGGATGGCAACGAGGCGCAGGACTACGGCGGCGGCCTCTACGCCGACATCGCAGACCTCACCATCACCGCCAGCGAGTTCACCGACAACCAGGCCGACATCGGCGGGGCAGGGCTGTTCTTCCGCGACTCCACGGCCGTCATCGAGGCCAGCACCGTCCAAGGCAACACCGCCAGCGACTACGGCGGCGGGCTGCTGCTCTCGGCCAGCAACGCCGAGCTGATCTCGAGCCTGGTGATCGAGAACCGTGTCACCGGCTCGAGCGTCACCGACATGGGGGGAGGCGCCCTGGTCTACGACGGCTCCACCCTCAGCTGCACGGGATCGCCGAGTGAAGACGCCGGTATCTACGCCAACGATGCCGGAGACGGCGGCGGCGTGTCCCTCTACGACAGCACCTGCCGGCTGGACTCCTTCAGCTGCGACTGGGGCACCGGCAGCGAGGACAACGATCCCGACGACGTGGACGTGACCCTCTACGGCGGCAGCTACGACGGCTACGGCGACGACGAGAGCTTCAGCTGCGCGGGTGGAACGAGCGGCGCCTGCCTGTGATCGTCAGCGCCACGTGAAGGCCACACCCACGCCCGCTCCCGCGGCCACGATCCCCAGACCCCCTGCAGTGAAGACCAGCGCGTTGTTGCGCGCCTTGAGCTGGTCCAGCTCGGCGAGGCTGTGGTCGTTGTCGCGGTAGTCGGAGGCCGTGGCCCCCGCGGCCAGGCAGCTGACGCCAGCGGCCAGGGCGCTGGCGCCCGCCACGGCCACCAGGGAACCCCGCAGCCAGGGCGACCGCGCGAGCCCACGGGGGCTGGGAAGCTCCGCCGCGAGATCGACGCTGGGACGCCGGGTGAGATCGGGCCCGGGGGGCTCGGGGGGCGGCGCCGAGGCCAGCAGATCGGGGGCCAGCGCGGGCACCGGGTCACCAGGCCAGAGGTAGTGGGTGGCAAGCAGCGCCCCGCCCGGGCTGACCTGCTGCACCAGGGTGGAGGCCCCCACGGGGAGCGGCTCGTCGCGGTGACCATCGAACCACAGCACGACCCCGGGGTGCCCCGGGGCCTCGCCCTGCCCCACGGGCAGCTCCGCGGCCTCACCATACAGCTTGGCGATGGGGTGGGAGGCCGAGAACACGTCCACAGGAAACGAGAACCCAGGCTCGAGGCGGTGGGAGGCCGCGAAGGCCCCGCGCGCCGAGTCCCGCTCCCCCACCACCAGGGCGCGCAGGCCCAACATGCGGTGCAGCCTGGCAGCCTGTTCAGGGGGGACAACCTCGGCGAGGCAGGGCAGCATGCCGAGGCCATAGTTGGCCGCCGCCTCGAACAGCTCCCCGCTGCGCCCCATGGCCTGCTCAGCGTCGCGGATCACGGTGTCGAGCTCGGCCAGGGACAGGGGCTGCTCGCACTCGGCCGCAGCGGGAGCGGAGAGGGCGGCGGCGAGCAGCAGGGCTGACAACATGCACCGACTATAGCCCGAGCCCACACCGCGGGACGCCCCAGCGAGGAGCGCGCGTTCACGAGCGCACCCTGGCGTGGATCTCCACCGCCAGGCAGCGCCGGGACGAGGGCTCCACCCGCTGCTGCGCGGCGACCAGGCTCAGTTCACCACCACCAGCTCCACCCGGCGGTTGCGCGCCCGGTTGGCCTCGCTGTCGTTGGGCGCCGCGGGCCGCTCTTCGCCGTAGCCGCGCACGAAGATCCGGCTGTCCAGGTCCCGGCCGCCGTGACTCAGGAGCCAGGACTTCACCGCCACGGCGCGCCGCTCGGAGACGCCCTGGTTGCCCTCGGCGGAGCCCACGTCGTCGGTGTGGCCCTCCAGGGCGATGCGCAGCGTGGGCTCGGCAGCCAAGAGGGCCAGCACCTGCTCGAGGGCGGCGACGCTGGCGGCGTCGGGCTGGGTGCTGCCGAAGTCGAAGCGCACGGCGATGCTCGCCAGGTACTCGGCGGGGGTCGGCCCGGCCGGGGCGGCGGGCTCCTCGACCATGGCGACGGCGTCGAGCTCGGGCACGAGCGCAGCATCGGGCTCCGGCGCGAGGGGCGGGGGTTCGGGCTCGGCCACCGGCCCCTCCTCCGGGCACCCGTCCTGGTCCTCGAAGCCGTCGCGGTCCTCCGCGTCCAGGGGGCAGCCGTCGTCGATGTCGGCGATGCCGTCGTCGTCGTCGTCGTAATCGGGGCAGCCGTCGTCGTCCCGGAAGGCGTCCCAGTCCTCCCGCTCGTCGGGGCAGCGGTCCCGGGACAGGGGCACCCCGTCCTGGTCGGCGTCGGGACGAGTGGAGCCGCCCCAGCCCACCGAGACCAACCCGCGCCAGGCCGGAGCACCCACGCCCGCGGCCAGGCCGGCGCCGGCCCCCGCGCTCAGCTGAAGACCCCAGTCCGGCAGCCACTGACCGGCCAGCACCGCCTCTGCCGCGGTCTCGCCCGGGACCCTGAAGGGCGCGCCTGCGCGGGTGCTCACCCAGGCCTCGCCGGCCACCGCCCAGGGGGCCTCGGGCCGACGGTAGCGGGCGCCCCCGCGGGCCAACAGCTTGTGGCCATCCACCACGGTGAACAGGCTGCTGCGCTGCTGCACGCGGTAGCCGATGGCGCTGGCCAGCTCCACCGGCCCCAGGTCCAGGGAACCCTGCAGGGTGGGCTCGACGGCCGGGAGCCCGGTGCCCATCCAGGCATCGCTGTCCCCGGTGGGCAGCACCACGGGCAGGGCCAGGGCCAGGGCCCCACGGCGGCCCTCGAGGGTGCTCAGGCGCACCCGCAGGCGCAGGTCGCCGAAGCCTCCCGCCGCCACCTCACTCAGCTTCTGTCCGGGCTCCTCCGCCACCTGGGACAGGATCACGGGCAGCACCAGGCTCAGCTCCACGCCCCGACCCAGCCCCAAGGCCGCGGCCAGGTCCAGTTGGCGCCGGTCGTCCACCAGGGCGCGCAGCAGCTCCCCCTGCTCCTGCCCGGCCACCACGATGGGCCGGTCCACCTGCTGCAGGGTCAGGCCGCCCCGCAGCTCCATGCCCGCGAGCACCCGGCCCGAGCCCGTGGAGAGCACGCCCAGCCCCGCCGGATCGAGGGCGAAGGGGTTGGCGTCCACGGCGGTGTTGTGAGCGTCGGGGTGCTCCACGCCGGCCTGGGCCGAGGGGCCGAACAGCACGCTGACGACCAGCAAGCCCAGCCCCAGGAGCAGCAGCGCCAGGCCCTGGAGCACCACGGCGTAGGCCGGGCTGTTCCGCGAGACCAGGGCCGCGGGCCGCACGGTTCGGGAGACGAACACGGGCACGGCCAACAGGATCAGCCAGCCCACCCCTCTGCCGGAGGAGCCGCGGGAGCTGCAGCCGATGAGCGCACCGCCGCCCACCTGACCGCCGTCCTCGAGCCAGCCCCGGCCGTCGTCGCTGGGGTCGGTGGGGTCGGTGGCGTGGACCCGCAGCTCAGTTCCGTCGTCCACCCCGCCGTCGTCGCTGTCCTGGTCCCGGAAGTCCGCGACGCCGTCCCCGTCGCTGTCCACCGGCGGGGTGTCCAGCGCCTCGTCCCCAGCCTCGTCGATGTCGTCCACGGTGTCGTCGTCGCTGTCGCTGTCCAGGGCGTCGATCACACCGTCCCCGTCGCTATCCGCGGCTTCCGACCCCCGACCGGAGACCTCGTGATCGTCCCGGATGGTGTCGCCGTCGCTGTCCAGATCCAGGGGAGAGGTGCCGATCTCCCGTTCCCGCCCGTCCCTCAGGTTGTCCCCGTCGCTGTCGGCCAGCCGAGGGTCCGTCTCGTCGTCCACGCTCCCCATCCAGCCGTCGTGATCGGCGTCCTCTTCACCGTCCAGCAGGCCGTCCCTGTCGCTGTCCGCCAGCGTGGGGTCCACCTCGAGCGGCCCCACCGCGCCGTCGCCGTCCACGTCCTCGAGGCCGTCATCCAGGCCGTCGCCGTCGCTGTCGGGCTCGAGCGGGTCCGTCGTGCTCAGGGGATCGCGATCGCCCACCATGCCCAGCTCCAGCCCATCCCACAGGCCGTCGCCATCGGTGTCCGGGTCCAGGGGGTCGGTGCCGAAGTCCGCCTCCACGTCGTCGTTCAGGCCATCGCCGTCGCTGTCGTGGGCCACGTCGTCGCTGGGATCGAGGGGGTCGGTGCCGTTGAGCAGCAGCTCCACGCCGTCGCTCACGCCGCCGCCGTCGGTGTCCGCGTCCATGGGGTGGGTCTCGGTCTCGCCGCAGGCGCCGTCGCCGTCGGCGTCCTCCTCGCCGTCCAGCAGGCCGTCACCGTCACTGTCCGCGGCCAGGGGGTCGGTGCGACTGGCGGGGTCGGCGTCGCCAGATCGGCCCACCTCGAGCCCGTCCGGCAGACCATCGCCGTCCGTGTCCGGGTTCAGGGCGTCGGTGCCCGCGGACAGGCGCTCCTCGCCATCGCTCAGGCCGTCGCCGTCGCTGTCCGGGTTCAGGGGGTCCGTCTCCCGGGACTCGGGCTCCCACACCCCGTCGCCGTCGCGATCTTCCTCGCCGTCCAGCAGGCCGTCGCCGTCGCTGTCCGCCAGGGTGGGATCCGTCTCGCCCACACCCACGAGGCCGTCGGCGTCTCGATCTTCCTCACCGTCCAGCAGGCCGTCCTCGTCGCTGTCCTCGAGCAGAGGGTTGCACATGCCCAGCCCGTAGTCGGCGCCCACCTCGAGGCCATCATCCAGCCCATCCAGGTCCGAGTCGGGGTTGCAGGGCGAGCCGCGCCCGCCGAAGACGGCCCACAGCCCGTACTCCTCCGAGGCGGTCAGGCCGTCGCCGTCCACGTCCCAGCCTGCATCAGCGGGGTCCAAGGGGTCCAGGGGGGTGACAGCGCTGCAGCTGGCGGAGGTGCTCCAGTAGACCTCCCAGCCGTCGTGCAACCCATCGCCGTCGGTGTCGGACAGCTCGGCACAGGTCTCGCCCAGGTCGCACCGGCCGCTGTGGTTGGCGTCCTCGCGGCCGTCGCGCAGCCCGTCCTGATCGCTGTCGGTGAGGGTGGGGTCTGTGACCGTGCTCGGATCCAGGTCCGCCCTGAACACCGCGGGATCCGTGCCGTTCACGCCAGCAGCGGTGGTCATGGGCCGAACCAGGCCCAGCTCCACGCCGTCTGCGAGCCCGTCGCCGTCGCTGTCGGCGTTGCTGGGGTCCGTGCCGTCCACCAGCTCACCGGCCTCCAGCCGGCCACCCTCGTCGCCGTCCAGCAGCCCGTCGTCGTCGCTGTCCACGTCCGAGGGATCGGTCTCGAGGCCGTCGGCCAGGGGAAAGCGCTCCTGGGCGTCGTCCAGGCCGTCACCGTCGCTGTCCTGGCTCTGAGGGTCGCTGCCGATGGAGGCCTCGAAGGCGTCGGACAACCCGTCGCCGTCGCTGTCGGGCTGGTAGGACGAGGCGTCCAGGGGATCGCTGCCGTCGCTGATCTCGACAGCATCGAGCACTCCGTCACCGTCGCTGTCCGCGGCGCAGGGGTCGGTGCCCGCACCACCCTCCAGCTCCTCGTGATCGTCCAGGCCGTCGCCGTCGCTGTCCGGCTCCACCAGGGACAGGCAGAGGTGCCCGGCGTAGCGCCAGGCGTGCTCACTGGCGTCGTCCAGGCCGTCGCCGTCGCTGTCGGCCACGGCGGGGTCGCTGCCGTAGATCTCCACCTCCCAGCCGTCGTGCAGGCCGTCGCCGTCGCTGTCGGCCAGGGTGGGGTCGGTCTCGTCGACGCCCACGGACCCGTCGTGATCGGCGTCCTCCTGGCCGTCCGATAGCCAGTCCCCGTCGCTGTCGGCCAGGGTGGGGTCGGTGCCCAGGAGCAGCTCGATCTCGTCGATCAGGCCGTCGCCATCACCATCCCAGGCGGAGCTGGGGGGGTCGTTGGGATCGCTGGGGTCGCTGCCGTGGATGATCAACTCGGCGTGGTCGTCCAGGCCGTCGCCGTCGCTGTCCGCGGCGGTGGGGTCGGTGCCCAGCGCGACCTCCTCTCCGTCCAGCAGGCCGTCGTCGTCGCTGTCCATGTGGGTCGGATCGCTACCCGCCGTCTGCTCCCCCAGGTTGTCCAGCCCGTCCCGATCCGGGTCGTCGCTGCCCACCTGGCTGTGGAAGCTGCCGAACCAGTCCTGCTCCCAGCCGTCGTCCAGCCCGTCCCAGTCAGCGTCCGCCGCCCTGGCCCGGGGCGCCAGCGTCAGCGCGACCACCAAGGCGGCGGCCAGGACGGACAGCTGGAGAGGGGACGAGCGGATCGCGCGCATGCGAGCTCGCAGGCGGGGGTGCATCCAGCTCATCGGTCCGGGAGGCCGCCTGGTGAAGCTCTGGATGGCGCCCTGCGATACTCCGTCCCCTGCTCACCACGTCCCTGGAGTCACGACACCGTGCCCGGCATCCCCCCCAAGGCGCTCCTCGCTTCGTCCCTGGTGCTCGAGATGGCCGGGATGATCGTGGGTGGCCTGCTGGCGGGTGCCTGGCTGGACGAGAAGCTGGGCACAGCCCCCATCCTGCTGGCGCTGCTGCCCTTTGCGGGCCTGATCGGCAGCATCTACCGCATCGTGCGGGTGCTCGAGCTCCGCTCGAAGGACGAACCGTGAGCACTCGCCGGGTGCTGATCCGGGCGGGGCTGCTGGCCCTCGCGGCCGCCTACCCCTTCGCGGTGGTGCTGGGTCCGCGCCACGGCCTGGCCGTGCTGCTGGCCGCGGGCCTGGCCATGGGCAACTTCTGGATGATGGCCGCGCGCCTGGCCGGGGTGTCCGCCCTGCTCACGCTCCCCGCAGCACCAGGCCACGGCGCCCTGACCGCGCGCACCATGATCGCGGGCACAATCCGCTGGGTCCTGACCTTCTTCCTGCTGTGGACGCTACTGAAGTACGCGCATGCGCTCCCGGTCGTGGCGGGTCTAAGCTGCGTGGTCGCCTCGATTACGCTACAAGCCTTTGTCGATTGCTCGCGCGTTGAGCGCGACCCCTCCACTGGAGCTGGACCGTGATCGAGATGCTGCCCCGGTTGTTGCTGCGTGGACTGCCCGACTTGCCAGATCTGGGCGGCGTGTTCCATTCCATGGTCAGTGGCGGATTCAGCTGGTACCACCTGATCCCCGGTGTGGCCGACGACTCGTTGGTCCCGGGCATGCTCCAGCGCGGCGAGACCTACGTCATCTTCGCCGCCTGGACCGGCTGCGCGGTGGTGGTGGCGCTGGCCTGGCTCGCCAAGCGCGGCCTGGACCGGGCCCGCGCCCGTGGCGGCGTCGACGCCCTGGTGCCCGACGCGGGCTTCACCCCCCGCAACGTGCTCGAGATCCTCACCGAGGCTCTCTTCGATCTGGCCGAGAGCTCCATGGGTCGCAAGGACGCCAAGATCTTCTTCCCCTTCCTGGGCGCCTTGTTCCTGTACATCCTGGTCAACAACCTGCTCGGCCTGGTCCCCGGCTTCCTGCCCGCCACCTCCTGCGTCTCGAACAACCTGGCGCTGGCCGCCTTGGTCTTCCTCACGTTCAACGCAGCGGGCCTGTGGCGCAATGGGTTTGGCTACGTCAAGCACCTGGGTGGCCCCATCCTGGTGATGGTCCCGTTCTTCTTCCTGATCGAGAGCATCGGCCTGTTCGTGCGGCCCGTCTCCCTCACCCTGCGCCTGGCGGGAAACATGTTCGGCGACCACACGGTCTTCGGCATCATGTCCGACCTGGTGCCCTGGGGGCTGCCGTCGATCCTGCTGGGGCTGGGCGCCTTCGTGTCCTTCATCCAGGCCCTGGTCTTCATGCTCCTCACCACGGTCTACATCTCGCTCGCGGTGGCCGACCTCGACCACCACTAGTCCCCGTTTCCGGTATCTCTACTCTCCGCAGTCTTGGAGGAATGATGAAGTCGAAGTGGTTCATGCTGCCGGCGTTGCTCGCCACGGCTCTCTTCTCTGTCGCCGCCTTTGCCCAGGAGCACGGGCACGAAGCCGCCGAGGCGGCCACCACGGGCGCTTGGAACATCGGCCTGGGCGCCGGCCTGGCCATGGGCCTGGCCATCCTCGGCGCCGGCCTCGGCCAGGGCATGCTCGCCAGCAAGGCCATGGAAGGCATGGCCCGCAACCCCCAGGCGGGCGGCCGCATCCAGATCGCCA
>CALDOK010000340.1 GCA_937912125.1 uncultured Pseudomonadota bacterium
TGGGCTTTGTTTTGGCTGGCTCTGGGTTGGGGCTGACCACGCGCCTAGTGCGGTGGTGGTTGACTTGTTGTCTTGGAGGGCGCTTGACCTCCACCATCCCCGGATCTACGGTGGGCGAGTCTCTCGAGGGATGATGATGCCTGCGCCTGTCCGCTGCCTTTTCGCTGCTCTCGCCATTGCTTGCGTCACCTCCTGCATCCAGGACTACGAGATCCTGCCGGAGCGGCCGGATGTGGATCCTGGCGAGGTGACGTCCTGCCCGTTCTCGGCCGTTGAGGGTACGCGCTTCAGCTCCTACGACTGCAACCCGGTGTTCTCCGGCACCGACGCGGCCTGGGAGACCAGCGTTGGGGCGGTCGGGTACCTGGTCACCGAGGTGCTCGCGCATCCCTTCATCCAGATCTGGTACCTCGGAGCTTCGGGTGACGACTTCGGGATGGGCTACGCCATCACGGCCAACGGGACCGACTGGGAGACCCACCCCTCCAACCCCGTGTTCACCCGGGAAGCGGGCGCGTGGGACGAGGACTCGGTGTCGGCCCAGGTGGTGGTCTGGGATCCCGTCGATATGCAGTACGTCATGGCCTACCAGGGGTACAGCCTGAATGATCCGACGGACTCAGCCGATGACATCTGGGGCATAGGCGTCACCACCTCGCTCGATGGCGTCACCTGGGAGAAACACCCCGACAACCCGGTGATCGACTTCGGCCAGTACGGGCTCCAGGTCTACGACTACTGGAACTACTTCTGCAATGAGCGGGCCTCCGACCCGGTGATCTGCGACCTCATCGGTTGGGCCTACACCACCGACTACACCCTCAGCTCCTCCCTCCATCCGTGCTGGCCATTGACGATGAGGATCACCGAACGCGGCGGCTTCCGCGGGTACCTGGCTGCTCAAGACACCCTCGAGATCCTCGAGGGTCTCGACTGGGAGAGCTTCGAGGCGGACCTCTGGGCCGGGGAGTCGGCCTCCGTACAGACCGACGAGTACGCGGCGTGCAACGTCTACCGGATGGACGGCATCGAGCTGGATGGGTGGCTGTTGTGGGAGGACGAGCCTGTCCTGGCTGGCACGACCGGCGGCCCCGACGGCAAGGGCGTGACCGGCGCCGCGGTCGTGGAGCTCGGAGCCGTCCAGTACATGTTCTATCTGGGCTTTGAAGAGTGGATCCCGAGCACCGGCGGGCTCATCTCTGCGAACAACAGCACGCTGCACATCGCCCGCTCGTACGACGAGGGCATCACCTGGGAGCTCGACCCGAACAACCCCGTCCCCCTCCATCGGACCCAGGACAAGCAGCTCTGGGGCGTCGGAGCACAGGTGGTCGGGACGCGGATCTACGTCTGGCTCTCCGACATCTACGACCAGGGCCGAGCGGTCGGCTACTTCTACTACGAGCCCGATCTCGAGGAGGTACACCCTTCGAGCGAGTAGCGGGGGTTTCCTGCGGATAAGCGCCCTCCAACAAGCCTCGTCGGCCTCCGACATCCTGGGCGCGCGGTCCGCTGCCAGCTGGAACCAGAGCACCGTGCGGCAGCACGACGCAACTCCACCCCATCCCCCTGGCGCGCTCCGGTCGGCCCGTCGGAGGTGGTGGGCCCTGGAACGAGCCCGTTCAGCCTCGAGCCGTATCAGAACTCCCGGCCGAAGAGCACGTGGGCCACACCCGGCCCCACGTTGTCGTCTGGGGAACCCATGAGAATGTCCGAAAAGCTGTCGGCGTCCACGTCGCCCGCCGCAGCCACAGACCAGCCAGCCTGACGGGCGCCGGCAGCCCCAGCCAGGATGATGTCGGCATCGCCCACGCTCAGGGAGCCCTCGAAGCCACCGAGGAGAACCATCACGGCCCCAGCGTCCGTACCGCCGATGCTGCACTCGGGCCCGCTGATGGCCAGATCCAGGGTTCCGTCACCATCGACGTCGCCGAGCATGGCCAAGGAGCGCCCCAGGCGGCAACCCTGGTCGCCGTCCATGCGGGTGGTGGTAGCCGCGAGGCTGCCGCTGGGCAGGCTGGCTCCGCCAGGCACCAGGTAGACCGTGCCCGAGACGCTGTAGCCACCCACGACGGTCGCCTCCGCGCCCACCGCGAGCTCGGCGTAGCCGTCGCCATCCAGGTCGCCCACGGCGACAGCGCCGCCGGCCAGACCGTTGGCCGTCTCACCCAGCAGGGTGCCGTCCGCATCCATGAGGTCTCGGGACTCCACGATGCCCTGGAAGTCGAGTATGAAGGCCGCACCGGCGCGTTCCCCACCACCGTCGTACTCCTTGGCGCCGCTGACCAGCTCGTCGAAGCCGTCCCCGTTCAGATCACCCATGGCCAAGCCGCGGCCGAATCGATCGCGGGCCACCAGACCGGTGATGCCCGCGTCCAGGTCATCCGCGCTGACGATGCCCCGGTGCTCGCTGGCTCCAAGAGCCAGATACACCTTTCCGCGCACGTCGGCGTAGCCCACCGCTGTGAGCGCGCAGTCGCTGAGGCCGTCGCCATCGAGATCGCCGCCGCCGGCCAGCTCGTAGCCCAGCAGATCGCCGTCGTTGACGCCCTGGACCACCAACGCCGCGTCGTCCACGCTCATGCTGTTGAAGCTGTCCTGACCCAGGAAGAGATAGGCCTCGCCCGGCGTGGAGGCGCTGCTGTCTCCGCCACTGGGGGCACCCACCAGGAAGTCGAACAGGCCATCGCCGTCGGTGTCACCGGCCCCAGCGACCTTGTAGCCCGCGCCGTCTCCGAGCAGGGCACCCCTGATGGGGTAGGCGTCGGCCCCTAAGGCCAGCTCACCGCTGACAGGGCCCAGCACAAGGTAGGCCTCACCGTAGACGCTGTCGGCGGTGACCGGGTCCGTTCCCACGAGCAGGTCGTCGAAGCCGTCGCCATCGACGTCTCCGATGCCTGCGACGGACTGGCCCGTTCCATCCCCGTCGTCTCTGCCCACCAACACGGCATCGGCCTGTGCCAGCTCGAGGAAGTCCACATCGCCGTCACAGTTGTTGTCGATGTCGTCCACCAGCTCGAAGGCCGAGGGGTTGACGGCGGCATCCAGATCGTCGCAGTCGTCGCCCCAACCCTCGGCGGGCCAGCCATCGGCGTCCTGATCATAGTCATCGGCGCCATCGCAGTCGCCATCGATGCCGTCGTACCAGACCTCGTCACCACCGGGTCGAGCCAGCGGTTCGCCGTCGTCGCAGTCCCCCTGCTGGTTCACGTAGCCGCTGGGCTGGTCACAGGACTGCAGCGGCTCTGCGTCCTCGGCTGCGAACCCATCGCCGTCGCCGTCGAGGTACCAGGTGCCACCGAGGCCCACCTCGGCGTCGTTGTCATCGCAGTCCACATCTCGCCACAAGCCATCGCCATCCTGGTCCATCCAGGCCTGCTGGTCGTCTTCGGAGATGAGGCAAGCGCAGAGCAGCAGCGGGAGCAGGCTGGGGAGAGTGCGGTGCATGAAGAGCTCCGGGCGGGTCAGTCGTCGCGGACGCAGCGGGCCATCGCGCCGATGCAGCGCAAGGTGACCCGCTCGCCGTCGTGGAGGGTGACCGAACCGGCCACGGCCGGCTCGGGCTGGTCGAACCAGGCCTTGATCTGATAGCTGCCCGGAGGGATCTGCCCCACGGGGTAGCGTCCATCATCCGAGACGAGCCACACGGACCGGGCATCCCCGGTGAGGAGCACCTCGGCCATGGGCTCGGAGGCAGGCTCTGGTTGTTGGGCGGGCGCGGGTGCCGGTGGCGGGACGGGAGTAGGGGATATCGCGGCAGCCGGCGGGGCCGGCGCCGGGGCTGGAGCGGGGGCCTGGGGGGCAGGCTGGCCGGCATCGGCAGCTTCGGGCGGGTCGGACGGTGGTGGAGGGGACGAGGCGACCAGGGCGGGGCCTGGTGGCTCGAGCTCATCGCCGATGGAGGGTACGGATCCGTTCGGCAGGGTGGCCAGAGGGTCGTCGCCGAGAAAGTGCATCACCGCAGCGAGGGCCAGCAGGCCGAGCAACACACTGCCCGCGAGCCCTCCCAAGACGATCCATGGGAAGAGAGCACCGCAGCCCCGACCCGGGCTCGCGGCCGGCTGGTCAGGCACCAGAGCCGGGACAACCTCGGCCATGGAGCTGCTGCGCTCCACGAGGAACGAGCCGCTGTCGGGTGCCCGTTCTACCTTCGTGAGATCCCTGGCCAACCTGGGGACCTCCTCCGCCGCCCAGTCCCGCAACCAGGGGCCATCGCAGACCTGACGAAGCGCGCGACAGCTGCGCTCGACGGTCGCTGCCGTGGGACGGCGGTCGTGGTTGTCGGCGAGCATGGTGCGCAGCAGGTGCACCAGCTCCGCGGTGGGGCCTTCCGTTGGGGTAGAAGTGTCGGCACGGACCGTCGCCGCCACCTGCTCGAGCAGGTCATCGACGAAGCTGGAGAAGCGCTCCGCCTGACGTGGTGGCGTGCTCAGCTTGGCCCCCAGGAGCAGCTCCGCCAACACGAGACCCAAGGCGTAGACATCGGCCGCGGGCGTCACCATCCCCTCGAGCCGCTCGATGGCCATGTACTTGAGGGAACCGAATTGATAGCTGTGGGTGTGCGCCTCACGGGTGGAGAAGTCGGCGCGGGCCACGCCGAAGTCGAGCACCTTCACCTCACCCTGGGCGGTGAGCCGCACATTCGAGGGCTTGATGTCACGGTGCACCAGGCGCAGCGGCTCCAGCAGTCCGGCGGGCGCCACCGCGTACGCGGCGTGCAGAGCCGAGGCGACCTCTTCGATCACCTCGAGGGCCACCCGAGCCGGCACGGGGCCACCGGTGATGACGGTGGCGAGATCGACCCCCGGAACGAACTCCATGATCACGGCCCAGCCCTGGTCGAACAGGACGAGCCCATCGACCCCTACGATGGCTCGGTGGCGTAGCAGGCCGAGGATGCGTGCCTCGTCGCGGAGCCGCTGGAGGATCTCGTTCGGTGCATCCATGTCGTCGCGCAGGACCTTGATGGCCACCTGCTTGCTGAAGCCAGCCGCGCCGAGCATCTCCGCGCGGTAGACCGTACCGAAGCCGCCGCGTCCTACGATCTCAATGATGCGATACTTGCGACCAGCGGGATCGGCCGCCGTCACCATCGCACCACCAGGAACGCGCCAGCCCCCGTCAGGGCGGCGCCAGCCGCGGCGCCACGGCTGGCCCACACCATGCCGTTGTGTCGGGAGCGCAGCGCGTCGAGGTCCGACAGCGGCGTGCCGGGATCGTAGAAGTCGCCATGGGCGGACCGAGAGGCCAGGTAGAGCGCGCCGGACGCGGCCGCCAGCCCACCAGCCACCGCCAACAGGGGCAGGCTCACCGAGCGCTCGCCAGCTCGTGCTTCCGAGGCCGCGGGCACGACACCCGCGTCGGGCGCCACCGCAGCGATCTCGTAGACGGGAAGCGACTGCTCGGGCCACAGATAGAAGGTATCGGTGACCTGCCCCTCGGAGCTGACGAACTGGGCCACGGTGGGCCAGAAGCGCGGCCGGCTGGTGTCGGGGCGACCGTCGAAGACCAGGTAGCCGTCGGCGGGAGCGAGCACGTCGACGTACTCACCAGCCTCGACCGCCACTGCGTTGTAGTCGGCCAGGACCGGGTTTCCTGCGGGCACCATCGCGCTGGGGAAGGTGTAGGCGGGTTCGATGACCCGCGCGGCGGCGAAGGCGCGTGTGGAGACGTCCGGGTCGCGGTCGACGAAGCCACGCAGGCCCACCGCACGGTGGAGACGGGCCGCGATGTTGCGAGGGAGCTCCTCGATCAAGCAGGGGATCTGCGTCCGGAGCTGCTCGCTGGCCTGGGAGAAGCCCGGCAGATTCGCCTGGCTGTAGGCCCACTCTGCCCCCTCGAGCATGACCACGAGCTCGGCGGTGGTGACCGCTTGACCGCAGTCTGCCCGAGCCGAGGACGCCGGGACCATCCACAGGCCGAAGGCCAGCAGGGGAGACAGGACGCGAGCAGAGCTGTTCACGGGTGGATCTCCGAACCAGAAAGGCCCTCTGAACGCCCGAAGGTACCCCACCAGCGGGCTCCCGGGCAAGGTCGCGGCTCACCGCAGCGGTACACCGCGAGCCCGTGGTGCTGGACAGCGGGGGCAGGGTATCCGTGGATGTCGATGGCGCAGCGCCAGTCAGGGGTCTCGAAGTCAGCGGCGTCGCCGGAGGTTCAGCAGGACTGGGCGCCGTACCAGCTGGCCCAGTGGTCGTTGCTCGGGTCGTTGCTCGGGTTCGTTGCACGGGTCGTTCGGCCCCACATGCCCCTGGGCCCGAGCTCAGCCGATTCTTCCCACTACATCAGCACATAGTACAGCACGCTCCAGCTGGCGATCAGCCGCTTCTGAGCCAGGGCGAAGCCGGGCCGAAGCTCGTCCAGGTCAGCGACGACAGCCTCGAAGTCCACGTCGTCGAACGAGGCGTAGGGCCCGCCGTTGGGGGGCGGGGCGCGAAGGGTGGGGTGGTGTGCGGTCCGGCGGACCGGGTGGGGTCCTACAGA
>CALDOK010000341.1 GCA_937912125.1 uncultured Pseudomonadota bacterium
TGTCGTCGCAGTCCTCGTTGTCGTCGTAGCCGTCGCCACCGTTGTCCGGCGCTGGGTGTGTCGGCCTGGCGACGAGCCCTCCGAGCCTGGGGGTGCCCTCGTGTATACTCCCTTCCTGAGCAGGACACAGGAGGTCGGATGGGCCATGAAGGGTCGATCACGGGGCTCGTGATCGCCGGCCTGTTGGGGCTTGCCGGCTGGCCTTGCTCCGCCATGGCCGACCGCCTGGTGTTGGCCGACGGGACGGTGGTCGAGGGGGAGATCCTCTACCTGGAGCCCCGCGGCTACGTGCTCGCGCTGCAAGGCGGCGACGAGAAGCTCTTTCTCCATGGCGACATCACCGAGGTGTACGCGGACCATCCCATCGCGCCCTCGCGGCCCGACGTCGAGCCGCTGCCGGCACGGCCAGATCCGGCGGGAGAGCCCGTTGTCGGGCCACCGCGGTCGCCGCGTGTGGTCCCCCCATTCTCCGCGGTGCCGGCCTCGAGCCCGCCAGAGCGGACCTTCATCGCCGTCGAGGCCGCTGAAGCCGATGTGCCGGTGAAGCTCGAGGGCAGCGCCGACCCCTCCCGAACACCGCTCGCCCCGCTGCGCGCCTTCTGGGCCGAGCACCCCGATCCCGTGGACATCAGCGTCGAGATCCTGGGTATCCGCGGGCTCGGCGCCCGCATCGAGCTGGCGACGCCTACGCCCGGCGCTTCCTCGGTGGGCTTGCGCGTAGGCGCGGCCATCGAGGCCAGCTCCTACTTCGACGGCCTGCTGCAGCCCCTGACCAGCCCTCGGGGCGACCGGTTCGCGCTGTGGGTGGCCCCCGTGGTGGACCTCCCCATGGGCCCGCTGGAGTTGAGCGTCACCGCCGGCTGGTCGCGGCACTTCACCTACGAGGGCTACTCGGGCCTGGCCGCCGGCTTGGCGCTGCGCTGGGAGCGCGAGGGCTGGCTGGGCCTGCAGGCAGGGGCGCTGTTGCTCTCGGATACCTGCCTACGCGAACCCCTCGGCGTGGTCGACGTGGGGCCAACCTTCACATGGTGATGAGATGACCCGAGCCACGGCACTGCTCGCCCTCTGCGCCACGGCGTGTTGGTGCCCTCCTGCGCCATATGAGCCCGCCGATCCCTGTGACGCCTCGTGGTGGTGGGTGGACGAGCTGACGGACAGCTTCTCGCCCTGGGGAGGCCCCCGGGTCGAGGTCGACTGGGGCGAGTGCTCGCGCCGCAGCCACGATGGCGGTGAGGTCCCCATCGTCCTGGACAGCACGGGCGTGGAGCTGCAGCTCCAACCGCTGGGGCGATGCCGCTGGTCGCAGTCCGGTCCCTGGGAGCCAGGCGACTATGAGCTGGTGGGCCTTCGCTGGCTGGACGACCCCGAGCACCCCGCCTGGGACGAGCAGTTCCTCTCAGCGGCAGAGCCCCTGCTCGCCGAAGGCTGGGGTCGCGACAGCAGCCTCGATCCCACCGAGCTCGCTGGAAGGGTCTGGCAGCTCGACCTTCGCTCCCCAGAGAGCTGCGGCGCGCTGGCGGAGCTGCTGCGCGAAGCCCTGGACTTCTACGGCTTCTCTGGCAGCGAGCTCTCTCTCCAGATCGACAGCGTGCAGGAGAGCACGGCGGCCTTCAGGCTGATCTGGAGCGGGCTACCACAGGACGCCGCCTACGAAGCGTGCACCCTGCTCACTGCCGAAGCGAGCATCAGCGACTCCGGTGAGTTTCTCTGGGAGGAAGACGAGACGGTGCTCCTCAGCGACCCTCCCATGCAGGCCTGGGACCTGCTGCTTCGTGGCGGCTGGCTCGAGGGCGGAGAGACCGCGGGGGGTGTAGAACTCCAGCTCGTCGCTCAGACCGCCGAGGTGGCAGCCTGGGTTGGCGATGGGGACCAAGACCGGCTCTGCGAGTGGACCCACGACTTCGGAGTGCCGTGTGGGTCCTGTCCGGACGGCAGCGGAGTCACCTGCCTGGACCTCGAGCTCTTCGAGGGAGACATCGAGGAAGGCCGGGAGCCCTTCACCGACGATCTGCCCAGCTGCGAGGTCGCCTTCTGGGAGGACAGCGTGCCCGACCCCGACGACTGCGGCTACTCCTGCTCCGGTGGGATGCGCAGCGGCTCCGGCGTCATGGCTCTGAGCGTGGTCGGGCTCGTAGGGCTGCGGCGAAGGCGACAGGTCTGGGACGTGGACGACCCACTCTGGCGTCGCCCCCGCACGATCCTCTGCAGCCGCGCCAGGCTCGCCCGCAGCTCAGGCTGCTCCCCCCCTCCGTACCGGGCCCGCTGGTAGTCATCCAGGAACGCCCGTGCGGCCGCTCCCACCTCGGCCCCCAGGGTCTGGCTCACCCTGTTCAGCACCCGCTCATCGCTCTCGCTGGGCTCGACCCGCACGCCCTGGCGGCGCAGCAGGCGCTGGTAGCGGCGGTAGGTGGGCCACAGCCGTGCATCCCGCGGCGTGCGCTCCATGCGTGGCGCGGCGCTGGCCCAGCGTCGGCGGGCCCAGCGCCAGCCGAAGAGCAGGGCGATCAGGGCGGCGATGGCGACGATGCCAGGGGAGCGCAGGGCCTGGGCGAGCACCTCCTCGGGGTGGCCCTGGAGGCGCACGAAGATCCGGTGGACCCCGTCGCGGGCGGCGCCCAGCAGGCCCTGGATTGTGCCGGGGCGTGGGCTTGCTGGGCTGCGACCGGTGGTGGGGGTGGGGTCGAAGGCCACCCAGGCCCCCCGCGCGGGGCTCCACACCTCGACCCAGGCGTGGGCGTCGCGCTTGTGGATCTTGGTGCGGCCGGTCCAGGGGTTGGTGTCCGTGGGTGAGAAGCCGCCGACCAGGCGGGCGGGGATGCCCTCGCTGCGCAGCATCACGGCCATGGCCGAGGCGAAGTAGCCGCAGCTGGCGGCCCGCCGGTCCCGCAGCAGGACCACCAGGGGGTGGCCGTCGCCTCGCAGGTCGGCGGTGGTGGCGTAGCTGTGGTTGGCCGCGAGGTAGCGCTCGATGGCGCGGGCCTTGGCTTCGGGGCCCTGGGCGTCCCCGGCGATGGCGCGGGCCCAGGGGTGCAGGGCCTGGGCCAGCTCCGGGGGCAGGGAGGTCAGATCCTCCCCGGGGGGCCCGTCCTCGAGCGGCAGGATCTCGGCCGGGCTGCGCTCCAGCTGCACGACCTCGCCCCTGCCGGCGCCCCCCGCCACCAGCCAGCCCTGGGTGAACGCGGGCGGCTCCTGTGCCAGCGCCAGCAGGCCGGCGGGGGTGGGGACCACGCCCTGGGCGCGGGAGTAGAAGGTCAGCTCCAGGGGCAGGCGTGGACCCTCGAGCACGGGCAACGCGGCGCGGGGCAGGTCGGCGGTCGGGGACGAGCTCCATCGCTCGCCGTCGAAGCGGTCCATGATCTGGGTGCGCAGGGTGGTGGGCGCGGGGCCGCTCAGCTCCAGCAGCACGCGCCCCGACGCCGGAGCGTGGGACAGCGCGCGTACGGACACGCCCGGCTGCATGGTGGATCCCAGGTCGAAGGATCGCTGCATCACCCAGGCCTCGAGCACGGGCATGAGCATGCCCTCGGCCCAGGCGTTCAGCATGGTGATGCCGCCCGCCCCGGCTGTGGTCAGGGCCAGAGTGGCCGCCAGGGCCACGGCCCGGTCCCAGCGCCAGGGCCCCCGCCAGGCCAGGGTGGCGATGCAGGTCAGCAGCACCGCCGCGGTCAGGGGACCCGCGAGGTTCAGGGGGTTGCGAGGGGGCACGCAGCAGCTCAGCACCACCAGGATCAGGGCCGTGGCCCAGGCCGGGGTGGTGCGGCGTGCCAGGGTGAAGGCCACCGTCAAGGCGACCAGCGCGGCCGAGAGGGGGGAGAGCCCCGCCGAGGGGATGGCGCCGTCCGGGGTGGGCTCCACCAGCAGGTCGCTGCTGCCCAGGAAGGCGGCACAGACGGTGAGGATGACCAGCGAGTCCCGGTTGAGCTTGGGGCGCCAGCCCACCGCCAGCCCCAGCAGCAGGATGACGATGCCCAACGCGGCCAGCGGCAGGCGGCCCATGGCCCAGCCGTGGAACAGCAGGGCGGCCAGCACCAGGATGGCGCGGGCTGCGGTGTCGCGACGCTGGCCCCGGGCGTCCCTCACGGCGCCTCCGCCCGCACGGTGTGGGTGGCCGTGCCCCGCGCCTCGAGGCCCCCCACCAGCGCGTCGGGTACGGCGCGGTCGTGGGGCAGGACCAGGATCATCAGGGACACGCCCTGCGCCTCGGCTTCGACGAGGGCGGCGTCCAGACCCTGCCCCGCTCGCGCCACCGCCAGCAGGTCCAGGACGGGTGGCAGGCCCCCCTGGCCCGTGATCGTGGGGCGGTGGGCGGCGTCGCCCGCCACCACCAGCTCCAGGGCCTGCCCCTGACGCAGCAGGACCTCGGCGATGGCGGCGGCCTTGGACACGGCGATCTCGAAGCAGGCCTCGCCGTGCTCGCCCTCGCTCCCGCCTTCCAGCGCCAGGGCCACCCTGGGGCGGCCGTCGTCTGCGGTCTCCCGCACCACCAGCCGCCCGCTGCGCGCGTAGGCTCCCCAGTGTACGTCCCGGGGCCGGTCGCCCTCGCGCCAGTCCCGTAGGCCGGCCAGCTCGCTGCCGTCCCGGTGGGTGGCCCGGTGCCCCTCGTCGCTGCGCCCTCCGGCGGGCAGCCGGAAGTCGGGCAGCCGGTCGAAGCGGGGGTGGACCACCAGGCGGTCGGCGGTCTGCAGGTAGCGGCTGGGCTTGACCAGGCCGGTGGGGAACAGGGTGGCGGCCTGCAGCGCGCTCAGCTCGTAGGCTCCCCGACGCGCGGCGGTCAGTCCCAGAGAGAACACGGCGCGGGCCCCGGTCGCCAGCTGCGGCAGGGGCTCGGCGGCGGGGGCGGCCACGAGGCCGGCTGGCATGCCCAGCTCCTCCAGCACGAGATCCCGGGCCGCGAACCTGGCGCGGTTCTCCACGGTCACCTCGTAGAACCAGGGCTTGCCCGCCGTGGGGTTTCCAGGCAGGCGGCGGCGAGCGTGGACCCTGGGGCGGAAGGGCAGGCCCGCCAGGATGGCCACGGCCAGCAGGGCCGCCAGGGACGCCAGCGCGGCGTACAGAGGAGGTGAGAGGGCTCCCATGCGAAGCACACCTGCAGCCAGCAGCGCCCACAGGAGCGCGCGACCCGGGGGGGTGAGGTGGTCGCGGTACAGGGCGGCGACGCGGCGGGAGCTGCGGATGGTGACCGACATGGCGGGCCTAGCGAGGCAGGGGGGTGCAGGAGACGATGTCTGCCACCACCTCTGCGGGATCACCGGCCCCGCCGCGGGCGCGCCCGTCCAGCACCAGCCGGTGGGCCAG
>CALDOK010000342.1 GCA_937912125.1 uncultured Pseudomonadota bacterium
ATTTCTCCACCATGCTCTCCAATCCCAAGCTGGTGCTGCTGGGCGCGGCGGCGCGGCAGGGGCTGGTGTGTCACATGTCCAAGAGCTTCGGGCCCCAGATCCGAGGCGGTGAGAGCGCCGCGTGGCTGCAGCTCTCCCCCGAGCCCATCTCCTCTCCCCCTCACGGCGTGGAGATCATGGTGGTGCTGTCCTGGCGGGCCTATCCCCAGTTCCGGTCTCAGCTGGTCCTGGCGCCGGGGGCGCTGGTGTTCCAGGACAGCGCCGATCCCACCGAGCCCCCCGCGGAGCTCCTGGACTCGGCGGGCCAGCCGGTGGTCCCCATCGCCTTGCCCTTCAAGGAGCTGAGCCTCGAGGAGACCGGTGGGCACATGGCCCGCAACATCGTGGCCCTGGGCGCGCTGCTGGGGCTGCTGCACCTGCCCGCGGAGGCGGTCCGCGCGGCTGTCTCCAAGCGCCTGACCAAGCGGGGCGCCGCGGTGGTCGAGGCCAACCTGCGCGCCCTCGATCGCGGGCTGGGCTTGGCCGCGGCTCCTCCTCTGGAGGCCCTGCACAGGCCCCTTCCGCTGGGCGACCAGCGGGAACAGCTGCTCTTGAGCGGCAACGACGCCGTGGCCCTGGGCGCTCTGTACGCGGGGGTGGAGTTCTTCGCGGGCTACCCCATCACCCCCGCCTCGGAGATCCTGATCAACCTGGCCGCCGAGCTGCCGGGCGTCGGCGGGTCGGTGATCCAGGCCGAGGACGAGATCGCGGCCATGAGCATGGTCATCGGGGCCTCCTTTGGCGGGCGTAAGGCCATGACCGCTACATCGGGCCCGGGGCTGTCCTTGAAGTCCGAGGCCATCGGCCTGGCCATCCTCACCGAGACCCCCTGCGTGATCATCAACGTGCAGCGGGGCGGGCCCAGCACCGGCCTGCCCACCCGCACCGAGCAGGCCGACCTGAACCTGGCCATCTACGGCGCCCACGGCGACGCTCCCCGTGTGGTGCTGGGCGCCGAGGACGTGCAGGGTTGCTTCGACGCCTCGGTCAAGGCCTTCTACCTGGCCGAGCGCTACCAGACCCCGGTGATCCTGGTGACGGATCAGCTCGTGGCCCACCGCCTGGAGACCGTACCCGCCAGCGCTGTCGGCGCGGGTGGGCGCTTCACCAAGGTGTGCCGGCGCCTGGAGCCCGAGCCGGATCAGGGGACCTACCGGCGCTTCGCGCTCAATGGTTCCCCCGTGACCCCCATGGCCAGCCCCGGCATGGAGGGGCGCATCTACCGGACCTCGGGCATCGTCCACAACGAGGACGGCAGCCCCAGCTCCGACCCCGAGGTCCACCAGGCCATGAGCGAGAAGATCGCGGCCAAGCTGGCGCTGTTGCTCGAGGAGATGGGCGGGACCCGCATCGAGGGCCCCGTCACCGCCCGGCAGGGGTTCGTGGCCTGGGGCTCCACGGTGGGGGCAGCCCTGGACGCGGCGCGGTCCGCCACCGCCGCGGGTCAGCCCACCTCTGTCCTGGTGGTGGAGCTGCTCAGCCCGCTGCCCGTTCAGGCCATCAGCGCCTACATCCTCGAGCTGGACCGTGTGGCGGTTCCCGAGCTGTCTTTCTCGGGTCAGTTCGCTCGGCTCATGCGCGCCGAGGGTGTGCCTTTGCAGGGGGCGCTCCTGCTGAACCGCGCCGGAGGTCGGCCCTTCACCGGCACGGAGCTGCTCTCCATCATCCAGGAGTCCTGGTCATGAGTGACGCCAAGCCCCTTCGCTGGAACGACTACCGCAGCGATCTCGCCCCGGTCTGGTGCCCCGGCTGTGGCGACTACTCCGTTGTAGCCGCCATGTACCGCGCCCTGGCTGAGCTGCAGATCCCTCCCCACGAGCTGGCCGTGATCTCGGGCATCGGCTGCTCGAGCCGCCTGCCCGGCTACGTCAACGCCTTCGGCATGAACACCATCCACGGCCGCGCGATCCCTGTGGCCACGGGCCTCAAGACCGCACGGCCCGACACCACCGTGATCGCAGTGGGCGGCGACGGCGACGGCTTCAGCATCGGCGGCGGGCACCTGCCCCACGTGGCGCGCCGCAACCTGGACATGACCTACATCGTCATGGACAACCGCATCTACGGGCTCACCAAGGGGCAGACCTCCCCGACCACGCCCCAGGGGGAGCGCACAGCGACCTCGCTCTACGGCTGGCCCGAGACCCCCGCCAACCCCATCGGCCTGGCGCTGGCCTACGGCATGTCCTTCGTGGCCCAGAGCTTCGCGGGCGACATCAAGGGGCTGACCAAGCTCATCGTGCAGGCCGTGCGCTGGCCGGGCTTCTCGTTCATCGAGGTCCACAGCCCCTGCGTCACCTACCGGGGCCACGACCAGTACCAGCTCATCCGGGAGCGGGCTCGTCCCGTGCCCGAGGACCACGACACCGGCGACCGGGCCGGGGCCTTCAGGCTGGCCGACGACCCCGATCACCTCTACCTGGGCGTGATCTTCCAGCGGGAGAATTCGACCTTCGGCGAGCGCATGGACGAGCTGCGGGTGCACGCCCAGGCCGCCGGCCGCGTCGGCTTCGACTCTGCGGTGTCCCGCTTCGCAGTCTGAGCCCGTTGACGGGGTGTACCTGCCCCCATAGCGGAGCCCATGATCTGGCTCCTTCCGCTGCTGACGAGCTGCGGCACCATCCCCCATGTCGCGAGCTACCCTCAGGACACGGGTGAGGTCTGGGAGGTGCCCGGGGAGTACAGGGATCCGGGCGCGCTGCAGGTGGGCACCTTCAACGCCGACTGGCTCTGGGCCGGCTACGAGGGCGGCTACTACCCGCGCAACGCCGTGGACTACGCCATGATGGCTCGGATCTTCGGGGCCTTCGATCTCGAGCTTGTGGCGCTGCAGGAGGTCAACGGCGACGCGGCCATGGCCCTGCTTGGGCTGCCCCAGGAGTGGTCCTGGGCCCTGGGCGAGTCGGGCTGGTCCCAGAACCCGGGCGTCCTGTGGCGCAACGACCGGGTGCGGGTGGACAATGTCCGGGAGCTGTCCCTCCCCACCAACGAGTGGCCCAGCAAGGATCCCCTGGTGGTCGACGTCACAGCCCTGGACGGCGGCCTGGCCTTCACCCTCGTGGTGGTGCACCACAAGCCCTACTCGGGCACTGAGGATGCCGCCCTGCGCTATGCCCAGGCCGAACAGCTGCACGACTGGATCGTCGGCGATCTGGCCCTCGAGACCCACCGGGCGCCCTTCCACGACCACGTGCTGGTGGCCGGAGACTTCAACGACGACTTCGTGCCCCTGAACTCGGGCTATCCGTCCCTGTCGGTCTTCGAGGACGACCCCTGGTTCACCTTCCTCACCCGGGACACCGAAGACTACTCCCAGGTGCCCTATCGATCCCTCATCGATCATCTGGTGGTCAGCGAGCCCCTGCTGGCGGCCTACGCCGAGCACGGGCAGCCCGATGGCTGCAAGGTCATCGCTCACGATGAGATCTCGCCCTGGTCCGACTACGATGGCGGCTTCGGCGGAGGTCAGAACATCTCGGACCACCGGCCCGTGTGGGCCTACCTGCAGGTGGACTAGGAGGTCCGCGCCTTGGCCGCCGTGGTGTAGGCGCTCTCCCGGGCGAGCCAGGTGGCCAGGGCCTCGTGGCGCGCGGCGGTGGACAGGTCCGCGCCCACCAGGGCGCGGCGTCGGTCAGCCACCCCGCGGGTGATCAGGGCGGCGGCCACGCTGACGTTCATGGACTCCACGAAGCCGAACATGGGCAGCAGCACGAAGCCGTCCACGAGCTCGCGCGCCCTGTCGGAGACGCCGCTGAGCTCGGACCCGAAGAGCAGCGCCACGGGGCTGTCCACCGGGACCTGCTCGGGGGTGAGGGCGTCGGGGCGCAGATCCGCCGCGTAGACCCGAAAGCCCCGGGCATGGAGCTGAGCGAGGCAGGCATCGGTGGTCTCGTGGCGCTGCAGCTTCACCCAGCGCTCGGAGCCCCGGGCGGCGCCGGAGCTGGGCCTGAAGGCGCCGGTGATCAGGTGCACCTCGTGTAGGCCCAGGGCGTCGGCGGTGCGGATGATGGCGCTGACGTTGTGGCGGCGACGCACCGCCTCGATCACCAGCACCACCGAGCCCATGCGGCGGTCGAGCACCTCGACCATGCGGGCTACGCGCCGGGGCCGGATGTCATGGGTCATGGGCTGCAGCTCAGCGGGGACCCGCGCCAGGGCCTGGGTCTGGTCGAGCTCGGCCTCGAGGGGGGGGGCAGGAGAACGGGACATCAGCGTCGGGGGAAGAGGGTGAGGGGTTGGCCGTTCCAGGTGAGGGACAGCACCTTGCTCTCGAGCTGGTAGGGGAGCTCCAGGGGCTCGGCCGTATAGGACGACAGGCGCAGCTGGCCGTCCTTCGAGGCCCAGGTGCCCTCGGTGACCGTGCTGCCGTCGCTCGAGCGCTCCTCGATGCGCAGGCGGCCCGTGGCGTCGAAGGTGAAGACAACCTCCTGGCCGCCGCCCCAGGGGCCGCCGCTGGAACCGCCCCAGACGCCCACCAGGGATGGAGCCTTGCCCCAGGCCGAGGGCTCCGAGGCGACCGGCGCTCCCCACAGGTCCGTGGCTGCGGCGGGCTGCGCGGGATCGGCCGCGACCGGATCCCACAGGGAGCCGTCGCGCCCAGCGGGCAGGACCTCCACCGAACCCTGGAGGTGGGTGGGCAGGGGGCGGGGGATCATGGCGGTGAGCAGCGCGTCGGCGTCGAGGGCGTCGGCGCTTCGTTCGCTCGCCACCACCAGGAACCAGGTGGCCTGGCCGCCGTCCGTGTGTACCCGAGCCCGCGCTACCCGACCGGCGCCGAGCTTCAGGCCCACGGTGCCATCGGCCTCCTGGGAGGTCATGGTGGCCACCTCTCCCGCCTGGGCGAGGGCGCTGATCAGGGCTTGGGGATCGATGCCGCCGGTTACGCGCAGCTCCCGCACCTCTCCCCGTCCTGGATCCGAGGGCATCATCACGGCGCGGTCCGGACCGGTGGCTGTCCAGCCCACGGGGGCCGTCAAGGCGTTAGCCATGCTCACGGCGAGCATCCAAGTCAGCAGCATCGGCTTCTCCTCAGTGCCAAGGATGCTACCATCGCTCGCCTTCAGGAGTACACGCATGTCGACCCTCAGCTCCAGAGAGCGCAAGGACCTGCGCGCCCGCGGTCACACCCTCGAGCCCGTGGTTCGTGTGGGCCAGGCCGGCATCCACGCTGCGGTCATCCACAAGATCGGGCTCGAGCTGCACACCCACGAGCTCATCAAGATCAAGCTTGGCCAGGGCGCACCCATGAAGGCCAAGGAAGCCGCCCCCCTGATCGCCGAGCAGACAGGGGCCGAGATCGTGCAGGTCATCGGCGGCATCGTGCTGCTCTACAAGGAGCGCCCGCCCGAGGACGAGGACTAGCTCTCCGGGCGCAGCTGGCGCTGACTGTGCTGCCTTCTGTCCAGGCCGGCGAGGCGCTTAGTGGCGCTCTGGGCCGATCTGCGTCCGTGTGAAGGTCAACACCTCGCCGTGGAACAGCTCGTCCAGGTGGTCCCCGTGGGTGGGTGTGCTGCGGACGCAGGCGAAGCCGTGGCTGGCCATGCTGCGGCAGAAGCGGCCCCGGTGCTCGCGGCCCGGGTCCACGATCACCACCTCGCAGATGTCCCGGGCGTGGCGGTGGATGAAGGCGGCCAGGGGGGCGATCAGGCTCTGCTCGTAGAGCAGGTCGCTGCCGATGATCAGGTCGAACTGCCCCAGGCCGCAGTCGTCGTCGGACCAACCCGTGCGCACAAAGGGGATGGACTCGCCAGCGTTCAAGGCCACGTTGACGGCCAGGAAGGGGCCCGCCTCGGGGTGGTGGTCGGTGGCCGTGATGTTCGCCAGGCGGTGGTTGAGCACCAGGCTGGCCAGCCCGATCCCGCAGCCGACCTCCAGGATGCGCTTCTCGCCGATGGCATGCTCCGTCATCAGCTCAGCGAGCACCCTGCTCGAGGCCCAGACCACTCCGAAGAGGGGCCAGGCTGCCGAAGAGATGCCCAGCTGGTTGGCCACTCCCTGGAGGTCCTCGAACTGCAGCCGATCCCGCAGGCTGCGGACGTGGATGTCCACCTCGGTGAGCTCTATGGTCTGGTAGCGTAGGCGCAGTGGAGACATGGGGCCCGTTCCGGCTGGAGGGGCGCAGGTGGCTTGCTCGAGCCGGGCCCGCTGCGCGTGGGGGCGGCTAACCGCCCCCTGCTCGACTCACAGAAAATAGTTCTGTCAGGTGCAAAGCGTGAAGTCGCACGCCAGCCTGGTTAGCGTCGCCAGAGACGGGGGGCCTGCTGTCCCTCAGGGAGGACCCGACCTTGCGACGACTCATTCCCCTCACCATGTTGTTGGGTGGCTGCGGCTTCATCGATGCCGGCGCCGACCCCCTGATCGAGGCCCACCGCGGCGGCGCTGGCTACTGGCCCCAGAACTCACGCACCGCCATGCTCGGCTCCATCGACGCGGGCTACGACGGCCTCGAGTTCGATCTGGTGTTGACCTCCGACGGCGTGCCCGTGCTCTCTCACGACCCCTGGCTGCACGAAGACCTCTGCACCACCACGGCCGGCGACGCCCTGGGCGAGCGCATCTTCATCCAGGATCTCGAGCTCGCGACCCTGCAGGCCGACTACCTGTGCGGTGGCGTGCAAGATCCCGAGAGCCTGGACGCCGAGATCGTGGCCGAGCCCGTGATGACCTTCGATGAGCTGCTCGAGGCCATGGTCGACGCGCCCGAGATGCTCTTCCACATCGACGTCAAGTACGAGCCGGACGAGACCCCCGGGCCCGATGTCTTCGCCGAGGAGATCATGTCCCGCTTCGTGGCGGCCGACCTGCCCAACCCCTGGTTCGTCTCGGCCAACCTCGCCGAGCTCGTCCTGGCCTTCGAGGGCTGGGGCGCCGACAACGGCGTGGACGTGCCCAGCCTGGTCACTTGGCCGCGCTTCACCCCCGACACCAGCGACGTGATGGTGGCCGTGGGAAACGAGCTGGGCGCCAGCACTGGTCTGGTGGACATGGTCTCGGTGGCCGACGCCGCTGGCGCCGACGGTGTGTCGGTGCCGTATCAGGTCATCGATCGTCAACTGGCAGCCCTGGCGCGCAGCCAGGGACTCTTCGTGGCCATCTGGACCGTGAACGACCAAGCCATGCTCCAGGCCCTGCAGGGCTGGCCCATCGACGCGGTGGTCACCGACTATCCGGAGCTGGCCCGATGATCGCCGCCCTCACCCTCGCCCTCGCCCTCGCCGCCCCGAGCGCCGACGCCGCCAAGCTGCGCTTCCAGCGCGTCGACTTCATCTCCGAGGTGCCTGGCACCTTCGTCAACTACGACATCCCCATGGCGGCAATGAACCCGGTCACCGCTGGCCTGCGCTGGGTCGAGCAGATCCAGGTGGTGGTGGATCTGCCTGTGGATGGGCTCTCCACCGGTGTGTCGCTGGGCGCGCAGTCCCTGTTCTACGAGCGCCCACTGCACGAAGCGGCCGGCCTGTCCTGGGGGCTCGGCCTGCAGACCGACCTGCTGCTGCCCAAGGGGGCCCTGGCGGATGTGAGCTGGCGCTGGAAGCGCATCAGGCTCGGCCTGGGGGGATGTGTCACCTCGGGCGCCAGCTGGGCGAACCCCAACTGGAGCGCCTGGCAGCTGCTGCCCACCGTCGGCGTGGGGGTGGGGCGCAGCTACGCTCCCACCGTGGAGTAGCGCTGGCCGCGTGCACGCCTCTGGGCTCGCTGCTGTGGGCTACCAGTAGCCCTCGGAGGGCGTGAGCCGGAGCTCCCACAGGCGCTCCATGTCGACGCGCTCGGCTGGCGGTGCGCCCAGCCCGGTGCGGTAGGCGATCATGCGTCGCTCGAGCCTCTCGGCCTCGTCGGGCTGGTCCATCTCCAGGGCGCGCAGCTGCATGGGGTCCGCGACTACGTCGTGGAGGTGTGAACCCTCTTGGCCTGGGCACAGGAGCTTCTCGGTGAGCACGGGGTCCAGGGAGGTGGCGTTGTGCAAGCGGGCGCGCAGGGTGAGCATCAAGTTCCCCTCGCGAACCGCCAGCATGTCGCCGAACTCCGCGTAGGCCGAAGGCGCTTGGACTTCGGGCGCCGTGGAGAAGAGGTCCCGGCCGGCGACGCCGGCAGGGGAGGTGGCGCCAGCGGCGGCGAGCAAGGTGGGCAACACATCGACCAGCTCGACGATGGTGTCGTCGATGACGATCGGCGCTTCGCGAGAGGAGGCGATGGCCAGTGGGACGTGCAGGGTGCGCTCCAGCAGCAGGTCGTTCCAGGCGAAGGCTGCGGGGTATGCGCCGGAGCCCGTCAGCTCGCCCAGGCTCACGCCGTTGGCGCCAGCCAGCACAGTCAGCCGCGGGCGCTCGTCACCTTGGGCAACTCCGGCCAGGAGCCCGTGCAGCCGTGAACCGAGGTCCCCAGCCGCGTTCGCGTAGGTGGTCATCACCAGGGCGTGATCCAGCGCGCTCCATGGGCCAGTGACGAACCGGGTTGGCTTGGCCTTGTCCATGTCCTTGTTCTCGCCGGGCCGCCGAGGCCCGTACGGGGGAGCGCCGTGTCCCTTGGGCGCGTGCTGCGGAGGCCTCGCGGGCCGCCCAGGCACGCACAGGCCTTCGAGCAGGCTCTGGGTGTCCAGCCGCCTGGGTTGGGAGCCCTCTCTTCGGCGGCGCGCGCCGGGTGCGGCCATCGTGGTGACGAGCTCGGAGGGCCCGGGCGTGGCGGGGAGCCCCATGGCCACCCGCAGGTCAGGCCTATGTTGGACAACCAGGTCGGGTAACACAAGCACCAGCAGGCGTGGGCTCAGGGCGTCCGCGTTCCACCATGTGTCCACCTGCTCCTCGAGCGAGTCCCAGGGGCTGGCCCAGTCGTCCCTGCCTTCGGCCAGCGCGATGCTGTGATCAAAGGTCGAGGCGAAGCTGTCGGCGGCGCCCATGCCGCCGTACCACAGCGCGCTGCGGTAGCCGTACAGCCCTAGGATGGTGCCGAGGCTCGGCAGGTCCGCCGGGAGGCTGTGGCACCAGGGCGCCTCCTGGCTTCCTGCCGGGGCACCGCACAGGGGGATGGCGCTGGGGTAGCGCCCCGTCAAGACGGTCCCGACGCTCAGGTAGGGAGTGGGCGCCTGTGCGTAGGCAGCGGTCCAGCGGTGGGAGAGCTCGGCCCCGAAGGGTGCGAAGAACGCCGCCTCGGCACCTGGGCCGCCGTCCATGTCCGCCCGCAGCCCCTCCACCAGCACCAGCACCAGATCGGGCGCGACCACTGGGCGCAGCGCGGGGGGTGGGGCGGGTGCCGTGGGTGGCGAGTCGGCGACAGGCTGCGGCGAGGCAGGTGCGCTCGGTGTCGTCCGGCAGCTCGATCCGAGCGAGGCCGCCGCGGCGATACATGCGCCAACCAACAGCGATGTGTCGTTGCGGTGTCGCCTGTGTGTCATCGCGGCTTGTGTCATCGCTGGCTGCCCCAGTCTGTAGACATGTGCGAGCCCCTGCGGTTCAGCGCGGCTGTGGGGGGGGGAGCCGTCCTATCTCGGAGCCCGGCCAGGACGTGCATTCCTCACAGAAACTTGGAGATGAACTCCGCGTGTGCTCAGGCGCCACCGGGCGACGGTGTTCCAGAGGTGCGGACGGCCAGGACGACACCGTCGTGGGCACCCCGGAGTCCTACAGTGCTCACTACGCCAGCTACTACGCAGTTGAACCGGGTGAGATCTATGTCTTCACCGGCGCCGGGCTGGAGAGCTCGGTGACCATTGCCTCCCAGGCTGCCATCAGCATCTCCGCGCTGACCGTCTGCGAGGCCTTCGGCATGAGCGTCGCCCTGGGTGACATCTCAGGTGACGGCGTGGTCGACATGCTGGTGGCCTCGCCGGCCCACCCGACCAACGCCGGGCGCGTGTGGGTCTTCGAGACTCCTTTGGCCCAGTGTGGTCGTCGTCGGCGTGGGTTGTGGGTGGGGGCGCCTGTGACCCGGTTTCGTGCCTCTGACCATTTGGTGCGCCTACGATGGCAGCTCATCGCACGCGAGCACCCACCTGCGGCGGCCTGCGCCAGCCTCCCGAGGACCTGTCTTGGAGTCCGAGGTGGGCGCTACTGCGGGCCAGGGGGCCGTAGGGACGCATGGATCCGTCGAGTAGAACGAGGAACATCAAAGGCGCGCCCCGGAGATCCGCAGCGGCGTGATCCCCATCGACCCAGCGCGAGCGCAAGGTCGGCAGGGCGAATCGGCCTCAGGGCGCGCAGGGGTCGTTGGCGGCCTGGGGGGTGCCCAGGTCTCCGCTGCCGAAGGTGGACGTGGGGTGGCACCACGAGGTCCCGGTGTCGTTGCTGGTGGCGTCCAGCAGGGTCGGGTCCAGTTCTACGGCCTTGCCGTTGCTGCTGCTAGGCCAGCCGGAGCCGTCGTTGTAGATCACCGTGTCAAGGGCGGTCCCGTCGAGGCTGAGGGTGAGGGTGACCGCGCCGGAGTTGCCCAGGGCGAAGGATGCTGAGAAGGTGGCGCCCTGGGCCGAGGCCGAGTTGAGGTCGGTGCCGTAGACGTAGTCACAGCCGGCGCCGAGCACCGAGTCGCCGGAGCAGAGCACGGCGTAGCCCCCCGCGGGGACCACCAGGCTGCCTGGCGCCACCCAGAACTGGCGGCCACTCGAGGATGACGAGCTGACCAGCAGGCCGTCCACGTGGAGGTCGCGGGTGGTGTCCGGGTTGTGGAGCTCCAGCCACTCGGTGTCGGGCTCGGTGGTGCTGGGGTTGTACATGATCTCGGAGATCAGCAGCTCGCCTGCTGCGCGCCAGCCCTCGTCCACCATGTCGTCGCAGTCGTCGTCGAGGTCGTTGTCGGCCTCGGCGGCGCCGGGGTTGATGGTCGCGTCGGCGTCGTCGCAGTCCACGGTGGAGTCGTAGCCGTCAAGGTCGGCGTCGGTGGCCGAGGCGCTGCCGTCCACCCCGTCGCAGTCCTGGTCCACCCCGTCGCCGGGGGGGTCGCTGGCGCCCGGGAGCACAGTAGGGTCGGTGTCGTCGCAGTCGCCGCCCCCGAAGCCGTCGCTGTCCACGCCGTCGCCGTCGGCGTCGTAGTCCGAGCCGCCGCTGCAGTCCTGATCGACCCCGTCGTACCAGACCTCCGCCGCCCCCGGGAAGACGGTCGCGTCGGCGTCGTCGCAGTCGGACGTGGTGGTGTAGCCGTCACCATCGGCGTCTTCGGCGAACAGGCCGCAGCCGTCACCCTCGATCCCGGGGGTGCCCATGTCGCCGACGCCGAAGCTGCTCTCAGGGTGGCACCAGCTGGCCCCTGCGTCGTTCTCGACGGAGCTGAGCAGCGCGGGGTCCAGCTCGATGGACTTCCCGTTGCTACTGCCAGGCCAGGTCCCGTCAGCGTTGTAGATCACCTCGTCCAGCATCACGCCGTCCAGGCTCAGGGTGATGGTGACGGCCGAGGAGTTGCCCAGGGCGAAGGAGGTCGAGAAGGTCGCCCCCTGGGCCGAGGTCGGGTTGAGGTCGGTGCCGTAGACGTAGTCACAGCTGGCGCCGAGCACCGAGTCGCCATGGCAGAGCACCGCGTAGCCCTCGGCGGGGACCACCACGCTGCCTGGCGCCACCCAGAACGCGCGTCCGCCCGAGGAGGACGAGCTGACCAGCATGCCGTCCAGGTGTAGATCACGGCTGGGATCGGGGTTGTAGAGCTCGAGCCACTCGGTGTCGGGCTCGGTGGTGCTGGGGTTGTACATGAGCTCGGAGACCACCAGCTCGCCTTCGAAGCGCCAGCCCTCGTCCACCATGTCATCGCAGTCGTCGTCGCGGCCGTTGTCGACCTCCGTCGCTGCGCTGCTGACCGAGGGGTCCTCGTCGTCGCAGTCGCCCCCCCCCGTCTCCGCGGCGTCCTCGCCGTCGCCGTCAGCGTCGTCGTCCGAGCCTCCAGAGCAGTCCTGGTCCACACCGTCGTACCAGATCTCGATTGCACCGGGGTAGACCCCGGGGTCGGTGTCGTCGCAGTCCACCGTGTCGGGGAAGCCGTCCCCGTCAGCGTCCTGGGGGCACTGGGGGTTGGCCGCGCCCGGGGTGCCCAGGTCGCCACTGCCCAGGTCGTCGGTCGCCGTACACCAGCTCGCGGGGTCGTCGTTGTCCAGCGCGTCGAGCTTGTCAGGATCCAGGCTGGCCGCCGCCCCAGGCTCCGAAGGGAAGCGCGCGTCCCAAGCGACCTCGTCGATCATCGCCTCGTTGGCCAGGGCCAGGGTGTCGTCTTGGTCGCCGAGCTCGAAGCCGGGCGCCACCAGCACCAACACCTCGCCCATGGCCTCCGCCACGTCCGCGCTGCTGGCGAAGACGACGTAGGCGGCCGGGGGAGCCAACAGGTCACCGGGGACGACGAAGGCCTCGGTGCCCCCGTCGAGGATCCGCAAGCCGGTGAGGTCCACGGTGAAGCCGCTGGCGTTGAAGATCTCGAACCACTCGCCGGCGTCGGGGTCCGGGAAGCCAGGCTGCGCCATGATCTCGGTGATGACGAGATCGCCGGCCTGCAGCTCGGCCACCGTCAACGGCGGGTCGGTGTCGGCGTCGCTGTCCGCGTCGGCATCGGCATCGGCGTCGGCGTCGGCGTCGGTGTCGGCGTCGGTGTCGGTGTCGGTGTCTCCTTCTGCGGTGTCAGCGCTGTCCTTGGAGGGCGGGCAGGCCAGCAGCAGCGCTGGGAGGAGGGCGAGGCCGATGGCGAGGGCTGTGCGCATGGGGACTCCTGGTTCGAAGCGTCTACGGGCGCGAGACAGGCCCTGTCCTTGCAGTAATCGTGCCGGGGAGCGCGCCGGTCCGAGCGGATCACGCTCCGTGACCGAACAACCCAGCGCTGCGCCTTGGTCGTGCCGGTCGGGGTGGGCGGGTCCGGTTCCAGGGTCCTGCAGCTTCGCCACAGTGTGGCGGAATGCCACGCCGTCGGCCATGGTCATCGTCTCGGCCAATCGGCCTCCACGACGACCACTGCCTCCCTTTTTTGGCGGGGGAGGGCTGCCATCCCCCGCACCGCTGACGCTCAGCATGGCATCGCCTGCCCTTCGGGCACCGCGGCTGCCGCCACTGGCTCGCCCGTCGAGGGACCACCGGACGTCCGAGCCCCCCGCGCCCTATTGGCGCGCTGGGGCACATTCGTGCCCCGGAATGAAAACCGTACGATCGAGGCCGAAATCTTGGCGGTTGCCGAATCCTGGGTCATGGCCACGCCGTCTGCGCGCGCTGATGTACGCTCCTGGAGGCGCACACTCACGTGAGGGCCCACGGCGGCTGGCACGATGAATGCAACGCACAGGGTGTCCCACGACTCGCGGTGTGCCGCCGCCCGGACATGTGAGAGTGCCCATGGCCACCCACACCTATCGAATTCAGGAGCACCTCGGCTACAGGAGCACGCGGGTGGTCTGTCGTGCGTTGGAGACCGATCCCGAGGGGTACGTCGCCACGGTGGAGTTGGAGCTGTTGCCGCGGGCTCCGGGCCTCTCCCGCAGCCTGGGCGACGCAGCCCACCGGGCCGCGGTACGCCGTCTGGAGCAAGCTGTGGGTCCTCTGCTGGCCCTCGAGTATGCCGGTGTGGTGCCCTGCAAGCGCATCGCGCGGATGGACCAAGCCTGGGGCCTGATCTCGGATCATGTGGAGGGCGTGGCCCTCAGCGTGGTGATCGAGGTGTCGGAGGTGCCGCCCCGGCAGGCCCTCGCGCTTGTGGGTGAGGTGGCGGCCTTGCTGCACCACGCCCTCGAGCTGCGACCGAGGGATAGGCTCGACCAGGGAGCGCACCTGGGGCTCGCTGCTTCGCGGATCCTGCTGACGCCCAAGGGCGAGGTCGCGGTCCTGGGGTGGGGTGGGCCTGCTGTGGTGGCCGAGCTGATCGCGCAGCAGGCCGCGCTGGAGCCGGAGACACTCGGACGCTACTCGCCCCCCGAGCAGATCTCCACGGGACGGATCGAAGGCCTGGGCCCGGCAGCGGACATCTATGCGCTCGGAGCGATCCTGCGTGAAGCCCTCACCCCAGCCACGGGCGGGGAGGGGGGAGAGCCGGGCGCTGCGTCCGCGGACTTCCACGACCCCACTGGGGGCGCGATCGAAGCCCTGCTCGCCACCATGCAGGCCGGGTCTCCATCCCGTCGTCCCTCCGCCGCAGAGGTGTGGGGGCGGTGCAGGGAGCTGGCAGTGGAGCTCCCAGGGGAGCCCCTCGCGGCGTGGGCCCGTCGGGTCTGCGCCGACATGGATGGCGCTGGCGCTGCCGTGCCCGGGGTGGGGAGCCGCCGGGCCAAGAGCCGGGAGCCCCGCGTCGGGACCAAGCTGGCCGGAGTGCTCCCGGGGCGGCCTGGCGTGGTCGAGGCGCCAGAGATCGACGAGGTCGGGCCCTCGTTCATGGCCCATGGTCGCTCACGGCGTTCTGCGACTGCGGCGGTCCCAGACCTGTCCTACGGGGTCGATGAGGTTCGCCCTGTCACCTTCGAGGTCGAGCCCCGAGGCGAAGACGACACCGGCGACGAACTCGTCCGCCGCGACCGAAGGAGGTCATCCCGGTCCATGGTCCTGCCAGCGATGCTAGTCGCGGGCCTCGTCCTCGGCGGTGGGCTGGTCGGGTGGCGGGTCCGTGGGGGAGGTGCCCCTGTGGGGCGGGAGGTCGCCCCATTCGGGGAGCTCTCCCCGGCGCCCCGGTCCCCGCTGCCCCAGGACCCGCAGGAGGTGGCCGCGCCCCCTGCGGCAGCCCCGGAGGTGGCGCAGGCGCTTGTGGCGGCTACGCCGCCCGTGGACCCGGTGTCCTCCGAGCCGGAGTTGGCTGTGGCAGCCATGACGGTGGCCCCGCCCGCCCCTCCGCTGCGCTCGCCGCCTGTGAAAGCCCAGTCCGCTCCCGCGGGAGTGGTCAAGGCGCGGTCCACCCAAGCCGCCGCAACGCCTCCTGCACCCTCCGCGAAGGAAGCTCGCCCGGAGAGACCGAGCGCGGTCGGCGCCAAGGAAGCTCCCGCCTCACCGACCCCCAGCAACGAAGACGCCCGCCGCCGGGCCATCGCGGGGCTCGCCTCCCTGGAGCGGGCCGCGCTGGCACCCGGAGCCGACGCGAGTGATGTGGTCGCACTGCCACCCCAGGTGGGCTGGAGGGTCATTGGGGATGCCAAGGCGGTCTACCTGACCCTCGGCCGTTCCACGCGCTTCGACCCAGGGGCGATCCTGGAACCTGGTCGTTACGATATCTGGGCCCGCTTCGAGGAGGGCGCGGAGGCCAGGGCGGAGCTGGCGGGCAGCGTGCGGGTGGAGGATGACGGTGCCTGCACCGTGCGTTGCGACGCCGAGCTGGAGCTGTGCAGCGGTAGCACGAACGCGGCGCCTTGAGGCACCACTGGACCAAGAGGCCTACCTCGGCACCGTGAGCGGCAGGTCGCGGGGCTGGTGGACCGGGCTCCCAGGGTGGAAGACATCTGCGGCGGACCCTGGATGGCTCCGTATCGCGAACCTGCGTCCCAAGGGCCAGAGGACGCGGCTGCCTGCGTCGACCTGTGCGAGCTCCCCGACCTGCCCAGCGTCTCACCTGGGACGGCTCGATCCACGCCCTGGCCGCCGCCCTGCGCCACCATCAGTGGGAAATCCGGCCTGTGCCGGCACCAACACGGATACAGGGTGTTGCCCAGTGGGACGACTCCCTTCCCCCGGGACCTGGCCCGCACTTGTCCAACATCCGGTGGCGTCCTCTCCGTCTCTTCGTGCTGCTCGTCCTCCTCGCTGGGATCTGGCTGCTGAACGCGTGGCTGGAAGTGCGAGCGGAGATCCTGGGGCTGGCACGGGTCCACCTCCAGCACGAGGTCGCTCACCCAGGCTGGAGCTTCCCCGCCCGGATCTGGTCGGCTCCGGCCGAGCTGGATCTTCCCCCCGAGCGCCTGGTGCAGGAAGCTCTGGTCCGCGGCTATGCCGAGCACTGCCCCGTGGAGAAGCCCGGTGAGGTCTGCCCGGCGAGCGGCGCGGTGGTACCAAGGGGCGGGCGGTTCCTCGAGGGTCGGCAGCCCCCGGGGCTAGAGGGCTGGAGCCGGCCCCCGGCGCTGGAGCCCATGGCGTTGGGCCTTCTGGTGGGGCCCGACGCCGAGATCCGCGAGCACCTGCCCCTGGACGAGGCCCCCCTCTACCTGCTGGCGGCCATCCAGCTGGCCGAAGACTCGAACTTCGAGCGCCACCATGGTGTCGACCTGTCTTCGACGGCGCGCGCCACCTGGGCCAACCTGCGGGGCGGCGCCTGGCAGCAGGGGGCCAGCACCCTCTCCATGCAGGTGGTGCGGGCCTTCTCCGGAAGGAGGGAGCAGCGCCTGTCGCGCAAGCTGTGGGAGGCCAGCGCGGCGCTGGCGATGGATCACGCCCTGGGCAAGCAGGCGATCCTCCAGGCCTACCTGGACGCTCCCTACCTGGGGCAGTCGGGCAAGCTCTCCGTCTGCGGCTTTCAGGCGGCGGCGCAGTACTACTGGGGTGTGGACGCCAGGGATCTGAGCCTGGCACAGGCTGCCACCCTAGCCTCCATCCTGCCCGCTCCGGGTCGCTACTCGCCCGACCGCCACCCAGAGGTCGCTCGAGCCCGGCGTGACGCTCTGTTGGCCCGCATGGGGGTGGCTGGCTGGGACGTGGCGGCCGCCCTCGACGAGCCCATGGGGGCCGAACCACACGCGCTGCTCTCCCTCCGCTACCCCGCCTACCAGCAGGCCACGCGCAGCTGGCTCGCGGGTGTGCTCCCGGCCGAGGTGATCTACGGCGCGGGCCTGGATGTCTGGACCGCGCTGGACCCGGTGGTGCAGGAGGCGGGCGACCGTATCCTGAGTGAGCGCACACCATGGATCCAACAGACCCTGGGCCTGGGTGGCACCGAGCCCATCCTGGCTGCGGGTGTGTTGCTGGACACCACCACGGGCCTGGTGGTGGCGGTTCATGACACGGGCATGGAGGGCTCCACGGACTTCTCGAGGGCCACCCAGGCCCGCCGCCAGCCTGGCTCGTCCTTCAAGCCGGTGGTCTATGCGCTGGCCATGAGTCGGCGGGACGAGCAGGGACAGCCGGCCTTCACCGCCGCCAGCACCGTACCCAACGCTCCCCGCATCTTCCGCGACGCCCCCGGCTGGAGCCCCCGCAACGTGGCGGGGGAGTACAGCCCCAGCTCCTGCCTCGCCATGGGGCTGGCCTGGAGCCAGAACATCGCGACCGCCTCGCTGCTCGAGCTGCTGGGAGGGCCAGCGGCCCTCATCCCCTTCGCGCAGCGCCTGGGCTTCGACACCCACGCTTGGCCCGCAGAGTACGGTCTGGCGTTGGGCCAGGGCGAGGTGAGCGTGCTCGAGCTGGCGCGCTTCACCGCCACCGTGGCGCGGGGTGGCGCGCTGGCCTCCGCGCGTCCCGTACTGCTGGCCGTCGACGCTGCGGGCGTGGTCCGTGTCCCCCCTCCCGAGCCCGGGGAGACTGTGCTGACCCCCGAGGCTGCGGCCCTCACCCGTGACCTGATGCGTCTGGTGGTGGAGTTCGGCACCGGCGGGCGTGCCCGGGGCACCGGCGGCATGGCGGGCTTCCAGGGTCCCATGATCGGCAAGACCGGGACCACCGATGGTGAGCGTGACCTCTGGTTCACCGGCGCCACGGCGCGCTACGCCGGGGCGCTGTGGGTGGGCCGCGACACACCGGGGAGTATCGGAGTGTCTGCCAGCGACTTCACCGCTCCCCTCTGGGGTTGGTGGCAGCAGGCTGTGCACCAGGGTCTGCCCCGGGAGGAGCTCCGCGGGCTCCCGCTCCAGCACCGGGGCGTCTGCACCGTCAGCGGCCGTACACCTGGTCCCAGCTGCCGTGTGATCCCTGCGCCCTTCCTGTCTGGCTCCGGACCCTCGGGCCCCTGCGAGCTGGAGCACGAGCCCCCGGTTGCGCCCACCGGCGAGGACAAGGAGTGGGCCAGCCGCTGGGGAGCACTGGGGAAGGAGGCCGAGGAACCGGCTCCGGGCGTGGATGGTGAGCCATAGGAGCACAGCGGCGGTCGCCAGGGGATGGGCCGTACAGACCCCGAGCCATCTTCGCCGCTTGATGAGCGGCGCAGGGCTGCGGGAGCAGCCCTGCTGCGAAGCTCGCTTGGCTACTCGAACTGTCGGCGAAATGAGCTCTTTCTGGTCGGTGTCGCTCCGAGGCAGCTCGCACGCTCAGCTCGTCGCCCGCCACGCCGCGGCCACCACGCCGGCCGCCTGCTCGAGGGTCAGGGCCTGGGTGGAGATCGTCAGATCGTAGCCGGAGAAGTCGGTGGGGACTTTGCCGGTCATCTCCCGCAACCAACGCTCTCGGCGGGCGTCCTCGGCCAGCACTCTGCCGCGTGCTTCGGACTCCTTCACTCCCTCGCGCTCGGCGACCCGTTGCACCCGCATGGAGAGGGGAGCGTCCACGTGGACTCGCAGCGCACGCTTGGGCCCGAGCAGCTCGTTGGCCGCTCGGCCCATGATCACGGCCTTGCCGTCTGCGGCGATGAGCGCGATGACCTCGGCGAGCCGCTGGAGATAGGCCGCTCCAGGGAGCTCCTTCTTGGTCGAGAACAGCGCGAGCAGATCGCTGACGGCCTGGAACTGGTAGGCCTCCACCGCGTCGACCAAGCTGTGATCGACCTTCGCGGCCTTGGCGATGCCGCGCACGATGTCCCGATCCCAGTAGGTGAGTAAGCACTCGACCAACCCATCTGTGAGCTCCTGCCGAGGTGCGCTACAGCAGGT
>CALDOK010000343.1 GCA_937912125.1 uncultured Pseudomonadota bacterium
GTCCGGGGTTTCTACGCCGATCGCGCATGGAGATTGTGTGGCAACGGCAACTACGGCGAGGCCGACCCCCCCTACGGGACCACCTTCGTCCAGGTGGACAGCGGAACGCTGCTGAGCTGTGGTCTGACGACGGACAAAGAAGCGGTCTGCTGGGGAAAGTGGGAGGAGTTCGAGGACGTGGCGGTCCCCTTCTGACCGCGCCTGCTGAAGCGCCCGTGGGCTCGGGTGCCCTCGCTGGCAGAAGCGTGGGGGAGAAGGCCGGGCGCCATTCTTCAACAATGCCTATCCCCTGGCCGTCGGTTGGTACGAATCACGCCGGACTCCGACAATGTGCGATACTGCAGCCGCACCCTGAGAGTCCGCACTCATGTCGAAGTTCCTCATCTTCCTGCTCTCTCTCTTCTTGGCCCAGCCCGCCATCGCTCACGGCAGCCAGGGCGCCGTCAGCATCAAGTCCGTCAAGAAGGCCAAGGCCATCCACGTCTTTCCGCTGACACTGGGCGGAACCTTCGGCCCCAACGGGCACCCAGCCTACAGCATGAACAACCGCTGGCGGCTGGGGTACGGCCTCCGCATGCCCTCTGGATGGGCCTTCACGGTGGACGGAGCCTTAGGGGAGGCCGGCATGGAGAGTGCCGCCTACAACGGCTCCGAGCACGACATGGACTGGAAGGGCAGACACCTCCACGTGGCCGCAGGCATCCCCATCAAGACCTGGGACACCAAGGTCAACGTCCAAATCGGCACCGACTCTGACTCGCTCTACGTCTTCTACTTCGACAAGGAGGTGACGGCTTGGCGGGTCCTGGGGCTGCACGCCTCGTACACGCGCTCGAGCTACCTCGGTGAAGAGTGGAACGGTGAGCCCCTTCTGGATCTGCAGGACAAGGTCTTCATGCTGGGCGCGCGCTACCACGGCTACCACGGGGTCACGATCCGGTACGAGAAGGACGGCTCACACCGCCGCACCCACTACGGCGAGACCCAGATCGCGCTGGGGCCGACCTGGGGCCCACAGGGCGACCGTTTGGGGGTGAAGCTCGAGGCCTACACCACCAATGAGTTCTTGAGCCTGCCCTACTACCTCGGCATGGCGTTCCACTACCAGCTCCACCTCGATCACCAGGAACTGGACGACTTCGTCGGCATCGTGGATGCAGAGGACGTCGATCGCCGCGCATCGTTCCGCTTCACGCTGGATGCCGGCGTGGCGCTGCGGTTCATGGGGAGCTGATCGGCTCCGCCCGGAGGGCCCGTGCCACGATCCCAGGGTGGGCGTGCTCGGCCGCCAGCGTGACCATGGCCAGCAGACCGATCTCCGCCGGGCCCCTCGCCTCTGCCATTAGATCCAGGAGCCGACGGACCATCGCCGGGTCGTCACGCTCGAGCACGACCGCGCCGTACAGGGGGATGATGTGGAGGTCCCGGAAATAGGGATTATCGTGCAGATCTAGCGGGACCACTTCACCCAGCTGCTGGGTGGCTCCAGGATCGCCGAGCATGGCGCGCATCAGGATGTAGGCTTCGCTGTCCTGATCCCCGAGCGCCTGGAGCACCCGCTCGGGGTCGTGCTGGGCTGCGGTCAGCGCCGCGACACACGCCCCGGGACCCCGATACGAATTCCACAGGTTGGGCGCGTAGAAGGCCAGCGCCTCGTCGGTGGGCACGAGCCCCAGGGCGGCCAGGCTGAAGCGGACGTCGGCGACGGCCTCCAGCTGATGGACATCGAGCCCGAACCCGACCTCCTGGCTTCGCAGGCTCGACTTCAGCACCTCCTCCTCCGTTTTCGCGCTCCTCAACGCCTGGCTTCGGATCGTGTCTGTCGCCGGGCAACGCTTGAGCAGCTCGTAGGCACCCGCGGGGGCGGGAAGTCGCTCGTCGAGGGCCGCGTAGGCAGTGGTGCAGTTCCCCGCGAGCGCCCCGACCGCCGCGAGCTGTTCCTTGGGCGTGCCCGATCGGGCCATCCTCACCAGCCCTGTCTTGGCGGCCGAGGGGGTGCCGCAGCCTGCAACAGCGAGGGCCCTCGCGGCCAGGATGCGCTCCTGCTCGAGGTCGGACCCGAGGAAAGCCGCTAGCCGATCAGCGCCGAGGGCCGCGCAGGTTCCAGAGGGGAGCCCGGCGACGAGCTGGAGGCTCAGCAGCCGAAGCCCCGCATCGTCGTCGTCGAGGGTCCGGGCCAGCCGCTGGAGCGCCTCGGGATCTCCGTGGTAGGCCAAAGAGAAGTCGAGGGCACGCTGGACCTCGGGGGCCTCCTCCCGGTCGCGACGCTCCCCGAGGGCTGAGATCACCACGGCGTCCCCATCCAGGACCGACATGGAGTAGGCTGCGGCGAACCGGGCGTTCCCGC
>CALDOK010000344.1 GCA_937912125.1 uncultured Pseudomonadota bacterium
GTCCGCAAGCCTGCGGCCTTGAAAGGCTCGCCTCCCCGCTCGTTGCCCCGACGCGACTGGTACTTCTTGGTGCGGTAGCCACGCTCGTTGAGCCACCGCGTCAACTTCGGTGCCGACCGGAGCACCTGATACTGATCGAAGATCAGACGCACAAGGTCGGCCTCGTCGTCGATGAGGTCCAGGTGACCACCTCCCCTCGGGACGTAGCCCAGCTTGGGGTGCCCACCGCCGTAGAGGCCCCGCTTGGCTCTAGCCAACGCGGCATCACGGGTACGCTCGGCAGTCTGCTCCCGCTCGAGCTCCGCGAACACCAGGATAAGCTTGAGCATGGCGCGGCCGACAGCGGTGCTGGTGTCAAAGCTCTCGTTGAGGGACACGAACTGGACTCTGTGCGCCTCCATCAACTCGTAGACCTCGTAGAAGTCCAGCAGCCTGCGCGACAGCCGATCGATGCGGGTGACCAGGAGCAGGTCGAACTCCCCAGCGCGGATGCCTGTCAGAAGAGCCTGAAGCTCGGGCCGGTCCAGGTTCTTGCCCGACTGTCCCTCTTCGCGGAACACGCGCACCACCTCGATGGGGCCGACGCGGGAGGCCACAGCGTTTCGCAGTCGGGCCTCCTGAGTCTCCAGGGAGCCCTCCTCCTTGCTGGCCTGCATGTCAGTGGAAACCCGTGTGTAGAGAGCAACGCGTTCCATCGGTCCTCCTTGCGATTCCAGGTTCTGCCTTGGCACCATCCACTATCACGATGCGAGCTTATAGGGAGCCGCGCGGATTGACGTCGTGTACCAGTGACCAAAACTCATCCCACCCCTGGAGCCCGCCCGCAACGCGAACGCCGGCCTGGGCGAGCCTCGATTTCAAAGCCGATCCGCGGCGCGCGCGTCACGGTGACCAACGGGCGGGTCTCGTCCCTGGCCGAGCGCGACGACGTGGCGGCGCTTGACCGGGTCGTGAGTGGCGTGGCGCAGCGATCTCCGAACAGCGATCTGCCGGCGGTGGAGTCCGGTCAGGCAGCAGAGGGCGGGGACGAGGTGCTGTGGGGCTCTACAGGGGGTGATCCCACCCCTGCCCAGCTGGGGTGCGTTGGCCAGGTAGTGGACCGGAGGGCCGGGCCCGCCTATGTCGATAAAACCGGGAACGCTGGGACAGGGAGAGAGCGCATGGCACTATGGAGAAAGCGCAAGCCAGTACAGGAGCCCGAACAGCGGAAACCGAGGCCCGTCGAGCAACTCGTCAAGCTGATCCTTCTCCAAGGGAAAAGACACCAGGCTACGAGGATCGACATCTGCCTCGAGTGTGGACACCCCGTTGTTCGATACCGGCTCGGCGGTCGCGACACGGTGCTGATGCAGCTACCCCTCCAGCTCTGGGAGCCGATCCTGGAGCTGCTGCGAGAGCAGTTCCCATGCGAGCGAGAGCCGGGTGTCGCCGGAGGCTGGTTGGTGCTCGAAGACGACGTCGTTCATGAAGACGAGGAGTCTGATCATTATCCACTGCGGTTCTGGTTCAGCGCTACTTTCCTCGCCGACGGCCAGTCCGTTCGGGTTGTCCTCCACCCCAGCCCCGAGCCCGGTTCGCTGGATGCGCTTGGCACCGAGGGTCAACTGCAGGAGGTGTTGGACATCTTCGTGGAACGAGGTGGGTTGATCCTGCTTGCCGGAAGCCCCGAGTCTGGCAAGAGCTCGACCCTTCATGCACTGATCGCCCATGCTTCACTCGGTCGCCAACCTGTGCTCCTGCTGGAGGCCAGACCGTCATCGCCGCATACACCCGCATGCCAACCGCCTCTGGCGCACGCTGCGGTCTCCCTCGATCTGGTCACCGCGGCGGGCTTCCGCGTCATCGCGCTGGATGGACTGGAGGCCCCGAACCTCATGCGTCGAGCCTTCGAACTGTCGAGAGCCGGACACCTCGTCATCGCAACTATCGAGACGCTCGAGCCCAATGTGGACGCCGTGAACGAGCGCATGGAGCTGCTCTTGGGCACCAAGCTCGCCTGGAGAGCCGAGGACCGCTTCCGCATCGTGTTCCACGACAGCCGTGTTGTGCCCTGCTGGTTCTGCACTGACCCCATCGACAACGACCTGAACGAGGATCTCACAATCTGGCTGGATGCACATAGGGAGGGAGATGGGGAGGGCTATGAGGTCTGCGAGCGATGCGGTGGCGCCGGAGGCCATGTGGTATGCATGGACTCGCCGGGCGACGCCCATTCAGAGAGTACACCGGACTGTCAGGGAGGTGATAGTCCAAGGACCTACGTGACATGGAAGGGCTGTGAAGCCTGCGGCGGCTTGGGTATTGCTCTCCAGGGCGAACTTGGCGAGGAGGAGGATGGGGCCGAGCCTTCTCTGCCAAACCTGACCCAAGACGACCAGCCTGGTGACGACGATGAGCCTTCATCAGGAGAGAATAAGCCGTCCTGCTCAAAGTGTGGCGGACTTGGAGAATGCGTGGCTCGTCGTCTGTGGTGGTGACACGATCTCGACTCGATTCATTAGTGTTGACATGTCACCTGCCGACATCTTAGAGGATGAAGGGCGACCGCGACAGCAGACGCCCCATGGTTCTTTGTTCTTTGGTCCCCTTCCTGCCTCGAGGGTGTCATGTGGTGTCCTCCCCGGATCAGGCCCATCGAGCCCCAGTGGGGCGCTGCCCTCCTCATCGCGTGTGCCTGCGTGGACCCGCCCTCCCCCTGGGAGTTCGACAAGACAGACGCGCAGCATCCCGAGGCATGGTTCCCAGAGGACCCGCAGTCCACGGTCGCGCTGGCCGAAGGGCCCTCGCGTCACGACGCGTTCGCTTGGCAGCGGCACTGGACTCCGGCGGTGCGTGAAGCCGTCGCCCAGCCGAGCGCGGAGCTTGACGGACTGATCGTCCTGATGGGCGAGGTCGAGTGGCCAGATGGCCCGCAGCTGGTGCGGACCGAGGCCGATCTCACGCTGCTGGCCGCGAGCGATCGGCCGGTGGGGGCCGCCCTGCGCGTCGGGATGCCACCCTCCGGTTGGGGGCCGACGGTGGCCGAGGCGACGGTCGAGGCTGTTGAGGACCTACGCGCTGCTTCGGAGACTTCGGGGTTCCAGCCTTCCGAGCTACACCTGGACATCGACGTCCCTACCTCCCGGCTGGACAGCTACGCGTCGTGGCTGCCTCGGGTCCGAGCCGCGTGGCCAAGCGTGCCGCTCACCATCACGGGGTTGCCCACCTGGCTCGAGAGCGGCTCCCTGCCCGCCGTCCTGGACACCGTCGACGGCTGGGTGCTGCAGGTCGGCGTTGGTGCATGGCTCCGGTTGACCTCCGGGCCAAGGTCGAAGATGCTGGTCTGCCAGAAGGCCCGCGGAGGACAGGAGATGGCAGCGAGGAAGCAGAGCAAGGTCGCGCAGAAGTACAAGACGAAGTACCGCGTGCAGAACTGGGCGGCCTACGAAAAGTCGCTGCGATGCCGGGGCGACCTCACCGTCTGGTTCGATGAGGGCGCGATCGAAGCGTGGAACGCGCCTCCGTCCGGGCGGCCTGGCGGTCAGTGGCGGTATTCCGACCTGGCGATCCTGACGGCGTTGACTCTGCGTACGGTGTTCCACCTCCCGCTACGGCAGACCGAGGGCTTCGTGACCTCGTTGATCCAGTTGATGGGCCTCGACTTGATGGCACCGGACCACACCACGCTGTCTCGGCG
>CALDOK010000345.1 GCA_937912125.1 uncultured Pseudomonadota bacterium
AGAGGGTAGCGAGGTTTGAATACACCTGGGTTTCGGGGGCGTCAAGCGAGGTTTCTCGAGGTTCGGGGTTCTTGGGTGGGCTCCAGGGGTGAGGAGAGAGCGTCTACGTCCCGCTCTTCGTCGGCTGTCCAGCTGGTCCCTTTTTTTCCTCGTTGACCACCGCTGGCTGGTCTCGGCGGCGGTCTCGCTCTTCGGCATCTCGCCAGTCCCGGAGGATGTTGATGAATCCAAGGAGGTTGTTGATCGAGTCCAGGCATTCGCGTTCGGTGAGCGGTCGGCCAGCCCGCGGTTCCATGATTTTGCGGAACTCTTCCACGGTGTCTGGGGGGTAGGTGCGGTACCGGGACTCACGTGTCATGTGCGGCCTCGTGGTTGGTGGTGTGTCCTGTTGGTCGATCGTGAGGATCGACTCGCGTCCTGCTGGTGAGGTGGGACAGAGAACCCATTGATCAACCCCCCACCTCCATCACCACCCGGGCAATTCCCTCCAGCCCACCGCAGTCCATCCGGCTCGCCCGCTCCCGCAGCACCAGAAACACCATCTCCAGCCCCGCCTCCTTCACCTTCCTCGCCAGCAGCTCCGGCTCGAACCCGAACACGCCATCGGTCAGCACCAGCACCCGCCTGAACCCTTTCTCGATGGCGTGCTCCACCACCGGCTCGATGCTCGTCCCGCCGTCCGAGGGCATCTCTCCCCTCACCACGTCCGCCAGGCTGGCCTGGCGCACTTCGGTGCTCCAGACCCACACGGGCTCGGCCAGCTGCTCGCCGAGCACCCGGGCCAGGCTCCCGTACCAGTTGCGCTCGCGCACCATGGAGCCGGACACGTCGAGGTAGAGATGGACCCGTTGCTCCGGTGGCAGGAGAGAGGTGCTGCGGTGCGTGTACATCACCGGCGTGATGCCCGCGGCCAGCAACACCTGCTCGCGGCGCCCCGTGGCGGGGATGACGCTGCTCTCGAGGGTGGTGTCCACGAGGCAGTCGCCCGCCAGCCATGGCGCGAGTGCTCGCTGGGCCGCTTCTCGGAACCGCGCCATGACCACCGCGGGTGGCGGCTCCACGTCCAGGCTCAGGTTCTCCTTCTTGCGGCTCCAGCCCCAGGCTCGGGACCAGCTGTTGGTCTTGGCGCGCTCGCGCCGGTCGTGGTCTCCCAGCACCAGCACCCGGCCCCACCCCTCCTGATGCACCGCTCGGCCCATCAGCCGCAGGAAGCGCAGCAGCCAGGACCAGGGCTCCTGGGCCTCGCACCAGCCGTCGAGGTAGGCGCGCACCATGGCTTCGGGGTTCTGCACACCTGCGAGCTTGGAGAAGTGCTCGCGGAGCAGGACCTCGACGCGGGCGCGGTGCAGCGGGTCGGTACGGACCGAAGCGGCGAGCTGCCGCAGCGTGCGGCCCGCCAGGGTGCGCGCGTCGCTGTCCTCTTCGGCCATGACGTCGATGATGTCCGTTGGGGGCCGTAGGAGCAGATCCGGGAAGCGGTCGTGGCGGTACAAGCGACCCAGGATGCCCGGGGTCGGCTCCAGCAGGTTGCGGAGGATCGCGCCGTTGACCTGGAGGTCCAGGGCGAGGTTGACCACGGGTGCTGGGACACCGGGGATTCGCGGGAAGCTGGCGTGCTCGCAGATCACGTGCTGGGTCTCATGGGCGACCACGAACAGGGCGTCGGCCTGGTCCTCGACGTAGCTGGAGACGAAGTCCTCGTTCACCCGCAGGATGGCGTGTCCGTCGCGCAAGGCCATGCTCAGGGTCCGGGTGTCGGGATCGGCGCGCACCTCGCACACCGCGAGCACGCCGGACACGGCGGCCATGGAGCCCTCGGCCTGCTCGTCCATCGGGGCGGAGATCGCCGCTGCGAGCAGCTCGTGCACGTCCATCAGGCCGCCAGGCACGTGGGCAACACGCCGACCAGCCACTCGCACTTCCGGTTGGAGAAGCTGATCTCCATGGGGTCCAGGCAGTGGGCGTGGGGGATGTAGATCCTGCCGTTGTACGCCCGGCCCAGCACCGCGAGGGCTTCGGCGGGGTCGGCGATGACCGGCACGTCCAGGGGCCTGCCGCCTTCGTCCACCAGCGGGACGGGCTCGCTGGATGGGATGAGGATGGCGGGGTGGCCGCAGCCAGCGGGAATGGAGGCGGCGGGCTGGCGAGGACGCTCGTCGAGGTTCGGCCGGCGGACCAGGAAGCGGACCTCGAGGTCTGCCAGGGGGCGGCGCGGCTCGGCCACGCTCCGCATCCAGCCCTGCTCCTCGATGCGCTCCAGCAGAGAGGGCGGGAGCTGGTCGAGGGAGTTCGAGTAGCCGGTGCGCAGGCCGTCGTACCAGGAGAACCAGGGCCCGGGGCCGTAGCGACCGACGAAGAGGGGCTGCGCGATCCGATGGCCCGCGATGGTGACGCGCCGGTCCACCACCGCGCTGCTCATCGTGTGGCCATGGACTCGGTCCATCCACCAGTCCTGACCGTCGATCCGGATGCGGTCCAGCCGGAGCTGCGCGGTGTCGCGTAGCAGGGCCAGCCCGCCCGAGGGGAGCTGGCGTCCGAGGGGCGTGCGCTCGATGTCGTGGCCCAGCAGCCAGGCGCGCTCGAGCAGCTCGCCCAGCTCCGCCATGCTCGCCTCGTCCAGCGATCGGCCCGCGAGCCAGGTCGCCAGCGCCGTGCCACGGGTGGGCCTGGCCGCCTGCAGCAGGTAGCGGACCAGCCGGGTAGCGCTCCTGGCCACCACCGCACCCTGGAAGCTGTCGAAGCTCTCCAGGTCCAGGCGCGCCAGCCCCAGCTCCGGGCCCTTGCGGCGGCCACGCCGGTGGCCGAAGCCAAGATCGACCTCCAGCGGATCGCCGATGCCGACGTACTCCCGCATCAACGCGCGCTCGAGGGGAACGGTTGCGGTGTCGAGCTTCCAGACCTCGACACCCTCCATCACGGGGTGGATCTGCAGTGCGCGGATTCTGGGCATGGCTACTCCTCTTCGTCCATGGGGGCTTGCTGCTCTTGCTCGAGCAGTCGGTAGGCGGCGCGGGAGGTCAGGGTGTAGGCCCGCTGCGCATCTCTCTCGATGTAGGGGGCGTCGCTGCCTGGGTGGCCCTTGCGGCTGGCCTCCAACGCGAGCCGGAGCGCCAGTGCGTCCCGGGGTCCCACGATGTCGATGAAGGTGTTCAGGGTCATCAGCAGCTCCTCCGTGGCGTTGGCCGTGCCCCTGGAGCCGATGCCGGCGGCCCGGTCGGCCCAGGACAGGGCGCGGGCCACGATGGCGGCGGGCACGTCGGTGCGGCCCAGCAGCGAGCGCACCACCCGCAGGCCCTCGGCCATCGCGGCCACACGCCGGTCCACGTCCTCGTCCCCGGCCCGGCCGAAGACCTGGCCCAGGAACAGGCCGTGCTCGTCCTCGGTCATCTTGGCGGCGCGCTGGGCGTAGGTCTCGATCAGCTCGCCCAGATCCTCCACACCTGCGTGGGGTACGCGCAGGCCCAGGGAGCGGCTGGCGCACCCTCCGAAGGCCTCGCGCCAGGCGGCAGCGTGGGTGCCAGCGAGGGTGGTGAAGTCGAAGCTGGGCTCGGTGGCCGCGAAGGGCAGGGAGCGGCAGAGCACATCGAAGACCAGGCGGTAGTCGTCATCGTGCCAGCGATGGCCGCGTCGGGCCAGGGCCAGGCCTGTGAGCAGGTTGCGCCGGATCATCCCCAGCCGACGACCGTCCAGGTAGCCTGTCGGGGCGACCTCTCCGATGGTCTCGGAGATCCGGTGGACGTAGGTGGTCACGGCAGGACCCAGCGCTGCGACGGTGCTGTGCAGCTCGGCCCTGGCATCCTCGATGAGGCCCCGGAGGATGGCTCCCGCGGCTTCGTGGGCCGGCGGAACGGCGTGGAAGACATCCGCCAGGGGGGCGTCGCTCTCGCCCACCGACTCGATGATCGCGGCCTGTACCTCGGGGTCCATGTCTTGGACCGTGGGCATCCTGGCCACCAGCCCGAAGCGACCGATCAGGGCGTCGTCCAGGGGGTGGGAGCCGGGACCTGGCGGATTTCCCGCCGCCGAGATCAGCTGCAGGCCCTCGATGAGGGTGCCCATGACGGAGTGGTCGCGCAGGATGTCGAACAGCTTGCCTTGCAGCTGCTGTGCGACCCTCGGCAGCTCATCGAAGACCAGGGCCTCCTTGTCCCAGACCACGTGGGGAGCGGCCTGCCAGGCCCAGCGCCCTTCGCTGAGGGCTTTGGCGTCGGGCCAGCCCGCCAGGTCTTCGAGCTGGCTGCTCATGGCCAGGTTGAAGTTGCCCGTGCGGAGCCTGAGGGCCCGGTAGACGCTCACCAGCAGCCGCGACTTGGCCGACCCGCGGTCGCCCACCAGGTACAGCGGCG
>CALDOK010000346.1 GCA_937912125.1 uncultured Pseudomonadota bacterium
GGGCGCGTGGTGGTGCTCTGCAGAGAGTCGCTGGCGTCCGGCCTCCAGCGTCAGGGCTTCTGGCTCGAGGCCGACATTCCTGGCTTCTACGGCGGCGAAGAAGACTGCATGATCCTCGGTGGTTCCCCAACGGGGCGACCACCCTTGGCCGACCCCGAGCGGGTCGCGGAGGTGGACGGCCTGGTCGCCCACTACAGCCGCTGGGTGGACCCACCCGCGGCGCCTACCGTGAAGGCCAGGCGGGGTGACAGCGCTGCCATCGCGGCCCTGGCCGAAGATGCCGTCACCTACTACCCGACGCCCTCTGGGCATCCCGGCTACATCGAAGCGAAGCTCGCGGGCGGCACCCCCCTCCGCGTCGTACGCGACGAAGGCGAGGTGGTCGCCAGTGCCTGCGCCGATCTCGATGTCTTCGCGGCCGCCGCAGAGCTCACGGACTGCTTCACGGCGCCCAGCCACCGTCGACGCGGGCTGATGCGCGCGCTGCTCTGTGACCTGCTCCAGGACCTGTCCGAGCTGGACTACACCACCGCCTACACCCTGTGTCGGGCCACCAGCCCTGGCATCAACCTGGCCTTCAAGGGGCTGGGCTTCGGCTTCCGTGGACGGATGCTGCGTTCGTGTCGCATCGGGGAGGGCCTGGAGGACATGAACGTCTGGTCTCGCACGATCCCGAGGGAGCCCCGCCAGTGGAGGAAGAAGTAGGTCTCTGCGCCGCTCTCGGCGCTGGCCCAGGCCATGGGGGGTGTTCTGCTCGACGTGTTCCACTTCGTCCGGTTCATCCCGGCCAAGGAAGACCTCGGGGCGCAGCACAGGCTCCGTAGGACGATGGGATGAGATAGGCAGTGTACACAGCGGTCGGTCACAGGAGAGCCCCATGGAACAGCACATGACAGACGATGTCCTCATGGTTCTCCGCCGAATCACCCGCGCCATCGATCTGCACTCCCGCAGCCTGGTCTCACGCTACGGCTTGACCGTGCCCCAGCTGGTGATGCTCAAGGAGCTGCAGGAGAGCGGTCGTATGCCCGTGGGGGAGCTGTCACGGCGGATACACTTGAGCGCCGCCACGGTGACCAGCATCCTCGGACGCCTGGTGGCCCGGGGCCTGATCCTACGCGAGCGCAGCGATGAGGACCGGCGGGTCGTGCTGGTGGCGATCAGCGACGAGGGGCGCCAGGCGGTTCTGGATGCCCCTGGGCTGCTGCAGGACCGCTTCACGCAGGAGTTCGAGATGCTCCAGAGCTGGGAGCAGAGCCAGCTCCTATCCAGCCTGCAACGGGTGGCCGCCATGATGGACGCTGAGGACCTGGACGCTGCCCCGCTGCTCTCCCCGGGCTCCAACGTGGTGTCGACTCCGAACACCTGAGGGCTTCCCGACTCATCCTCGACACCGTCGAGGACGAGATCCCCTCAGATCCCCCACAGCTCGGCGGGGGCGCCCCCGTCGCGGGCGAGCCAGGGCGTCACCGAGGCCCGGATTCGAGCTGTGGCCTGCAGCGCCGCGGTCAGCGCGGGGCCCCAGGGGTCTTCCTCCGCGCGGGCCAGGGCTTCTCGGGCCAGCGCGACCACCTGCTGCTCGGAGGGCCAGCCGGGTAGCGGCTCGAGGGGACCACAGCCGGACGCCGTCAGGGCATCCCAGTACTCCCGGAACACGGTGGTGGGAGCCAGGAATGCGCGCAGCCCATGTCGATCCGCCAGGATGGCCTGGAGCCTCAGGCAGGCATGCTCCCGCCAGTCGAAGTCGCCGTCGACTGGGAAGCCCCAGTCGGGCTGGTGGAGGGTCTCCCGGCCGTTCACGATCCAGTGGCAGACTTCATGGAGGATCAGCTGGGCCGCGCTGTCGTCCGGGTCGAGGGTCTCGGGGGTCCCCAGGGTGAGGGTGCCCCGGCCATCGGTGCCCGCGTTCACCTCGGCACTTCGCTCGATCCGGATGCCCATCTGCAGGGCCGCGCCGTACCACACCAGCTCCAGAGGATCCTGGTACCGATGGTGGATGCTGCGTTCGTAGTTGGGGTCCATGGGAGGTTCTCGATGGGGGACGGGTGCTGGGAAGCGCTCGCGGTCGGACGCTTCGGGCGGGTCGGTCAGGCGGGTGCAGGTCGCGGACACGGCGCGGGACTGCGCTCTGCCTGGGTAGCAGGTAGCCCGAGTGACCCGCCCGCGGGCGGCACAATCACTCTCGAAGGCTCCGCAGCCTCGAGCTATAGTCCCAGCTGGGAGTCAACCATCACCCTGGTGATCCACCGATGTTCCGCCCGCTCGCCCTGCTGTTCCCACTCTTGACCAGCTCGGCCGCCCACGCCCACTACCCCCACGACGTGGCCCACTGGCTCGCCGTCTCTCCGGACCCCGCTGAGCCGCGCTGGGCCACCAGCCTCGAGCGCATCAACGTCGACCTCATGGGGCGCTCCGAAGACGGCCTGGACTGGGCGGCGCGGCTGGTGCCGTCCGGGGGCGGCGCGCACTCCGGCGCCTTCCTCACGACGGAGCGCCTGGTGCTGGCCACGCCCGAAGGCGGGCTGCTGGTCAGCGAGGATGCAGGCGATGCCTTCGCCCGGGAGCCTGGCATCAGCGACAGCGTCATCGCCCGCGTCGTCGCCTCTCCTGGGGTCCTCGAGGACGGCCTGGCCTTCGCCGCCGGCGAGACCGCGGTCTGGCGCAGCGCCGATGCAGGGGTGACCTGGGAGCCGGTGCTCCTCGCCTCGGGCGATGGCTTCACCGACCTGGACCTCTCGCCGGACTTCGCGGTGGACGGGCGGGTCTGCGCGGTCGAGGCCCAGGCCTTGTCCTGCAGCTGGGACTTCGGCCACAGCTGGGAGCGCAGCGCAGCTCCCGAGGACAGCTTCCGCATCTCGGTGGGGGCCGGCGAGCGCCTGTGGGCGGCGGTGCGTGGCTGGGGCCTGTACCGGTCGCCCGACATGGGCGAGTCCTGGTCCCTGGCGGGCTTCGAGGGGCAGGACGTCACCACCGTCGCGGAGCTCACGGGCGAGCTCGTGATGGTGGCCCTGGGGCAGGAGGCCGCCTGGCGCTCCACCGACGGCGGCGCGGACTGGGCCCAGGTGGACGTGGTGGAGATCCCCTTCGACCAGAGCGCCGATGGGGTCAACTTCTTCGACTTCCTCGAGGGTCCCGACGGCGCGATCTACCTGGCCAACTGGTTCGGGGTCGCCCGGTCCGAAGACGGTGGCCTGAGCTATGTCTTCTTCGACACCGAGCGGATCCAGAACACCCACGCGGTCACCCTGACCATCGGGCGGGGCGACGGGATCTGGGCCTGGATCGGCTCCTACGGCGGTGGCCCCATCCTCACCCAGGTCAGCAGCCACCAGGCCTACGACTTCGGGGGGCTGGTGGCGCGCTTCACCCGCGACACGCCCGCCACCACCAGCTGGCTTCGGGACGGCGTCGCGATCTTCGACGAGGGCTACAACACCTACCGCACCGCCGATCGCGGCATCACCTGGGAGATGTACGAGGAGGTGTCCCACGCCGATCAGCCGGACCTGGGCAACGACGTCAAGGGCGTGGCCCTGGCGCCGGACACCAGCCTGGACCCCGCCGTGGTGCTCAATGTGGGGCAGAGCGCCATGTCGTTCCTGTTCTCCGACGATCTGGGCGACACCTGGACCGTGGGCACGCAGAGTCCCCCCTGCGCCGCCCTCGGGCTCGCGGCCGCCTTCTCTCCCCGCTGGCCGGACGAGTCCCGGGCCTGGGCCTCGTGCGACGGCGCGGTCTACGAGACCGCCGACCGCGGCCTGTCGTGGTCTCTGCTGGGCGACACGGGGGCCTTCGTCTTCGAGCTCGCGGAGCAGGTGGACGGCTCGCTGCTGGTGGCCAGCCGGGACGGCCTGTGGCGCATGGACGGCGAGTCCACCGAGCCCACCGCCTTCCAGGGTCAGCTGGTCATGTCGGTGGCGGCCTCCACCGAGCCCGGGGACCCCACCGTCTTCGCCCTGGTGCCGACCCTGGGCTGGATGCGCAGCGACGACGGCGCGGCCTCTTGGGTGCAGCTGCCTGCGCCCACGGCCGACTTCCCCAGGATGGTCTCCATGTCCCCGCGCTTCTCCCAGGACGGGACGGTGGCGGTGGCCGGCTACGGGGGTGCCTGGGCCAGCACCGACCGGGGAGACTCGTGGTTCTCCATCTACGCCCTCGAGATCTACGAGAGCGACCACGACGCCTGGAAGAGCAGCGGCGACTGGAGCACCGAGACCCTCGCCGGGGCTTCGGGCCGTCGGGTGGTCACCACCCAGCAGGCCGGCGCCACCAGGGCCCTGACCTTCCAGGGCGCCGACCTCACCCTGACGGCGCCGGCCGATGCCCGCGCGGGCGTGCTCACCGTCACACTGGACGACGGCCAGGCGGAGCGGGTCTCCCTGCCCGCCGAGGACGGCGCTGTCTGGCGGGCCGACGGCCTGTCCGAGGGCTGGCACAGCTTGAGCATCGAGGCTGTCTCGGGCACGGTCACACTGGACGCCCTGCGCATCGCGCGCATCTCCGGGGCCGATCTGGGTGGGCCCGGGGCCGAGGCCCCTGCCGGGTGCTCCTGCCGGCGCTCCCCGGAGCGGGACTCGGGCACAGCGGCCTTGGTGCTGTTGCCCCTGGCCCTGCTGTTCCGGCGCCGTCGCCGCGCCGATCTGGGGCTGTAGGCCATGGCTGTCCGCCCGCTCATCGGCCTTCACCTCGGCCCCGTCGTCCTCGCCCTGGTGCTCGCGGCCATCCCCCGCGGCGATCTGCGGGCGCATGTGCCCCACGACACCGTGGTGGCCGTGGCCGCCCCCGCCGACCTGGACGCCTCGGCGCCTTGGTACCTCGTGGCCGATCCCTACTCCATCTCGCTGCTGCTGCGCAGTGACCAGGCCGGCCGGGGCTGGCTCCACCAGGGCGGCGAGCCCGTCGGAGACAGCCTGGTGGGCGCGGCCATGCTGGACGATGGGACGCTGACCCTGCTGGCCTCCTCCCGGCTGTGGTGGCTGGAAGGGGACGACTGGTCATGGGACGAGCTGCCAGGTGAGCTGTTCGCGGTGACCGCGGACGGCGACCGGCTGCTGCTGACCGGTCCCAGCGGGCTGTGGTCCTGGACCCCCCGGGATGGCTTCGCGGAGGAGCTGGTGGAGAGCTCCTTCGTCCTGCTGGGCGCTGGCCCGGTGGCGGTGGACGATGAGCGCCTGGTCTGGTTCCTCGCGGACGGGGACTGGGTCGCCGAGGAGGCGCCCGCAGATCCCGGCGCGGTCCTGGCCGCCGATGATCTCTACCTGGCCGACATGGAGGGTCGGGTCTGGCGCATGGACGACCAGGGCTGGGTCGCCTGCGGCGTCTTGCCCGACCCCGGGGACGGGACCTCCGCCGAGATCCATCGGCTCGCCTGGGATGGTGAGCGCCTGGTGGCCGCCCCTGGCTGGAGGGGGCCCTTCGTCTCGGAGGACCGCTGCGAGTCCTGGATCGACCGCGCGGTGGCCGGCGTTCCCGGCGCCGACAACTTCGGCCAGGCGCGCACCGCCGTGGCCGTCTGGACCACCTTGGGGGCCTCGGGGGACCGCTGGGTCATCGGTGGCTACTTCGGCGTGTTCCTCAGCGAGGATGCCGGACAGAGCTGGCAAGAGCAGCCCATTCTGTCCCCCGCCGCCACCCGCGGGCTGGCCTTCTCACCGGCGTATACGGGGGATCAGGGCGTGTACTGGGGCACCTACGCGGCGGGTGTGGCCATCAGCCACGACGACGGCGCCTCCGTCGTCTCGCCCAGCCACGGGTTGGCCGAGGGCAACGTCCAGGACGTCCGCACCAGCGACAACGGCCAGGAGCACGTGGTCACGGCGGTCTCCGGCCACGTCGCCTACGCCAGCCACGACGCCGGCCAGTCCTGGAAACACTTCCAGAACCTGGGCGGGCAGGCTGCGCGCATCTTCCCCTGGGACGGCGGCCTCGAGTACTGGGTGATCCCCTACGATCCTGACGAGCCGCTCCTCGAGAGCCTGGATGGCGGGCGGAGCTGGGGCGCGCCCGAGGCCCTCATCCGTGCGCTGGACGGCGCTCAACCGGCGGCCGCGGCACGCTGCAAGGGGACCTGCGGCGGCGCCTGGCGCTGCCTCACCGCGGTGAACCCCACCTCCCTGATCTGTTCCACCGACAGCGGCGAGACCTGGGATGTCTGGTACCGGGCGGACCCGGGCGAGATCGGCTCGGACGAGCAGGGCAGGGACGCGGTCACCGAGCCGGTGTTGATGCCTCTGGACGAGCCCGAGGTGGTGATCTTCGGCGATCCGTCGGGCTTGCACAGGGTCTCCGAGCTCGGCGCCACCTGGGTCGACACCCCCATCGCCCATGGGGACGTGCCGGTGGAGCTGGCCTGCGCCGCAGGCGACCACGCCTTCGCCGCGACCCGCAGCGGGGCGATCCTGCGCTCGGATGATCGCGGGCAGAGCTGGATCGATCTGGACCTCCGCCTGAGCTCCCAGGCCACGGTGATGGTCAGCAGCCCCGGCTTCACTCAGGATGCTCACCTGCTGGTGGCCAACCTCGAGGGCGTCTTCGAGCTGCTGGACCCCACGGGCTCCCCCACCCTTGGACCCTGGACCGCCTGGCAGCGGGTGGACGACCGCAGCGGCTTCGTCTCGTCCCTGGGCTGCCCCGCGCTCAGCCCCGACGGGGACGCCTCCATGGACAGCCGGCAGCCGCTGCCCGAGGGGTGCTCCCTGTCCGTCAGTCTGCAGGGCCAGGCCATCCGTGTGTTGGGGATCAGCGGCACGGGGAGCGCGGGCAGGCTCCGCATCGACGGCGTGTCCGTGGCGAGCTTGCCCGACGAGGACCCCCCAGGCGCCAAGGTCCTGGCCCTGGTCGAGGGCCTCGAGCCCGGCTGGCATCTGGTGGAGCTGATGGGGGAGGGGAACGAGAGCCTGCAGATCGACGCGGTGGAGTCCACCGGCCCCGAAGGCTTCGGCCCGAGCGACCCGCCCGACGCGCGCTGCGCCTGCGGTCACGGGCGGCGAGGCCACGCGGCGGCGCTGCTGGCCCTGGCCATCGCCCTGTTGCGCCGCGCCCGACGGTGGGAGCCCTAGTCCTCCGCTCCGCCGCCGAGGGCGCCGCCGGGATCGGGGGCGAGCGTGACCTCTCTCACAGCGAGCCGGCATCACGCTTCCCCGCTGCCTGGAAGTGCGCACAGATGCCTCTGTACTCCTGGCGAAAAGGAGCGTTTCAGAATTGCTCCGGCCTGGAGACCGCATCAGCAGCTGGGAGATCCTGCGCCCTATCGGCGCGGGGGGCATGGGCTCCGTGTTCCTGTGCCGCGACACCCTGGGGGCGCAGATCCACGCTGCGGTCAAGGTCAACGCCATGCTCAGCCCGGAGGGCCGCAGGCGCTTCATGCGCGAGGTGGAGGCCCTCTCGGCCATCGACCATCCGGGCATCGTGGGCCTGCGCAGCTGGGGGGAGGACAGGGAGCGCGGCCTGCTGTGGCTGGCCATGGACCACCTGGAGGGGCAGAACCTCGAGGAGCGCGCCAAGCTCGGGGCCATGTCTCTGGAGCAGGCGCTGGAGACCTTCCGGTTGCTGGCCCGCGCCCTGCAGCATGCCCACGCCGGCGGCGTCTTTCACCGGGACGTCAAGCCGGCCAACATCGTGCTCACCGCCGGCGGTCCGCGCCTGGTGGACTTCGGCATCGCCTTCCAGCAGGACCGCACGCGGCTGACCACCGAGAATCAAGTCCCGGGCACCCTGGCCTACATGCCCCCCGAGCTGATCACCGGGACCGAGGCGCCCGATCCGCACCTCAGCGACATCTACGCCCTGGGCTCCATCTTCTGTGAGGCCCTCACCGGGCGCCTCGCTGTGGAGCTTCCCGAGGGCCTGTCGGACGGTCAGCGCTTCGCCAAGCTCATGGCCTCCAAGCTCGAGGCCAAGGCCCTGGACCCCGGGCCCGGCTTTCCGGCCCACCTGCGGGAGCTCGTGCGGCGCTCGACGGATCCCGACCCCGCCACCCGTCTGGACGACTGGGAGCGCTTCGTGGATCTGCTCGATGGTCCCGTCGCGGGTGAGCGCCCCGCGCGCTGGGTCCTGCCCTTGGGGGTGGCGGCCATGGCGGTGGTGGTCCTGGGCGGGCTGTTCGGGCTGCAGCGGCTGGCCGACTCGGCGATCTGGCGGGGCACCAGCTCCCTGCCGGAGGCTCAGTCTATGCCCGCTCCCGGCGCGGTGGAGTCCGTCGAGCCGCTCGATGTCGAGAGCCCGCTGGCGCCGCCCGAGCCCGCGGTGGCGCCACAGCCCGAAGCTCGGGAGCCGTCGCCGCCACCCACCGCGGCCAGGCCCAAGGAACGGGCGCTGCCTGCCAGCGACAAGCCGGCCCCGGCGCAGCCCGCCAGCGCCCCAGGGCCTGGCGAGGTGTCCATCACCGTGAACGGGACACCGCGGGTTCAGCGGGTCTCAGAGATCATCTTCGCCGCCCGTGAGGGGGAGGACACCCGGCTGACCACCACCCGCGGGTCCTTGCTCTGCGAGCAGACCATCACCGATCTGGACCGCGCCATCACAGATCCCAACGTGCTGCGCGTTCACCGCGACTTCCTGGTGAACGCCGCGCACGTCAGCGTGCTGGTGGACGGCATGGCCACCACCCAGGCCGGCCAGGTCCCCGTCAGCCCGCGCTACGACGAGCCCCTGCGCAGCGCAGCCGGGCTCTGATCCGGAGTCACCATGAACCTGTTCTTCGCCCTCCTGCTGATCGTGGCTCCGGCCCTGGCCCTGGACGCCGACGGCGATGGCTACGACGAGGAGATCGACTGCGACGACACCGATCCCCTGGTCAACCCTGGCGCCAGCGAGGTCCCTGGCAACGACCTGGACGACGACTGCGACGGCCTGGCCAGCTGCTATGTGGACGCGGACTACGACGGCTACGGCCAGGACGGGGTGGTGCAGGAGTGGGAGTGGAACGCCGACTGGTTCAGCTGCGCTGACGGTGAGCTGGGGGCGGCCGTGGCGGGCGACTGCGACGACCGGAACCAGGCCGTCAACCCGGGGGCGACGGAGATCTGCGAGAACGAGACCGACGAGGACTGCAGCGGGGCCGACGGCGTGTACGAGACCCTGTACTACGACGGCGACCAGGACGGCTTCGGGGGGGCCGAGGGCACCGTCGCCTGCGAGCTGGACGATCCCTACTTCAGCTCCGAGGGAGGTGACTGCGACGACCAGCGCGCCGATCGCAGCCCGGGCCTCCCGGAGCAACTCGGCAGCGGCCTGGACGAGGACTGCGACGGCCTCTCGGAGTGCTGGGCCGACGACGACTCGGACGCCTACGGCGGCAGCGAGACCATCCTGCTCCCCGTGGACTCCCTGGGCGAGGCCCCTTGTGACGCCGAGGGCAGCGCGAGCGTCGGCGGCGACTGCCGTGACGATGACGCCGAGGTGAACCCGGAGGCCGAAGAGCTCTGCAATCGGATCGACGACGACTGCGACGGCCTGACGGACGAGGGGTTGGCCACCGAGACCTGGTACACCGACGCCGATGGCGACGGCTGGGGTGTGGGAACGGGCAGCGAGGCCTGCGCGCAGCCCGAGGGCTCCAGCGCCCTGACCGGGGACTGTGACGACCAGGAGGCTTCTGTGAACCCCGACGCCCAGGAGACCTGGTACGACGGTGTCGACGGCGACTGCGACGGCTCGAACGACTACGACCGGGACGGGGATGGCCACGAGTACCCCAGCGACTGCGACGACCTGGACGGAGACGTCTCCACCTGTGAGCAGGCCATCAGCGGCGGCATGCGCTGCGGGGCGGTCTCGTCGGCATCGGGGGCCTGGCTGCTGGCTTTGCTGCCCCTGGCCCTGCGGAGGCGCCCGTGATCCGCAGCCTGCTGGCGCTGTGGCTCCTGCTGTGGTCCCTCGGCGCGCAGGCCCAAGAGGGCCTGGACGGGCACGGTGTGGCGGCCACGGCCGGGGATGGCGACGCCGCCGATCTGATCTTCACCTGGCGGCCCGAGCGCCAGCAGGCGCGCGCCTTCGGCCTCGAGGCCCTCTTCGAGTACGCCAGCGACCCCTTGGTCTTGTCCACCTACAAGGAGGGTGAGCTGACGGGCACGCAGACCCTGGTGGACGATCTGTTCGCGGTGAACCTCGGCGCCAGCTTCGCGCCCCACGAGCGCCTCTCCGTGGGCGCCGCCTTCCCCCTCTACCTGGCGTCCCAGGGCCCGGACGGCCCTCAGGGCTTCGCCAGCGGAGATCTGCGCCTCAGCCTGGCTGGGGGGCTGCTGCTCCCGGACCGCTCAGGCCGGGGGCCGGGCCTGTCCTTGCTGCCCTACCTGGATCTGCCCACCGGGGCCGCCGACAAGAACCTGGGTCGCGGCGGCGTGGGCGGCGGCATGATCGTCCCCGTTGGGATCGCGGGCCGGCGCCTGGCGCTGGTGGCGAACCTTGGGGTGGGGGCGCACCCATCGCTGGATGTGCTGGAGCTGAGCGGCGGGCCGCACCTGGTGTCCGGGCTGGGCGGCAGCCTGGCCGTGAGCGACGCTCTGGCCCTGCGCGGCGAGCTGCACTTCGAGCCCAACCTGCGCTCTCTGGCCTGGAACGAGTCCCCTGGTGAGGCCGCCCTGTCCCTGCGCTACCGGCGTCCCAGGGGCGCCCACCTCACCCTGGGGTCCTCGGCCGCCATCACCCCGGGGGTGGGTGCCGCCTTCTGGCGGTTGTTCCTGGGGGTCGGCTGGGCCAGGAAGGCCCCCGCCGATCCGGATCTGGACGGCTTCATCGGGGCGGCGGATGGATGCCCCTACGAGGCCGAGGTCCTGAACGGCTGGCGGGACGAGGATGGCTGCCCCGACGCCCTGGCCGCCTTGGATGTGCGCGTCCAGGACAGCGAGGGGGTGGTCTTTCCCGATCTCGATCTGCTCGACGGGGATCGGCTGATTGGGCGCACCGACTCGGCCGGCGTGCTGCGCCTCGAGGGCCTGGAGCCGGGGCGGGAGATCGCGCTGGTGGCAGACCACTTCCACATCCAGCCCATGGACGCGCAGCGCCTGGTCTTGCAGGAGGGCGAGAACCTGGTGCCGCTGGTGCTGGACTGGCTTCCTGGCCGCGTGGTGGTGATCACCCGCAGCCAGGCGGGACCCATCACCAACGCCACCGCCAGCTTCGAGGGCCCCAAGGAGGTACCAGCCGGCCCTGTGGCCGGAGGGCGCCAGCGCTTCTTCCTGGCTCCTGGCGCCTGGCAGGTGCAGGTCTCGGCGCCCAGCTTCGAGACCGAGCTGCGGCGGCTGGGCATCGGCCCCGATGAGACCGCCGAGGTGGTGATCGAGGTGGTGCTCGAGCCCGAAGACATGCGAGACACCTGGCTGCGCGTGCTGGCTTCGGACGACGAAGGCCTGGCCGTGCCCGACGTCTCCCTGGTCTCAGGCGACCAGATGCTCGGGTGGACCGACGGAAACGGAGAGCTGCGGGTGGCCGATCTGAAGGCCGGTGTGCGCCTGGTGCTCGAGGCCGAGCACTTCTTCACCGAGCCCGTGGAGCCCTTCACCGTGGAGCTCGAGGCGGGCCGCAACGACCTGGCCATCGGGCTGCGCTGGCTGCCGGGGCGGGTCAAGGTCATCACGCGCAGCGACCAGGGCCCCATCACCACCGCCGTCGCCAGCTTCCAGGGCCCCGCGGGACAGCGGCACGAGGGGGGGGCCGTGACCGCTGGCGAGCAGCTCTTCTACCTGTCTCCCGGCCACTGGGAGGCCTTCGTGAGCGCCCCCCAGTTCGACACCCAGCAGCGCCCCCTGGACATCCAGCCCGACGAGACCTCGGTGGTGGTCGTGGAGGTGGAGCTGCAGCCCGAGACCGTGCGTGAGGAGCAGGACGCCCTGGTCTTGCTCTCGAGCATCTACTTCGACCATGACCGCGCGAGCGTCCGGCCGGAGTCCGACCCACTGGTCCGCCAGGTGGGCGTCGTGCTCGACTCGCGGCCGGACATCACCCGCGTGCAGGTGCGCGGCCACACCGACAGCCAGGGCAGCGAGGCCTACAACCTGCGCCTCTCCCAGGAGCGGGTGGAGGCGGTGGTGCAGCGCCTGGTGGAGCTCGGCATCCAGCCCACGCGGCTCGAGCCTGTGGGGCTGGGTGAGTCCCAGCCGGTGGCCAGCAACGACGACGCCGCGGGGCGCGAGCTGAACCGCCGGGTGGAGTTCGTGATCATGGACTGACCACCTGGGGGGAGCGCCCGTGGCGGCAGGGCCGGCGGCTACGGCGGGTTAGGGAAGGGGAATGCGAAGACACCCGCTGCTCACGGTCCTGGGACTGCTCGCCTTCGTCGTCGCCGCCTGGGGGGTGGCCGAGGTCCACTACTCCAGGGCGAACAACCTGGACGCCGGCGGCCGTTGGATCAGCATCAAGGCGCAGATGGGGCGGACCCTGGAGAAGTCCTGTCGCTTCACCCGCACCAGCGTCTCGGTGGCGCGCAACCGGCTCGACCTGGGTGCCTACTTCGCCTACCAGGAGATCGTCTACCATCGCGCCCTGCCCGTGGATGAGCTCGAGCTTCGTTTCCAGCTCAGCCCCGACGCGCTGCTCGCCGTCTACACCCAGCACGGCGACGCGGGCTCCCAGGGCCTGATCGTCAGGGCGCCCCCCGCGGTGGAGGGTGAGCTGTTCGAGGCGGATCCCGAGGGGGGCTTCACCAGCCTGCGCAAGGTCCCTGGCCTCGTGGCCGACGCAGGGCGCTGGCACCACCTGCTGCTGTCCTTCCAGGACGCCGAGCTGGTGGTGATGATGGACGAGCGCGAGCTCGCCCGGCTCCCGGTGAGCCCCGAGACAGAGCGCCGGATCGGCTTCCGCAGCGCCCAGCATACGGTCTTCGTGGACGATGTGCGCATCCGGGGTCCGTTCCCCGAGGGGGAGCTCTTCGAGGGCTTCCACGGCGCGCAGGGGGCGTGGGGTGGCAGGATCCTGGCCCTGGGGGCGGGGCTGCTGGCCGGGGTGCTGGCTGCCGGGCTGCTGCATGTGCTCTCGCGGAGGCGTCGTCGGGCGGCCTGGCTCACGGTGCCGCTGTTCCTGGCATGCTCGTTGGCGGTGCTGGCTTGGATGGGCGCCTTGCCCCTGCACTGGGGGCCCAGCTGGCCGGTCTCCAACCAGCTCAGCATGCGCATCAACGAGGTGATGGCGGCCTTCAACGTCGGCTACGCGTTGCTCGGGATCGCGAGCTGCGCGGTGCTGGCCTACGCCGGCAGCCGCCAGCGCTGGCTGGCTCGGCCCGACCTGCAGCTGACCGTGCTCGGCCTGGCCCTGGCCGCCATGGCCCTGCCCGGTGTGGTGGAGCAGGTGTGGTTCCTCTCGGCCACCTACCCGTGGCAGGAGTTCACCACGGGTCAGGGCGAGAGCTGCATGAAGCTCGACACCCAGGGCCACCTCGAGGCCATCGCAGATCGTTACCCGCGCGCGCTGCCTCCGCAGACCAGGCGCATCCTCTTCATCGGTGGCTCCACCACCTGGGGCTCGGGCGCATCGAGTGAAGAGAGCGCCTGGGTCGGGCGGGTGGAGAGCGCGCTGAGCGCCCGGGAGTCCCTGGACGGCACCACCTACCAGTGCGTGAACGCTGGCATCTGCGCCCAGGGGTCGGGCTTCCTGCTCGAGCGCCTGGAGAACGAGTGGATCCACCTCCAGCCGTTCATGGTGGTCGCCAGCATGTCGGTGAACGAGTTTCGGCTCAACGACTACCGCAGCAACCTGGATCGCATCGTCGCGCTCTGCCAGGAGCGCGGCATCCCCCTGCTCTTCAGCCTCGAGCCCGAAGCCCACTCGCGGCTCCCCACCGATCTGCCTCGCATGCACGACATCATGAGCGCGACCGCCCGCGACCACGGCATCCCCTTGGTGGACGCCAGGGCCATCGCCGACCACGAGTCCACCCGAGGCTGGGTGTGGTGGGATCCCGTCCACCTGACCGACTATGGCAACCGCATCTACGCCGAGGCCGTGCTCCCTGGGATCCTCGCCATCGTCGAGGCCCAGGAGCGCGAGGCCCTCCAGGCCGCCGGGCCCGATGTTCCTCCTGCCCCTCCTCAGGACCTCTGAGGGGGCTCTCCATGCGTCGGACCTCCCGTCTGCCCCCTGACTCCCGACCTGGCCCTGCGCCCGGGGCTCGGCTGCTCAGGGTGGCCCTGCGCCTGGTGGCCATGCTCAGCCCCTTCGTGCTGCTCGAGCTCGGCCTGTGGATCGCGGACTACCAGGTCGTGGACAACCCGCTCATGCGTGGTCTGGACGGTGAGCTCCGGATCTTTCGGGAGGAGGGAGAGCACTGGGTGGTGGCCCCCGAACATGCCCAGGCCATCCTGGCGCAGCCCTTTCCCCGGAGCAAGGCTGCCGGAGAGTTTCGCATCTTCTCCCTGGGAGACTCCATCACCTGGGGCTACGGCGGCTACGCGCAGAGCGTGCCCCTGCGGAGCTACACCCAGCAGCTCGCCTCCCTGCTCGGCGCCCGGGGCGACGGTGCGGACTACCGACTGATCAACTGCGGAGCACGGAGCTTCGCCTCCCTGCGGGTGTCCGCGGTCCTCGAGGAGGTGCTCGACTACGGGCCTGATCTGGTGATCGTCTCCTTCGGCAGCAGCGAACACCTCGAGGCCCGGACCGCGGCGATGTGGCAGCGGGAGCACGCGATCCGGGACAGCTGGCTGGGTGGCTACCGGACCCGTCTGCTGGTGGGGTCCTGGTTGACCCGGGCGAGGGGAGGCGTGTGGGGCCTGAGCGTCGAGGAGCTTCGTCACCGGGATGCGCACCTGGACGCGCCGCAGCTGGCGCCCCTGTGCCGAGAGACGAGCGTGGCCGAGGGGCTCGCCACCGCGGCGGCCACCCGCGCGCGCCTGGGCGCCATGGCGGCGCTGACCGCCCAGGCCCAGGTCCCGCTGGTGCTGCTCACTGTGCCCGCGCACCTGCGCTGGCCGCCCTTCGCCGGCCTGCCCTCGCAGATCGAGCACCGCCCCGATGTGGAGCAGGCCATCGTCCAGGCCTCGACAGCCCTGCAGGAGGGCCGCCCCCGTGAGGCCCTCGACGGGCTCGAGGCAGCCCTGGCCGAACACCCGGGGATCGCCGCGCTGCACTACCTGCGCGGCCAGGCTCTGGACGCCACGGAGCGCTGGGACGAGGCAGCCAGAGCCTACCTCCAGGCCCGGGATCTCGACGCCTGCCCCCTGCGGGCCCGCGGTGCCCACAACCGCCTGCTGGAGGAGGTCGCGGCGGCCCACGCCCACGTCCAGGTGGTGCAGGTGGAGCCAGCGCTGGCCGCCCAGCTGGCCGATGGCATCCCGGACGGCCGGCTCTTCCTGGATCACTGCCACCCCACCGAGGCGGGGCACGCTGTCCTGGCGCAGGCCATCCTGGAGGTGTTGGAGGAGCGGGGGCTGCTGCCGGGAGGGGACGAGGCGGTCGTCCTCGAGGCCGCCGGTCACCCTTGACTCCAACCGGGTACGGCGGCCCGTCGCCATCAAGGTCGGCGCTGGTGCTCCGCGAGCAGCGGCTCCAGGGCTTGGGCCACCGCCTGGGCCATCACCTGCCCGCCCTCTGCGCTCAGGTGGCTGCCGTCAACGAACAGGGGTTCGCTGATGCTGTGGTCTTCTTCGAGCAGGGCATAGAACTCCCAGGGAAGCTCGGGCGGGGGCTCCCAGCTCTCGCCCCGCTGCAGATCCGCCTGCGGCCCGATGGGGGCATCGTCGTCAGGGGGGGGCGGCGGCGGTTGGCCTCCACCGTTCGCAGATTCGCCCAGCCTCTCGCCGGGGGCCGCCTGGCCTCCTGGTCGGTGGATGGGGGTGCGCTGGAGCTCCTCGCCCGTGGCCTGGTTCACCAGTCGGTACTCGCCATCCTGCCGCAGCAGGGCGAAGCCACGGCCGTGGGAGATCAGGTCGAAGAGAGGGGTAGGCTCCACCATGGGGAGCAGGATCTCGTCGCAGGCGGTCTGCAGGGCCGCGGCCTCCTGGGGAGCCAGGGAGTAGGCCCAGTCGAAGGTACCGAAGGGGGTGAGGGCCAGCAACATGGGGACCCCGAGGGCCTCGCGGCAGGCCGAGATGCGCTCCAGATAGCTGCCGTAGGGCGGCAGCTCGCTGCCTTGGGGCCGGCGGGTCCAGACCACCAGATCCGGCTCGTATTCCGGGCCGATGCGCTGGCAGAAGAGCTGCAAGACCTCGGCGAAGCCTCCGGGCATTCCTGCGTTGATCACCTGGACCTGGTGGCCTTGGCTGCTCAGCAGGCGCTCGAGCTGCACCGGCCAGGCGTCGTCGTCGTCCACGCCCCAGCCGAAGGTGATGGAGTCCCCGAGCACCAGGATGCGGATCCCGCCGGGGGGCTTCTCGCCGAGGGCTCCGCCGCGCAGCCGCTGGCTGTTGGTGTTCACCGTGAACGTGGTGGTGCGCTTGACCTTGGCTGTGCGCACCTCTGGGGGGAGCTGATCTTCGTAGCGGCTGAGGGGGCGGGCTGGGATCACCACGCGGGCGTCGCGGAGGTTGGGACGCAGCCAGGCCGCGCCGTCGAGGCGATCCCAGGGTTCTGCGATGACGGCGGACCGGAAGTGGAGGCTGCCGGTGCGGATGCGCTGCGCCACCACCACCGCCACAATGAGGATCGCTGCCGCGGCGCCCCAGATGAGCAGCCTCCGCCGAATCGTGCCGTCTGCCGCGGGCCTGGTCTTCATCACTCCCCCGTGTCACAGCATGGTGTAGACGAAGGGCAGGATGTGCTGCTGCTGGGTCAGCCAGGCCCAGGCCAGGACGCCCGCAGCGATGACCAGGGCGCCACCGATGACCCAGGCAGCTTCCTTCTTCATGGGGGACGACCCGTCGTGGTGTGGGGGAGCAGAGGAGTATGCGAAAGATGCAAATAACCCAAAGCATCCACCTCGCCGACAACCGCGTGCCAGCGCGGTGAAGCCCATCACGCCCAGGGTCAGTCGGTGAAGGCCTGGAAGCCCTCCATTGGGGGGAGTCGGTCCTTGGTGGGGAAGATCTTCCAGAGCGTCGCGGTGAGCGCGCTGGTGGCGCCGACCCAGGCCAGCACTCCCAGCTTGGTGGAGAAGATGCCCACCAGCAGCACCAGGGGGAAGCAGGCTGCCAGGGCGACCAGGCCCAGCAGGGCGTGGCGCTTGCGTCGACGGCTGGCGTCCAGCTCTTCGATGGCCAGGCGGACGTCCTCGTCGTGCAGGTCCAGCAGGGGTTCGTCAGGGCAGCGAGCGCAGTCGCCCGGGGTGGCGTAGCGGCTCTGGCAGCGCTCGCAGAACCAGCGTCCGTCCGGGTCGGTCTGGATGGCGTTCATGGTCACCTCGCGTTCCAGGATCCTATCTCGCTGTCGAGCGCTTGCCTGTCGTGGGGGTCTGCGTCGGTCGAACCGAGGTCCGGCGCAGGAGCTGTGGAGCCGAGAAACGAAGGCCTCCGCTGACGGGTTTCCGACGCACATACGGTCCCGCGCAATCCTTCCGAGGGGGCGCTGGTGAACGAGGGAACCGCTCCCCGTTTCTCAGGATGGTGCAAGGATGCTGGCGGCAACGAAATGATCGAGCGCATGTCTTTGAAATATCTAGCCCCCTGTACAACTTGTGTACACATGCGAAAGGCAGTATTTCAACGGTCCCTTCCACTGGCCATGATGACGAAACCCCGACACCCCCCCCCCCAATGGAGGCAGAGCGATGCGGAAGCCCTGGTTCGATGATGAGAAGGCCCTCGCGGCTGTCGAGGCGCGCGGTGTTGACCGCCGCGACTTCCTCAAGATTTGCAGCACCTTCGCGGCTGCCATGGGTCTGTCCCAGGTGCCCTTCGCCGCGGGTGTAGCCCAGGCGGTCGAGGGCGCAGCAGCCAAGCCCCCCGTCATCTGGATGGAAGGCCTGGACTGTGCTGGTTGCAGCATCTCCTTCTCCGGAAGCCTCAACCCCCCCGCAGCGTCCGTCCTGCTCGACAGCATCTCGCTGCGCTACCACGAGGCCCTCATGGCCGCCTCCGGCCACCAGGCCGAGGCCGCCTTCCACGACACCATCGAGGCCGGCGGCCACGTGCTGATCGTCGAGGGCGCCGTCCCCACAGCCGATCCGCGCTACTGCATGATCGGGGGCAAGTCCTTCGAGGAGAACCTGAAGGCGGCGGCCGAGAAGTGCGCGGCCATCATCTGCGTCGGTGCCTGCTCGAGCTTCGGCGGCGTCACCGGCAGCATGGTCTGCGGTGGTGTCGGCGTGTCCGAGATCATCAAGGACAAGCCCATCATCAAGCTGTCCACCTGCCCGGTGCACCCCGAGCACCTCATCGGCACCGTGCTGTACTTCCTGGCCACGGGCGAGGTCCCCGAGCTGGACGAGCACGGCCGGCCGGTCGCGTTCTTCGGCACCAACATCCACGACAACTGCCGTCGGCGCGGTCACTACGACGCCGGTCGCTTCGTCACCGACTGGAACGATCCGGCCCAGAAGGACTACTGCCTGGTCACCAAGGGCTGCAAGGGCCCCATGACCAACTCCGACTGCCCTGTTCGCCTGTGGAACGACCGCACCAACTTCTGCATCGACTGCGGTTGTGGTTGCCACGGCTGTGCCTCGCCCACCTTCTACGAGAAGATGTCCCCCATCTTCATGTAGCGGGCCCTGGCCCGGCAAAACAGAATCAGGAGAAATACAATGGGTAAGCAGCGTATCACCATCGATCCCGTCACCCGCATCGAGGGCCATCTCAAGATCGAGGTCGAGGTCAAGAACGGCAAGGTCGTCGACGCCTGGTCGTCCGGCACCATGGCCCGGGGCTTCGAGGCCATGCTCACAGGCAAGGACCCGCGGGATGCCCCCTACGTCACGTCCCGCTTCTGCGGCGTGTGCTTCTCGGTCCACCAGTACGCCTCGATCATGGCGTTGGACGAAGCCTTCGGCGCAACGGTGCCCTGGGCTGGCACCCTGCTCCGCAACCTGTCCATGGGCGCGGAGTACCTGTACGACCACATCTTGCACTTCTACCAGCTCACGGCGCTCGACTACATCGACATCATGGCCATCGCCGAGTACCAGGGCTCCGACGCCGGCCTCAACGCCGTCAAGGGCAAGATCCTGGGCCTGGTGGGCGCCAAGGACACCTTCCCCCTCACGCCTCGCTACGAGCCGGATGAGTACTGCGTGAAGGATCCCGAGGTCGTCACCTCCGCCGTCAAGCACTACATCGACGCCCTGGCCATCAACGCCAAGGCCCGCAACATGGGCGCCATCTTCGGCGGCCGCACCCCGCACTACCAGTCCCTGGTGGTGGGCGGCTGCACGCAGTACCCGGACCTCAACATGGTGGCCAAGTTCCGCACCATGCTCGACGAGGTCGCGGCCTTCATCAAGGACATCTACATCCCTGATGTCATGGCCTTCGGCACCGGCCCCTTGATGCCCCTGGCCAAGGCCGGCCTGGGCGGCGGGCACCTCAACTACCTGTCCTACGGCTCCTTCATGATGGATCCCGAGGGCAAGGAGAAGCTGTGGCCCGCGGGCTTCATCAAGGAACTGGACCTCGACAACATGCAGGCGTTCGACCAGCAGAAGATCACCGAGTCGGTGAAGTACGGCTGGTACAACGGCTCCACCGCCCATCCCTACGACGGCAAGCAGGAGTTCAACCTCGACAAGAAGGGTGCCTACTCCTTCGTCAAGGCTCCTCGCTACGAGGGCGCCTCCGTCGAGGTCGGCCCTCTGGCGCGCATGCTCGTCGCCAAGGACCCCACCCTGTTGGACCTGGTTGGCAAGGGCGTCAAGCCTGGCGTCGTGGCCCGCCACGCCTCCCGCGCCATCGAGACCCAGCAGGTGGTCGATGCCTGCTACAAGTGGCTCGACCTGCTCACCGCCGAGATCGTGAAGCCTGGCTTCGAGATCCACGACACCGATCACTGGCAGCCCCCCGCCGAGGGCCAGGGTGCCGGCTTCTTCGAGGCTCCCCGCGGCGCGCTGGGTCACTGGATCAAGGTCAAGGACAAGAAGATCGAGAACTACCAGGCCGTGGTGCCCTCCACCTGGAACGCCTCGCCCCGCGATGACGCCGGTGTGCGCGGCCAGTACGAGGAGTCCTTGATCGGTTGCCCGGTCCCCGATGTGGACAACCCCATCAACGTGGCCCGCATCATCCGCTCGTTCGATCCCTGCCTCGGCTGCGCGATCCACATCATCGACCCCGACAGCAACGAGCTCAAGAAGTTCGTCGTCCAGTAGACATGGCCGACAACCTCGTCTCCCTGGGTGTGGGCGGCGCCGTCACGGCGCCGCCCTCCGGGGGCACCGTCGTGCTGTGCATCGGCAATGTGTTGCTGTCCGACGAGGGCGTCGGAGTACACGCCGCCGGGATGTTGTTCGAGCAGGGCCTGCCCGCTGACGTCACCCTGGTCGAGGGCGGCACCGACGGCTTCAAGCTCTTGAACGTCATCGTCGAGGCCGGTCGCATCATCGTGGTCGATTGCATCAAGGGTGGCGCCGAGCCCGGCAGCCTCTACCGCTTCGACATCGAAGATGCCCCCACCAGCTTCGCTGGGGTCAAGACCAGCGTGCACCAGATCGGGATCCTCGAGGTCATCCACATGTCGGAGCTGATCTCGGGGCGCACTCCACGCACCACCTTCCTCGGCTGTGAGCCCGCCAGCCTGGCCATGAGCATGGAGCTCTCGCCCACGGTGGCGGCCAAGCTGCCGCGTCTGGTGGAGCTGGTGTTCGAGGAGCTGGCGAAGGACGCCGCGCTGGCAGGGGCGTAGGCCCGGCCGGCAGAGCGCGACGGACCTCTAGTGATCGCCCTGGGACTCGTCCACGGGTAGGCTGGCGAGGTCCACCGGGCGTCTGGTCTCGGTGCGCTCCACGGGCTCGTCCGCAGAGCCTGGCGCGGCGGAGGGCTCGAGCTCTACGGGCTGAGGATCGGCGGCGTCGGCCTGCTGCTGCTGCTTGACGCGGAAGGCCTCGCGCTCGGCCTGGACGGCGGCCAGGGCGGCGGCAGGATCGATGGGCACCCGCTGCTCGTCGAGCTGGGACTTGGGACGCACGGGCTTGTGGGCCGGGAAGCCCGATGCCGTGGGGGCGGTGTCGTCCAGGCTGATGTCTCTCAGGCCGGCGTCGAGCAGATCCCCCTCGTCCATGAAGGCGCTCTGGAGCTCGTTGGCCGCCCGGCGCAGCTTGGCGTACTGGCGCCCGGCCATGCGGAGCATCTTGGGGAGCCGCTCGGGACCCACGACCACCAGCATCAAGCAGGCGATCAGAAGGATCTCACCGAATCCGATGTTCAACATGGGGAGGGGCTCTCCTGGCGGGCGCCGTCATCACGAAGGTGGCGCGAAGGGCTTGTATCCCCTTCGTCCCGGGTGAGTCGAGGGTCGGGCTCATCCCATCGGGGAACGCTGTGACCCGCGCAGCGCGAGCCCGAGCGCCACGAATGGCCTACCATCCAGCAGCGCCAGCAGGGCGTCCAGCATCCTCCATGACAGCAGCCCTGCGGTGGTGACCAGGGCCCTCATGGGCATCTCGCGCACGGCGATCTCGGCAAGGTGTGCCAGCTGGGGGTCCTCGTCCGCCCCGAGCAGGCGCTCGGCTTTCCACACGGCGATGCGGTAGAGCAGGCCGCCCAGCAGGGTGGAACGCACCTCGCCGAAGGTGGAACTGCGGGTGAAGGGGCGAGGGGGCTGCGGCGAGGGCAGGGGACGCCCCAACAGCTGGACGAAGTCCTGGTCGCTGGGCTCGAAGGGCTGGGCTGGGCGGAGGTAGCAGGGTGGGGCGTCGGGAGCGAAGGGGCCCTCGTCGCCTGGGATTGCCACCCGTTGGCGCAGGCGGATGTCGCGGGACGAGGCGCCGACCCGGAGCTCGAAGGCGCCGGGCTCCACCACCCATGCCTGGCGCTGCACGTTCCAGGTCGCGAAGTCCCGGCGGTCGAGCCGGAGGTGAACGACACGGCGCTCTCCCGGCTGCAGCTGCACACGCTCGAAGGCCCGCAGCTCCTGGGTCGGGCGATAGACCGTGCTGTGGACGGCGTGCAGATAGAGCTGGACCACCTCCGCGCCGGCGCGATCTCCGCTGTTGGCCAGCTCCAGCTGCACGGAGGCGCCCTGATCTTCGACCTCCACCTGCAGCCCGCTGTACTCGAACCGGGTGTAGGACAGGCCGTGGCCGAAGGGGAAGAGGGGCTCGACGCCTGCGCTGTCCAGCCAGCGGTAGCCCACATACAGGCCCTCCCTGTGCGCCACGACCTGGCCGTCGCCGGGGAAGAAGGCGTGGGAGGCGTGGTCCTGAGCCCGGTGGACGAAGCTCTCGGCCAGCTTCGCGCTGGGGTTGACCTCGCCCAGCAGCACGTCGACGACGCCCTCGCCGGAGGCTTGGCCCCCGAGGTAGGCCTCCACCACCGCCCCCACCCCGTCGAGCCATGGCATGGCCACAGGCGCGCCGTTGGAGAGCACCACGACGACCTGCGGGCAGGCGCCGCATGCGGCCTGGATGAGGGCGTTGTGGGAGGGGGGGAGATCCATGTGGTCGCGGTCGAAGCCCTCGGACTCGTAGGCCCGGGGCAGCCCCGCGAACACCACCGCCAGATCGGCCTCGCCAGCGGTGTCGATGGCCTCGGCCAGCAGGGCATCCTCGGCCTCTCGGTCCGACTGGGCGTAGCCCTGAGCGTAGAGCAGCCGATCCGGCGGCAGGGCCTCGGCCAAGGCCTCCCAGGCGCTCACCAGGCGGGTGGGGACCACGCCGGAGCTGCCCGCGCCCTGGTACCGAGGCTGACGCGCCAGGGCGCCGAGCACCGCGATGCGCTGACCGCCCATCAATGGCAGCAGCCCCCCCTGGTTCTTCAGGAGCACGCAGCTGGCGGCGGCGGCCCGGCGGGCCAGGGCGTGGTTGGCGCGGTGATCCACCGGCGCTGCGGGGCCAGGGTCGTGGAACCGGGCCTGCAGGGCGAAGAGACGCTCGACGCAGGCGTCCACAGCAGCCAGGGGCAGGCGCCCGTCCCGCAGGGCGGCCCGCAGGACCGTGCTCTGCTTGCCGTGGCTGCTGGGCATCTCCAGATCCAGGCCCGCGGCCACCGCCGCGACGCGATCGTGTACGGCGCCCCAGTCGCTCATCACCAGCCCGTCGAAGCCCCACTCGCCCCGCAGGATGCCCTCGATCAGCCCGTGATGCTCGCAGGCATAGGTACCGTTGACGCGGTTGTAGGCAGCCATCACGGCGGCGGGACGGGACCGCTGGACGGCGATCTCGAAGCCCCGCAGGTAGAGCTCCCGCAGGCTGCGCTCGTCCACCAAGGCGTCCACCACCATGCGGTGGTCCTCTTGGTTGTTGGCGACGAAGTGCTTGAGGCAGGCGCCCACCCCCTGGCTCTGGATGCCCTGCACCATGGCCGCGGCCAGGGCGCCTGCGAGCAAGGGGTCCTCCGAGAAGTACTCGAAGTTGCGGCCGCCCTGGGGGTGGCGCTTGATGTTCAGGCCCGGGCCGAGCACGACCCGCACACCCATGGCCTTGGCTTCGGCGCCGATGGCTTGGCCCACCTGGTGGACCAGCTCGGGGTCCCAGCTCGAGGCCAAGGCGGAGGCCGTGGGGAAGCAGGTGGCTGGCTGCGCGTCGGTGAGCCCTGGGCTGTCCCCGCGGGCGGGCTTGCGTATTCCGTGGGGCCCGTCGGACAGCCAGGTGGCGGGGACCCCACGGCTGGGCAGGGGGCGGGTCTGCCAGAAGTCCAGGCCGCTGAGCAGCGAGAGCTTCTCTTCCAGGCTCAGGTCGTCCACGCAGGGCTGGCGCATGGGACCTCCGGTGGGGGAGCAGTGGCCATCTATCGCGAACGGCGAGCACGCGATGGGGTCCGTGCGGGCGCCCTGTGATAGGCATGCCGCCATGATCCTCACCCTCACCCTCGACCCGATGGTGGAGCACCTCTTCCCGGTGCCCGAGCTCGAGATGGGGCGGGCCTACCGCCCGCAGTCCTCCCTCACCACCACCTCTGGGCGGGCCCTCAATGTCGCTCGCGCCCTGAACGATCTGGGCGAGCCCGTGATGGCCGTGGTCGCCGCTGGCGGCCGCCGCGGGCGGGAGATCGAGGAGCGCCTCCTGGACGAAGGGCTACCTCACCGCGTGGTGGGGGTGCGCCGCGAGAGCCGGGCTGGCGTCACCCTGTACGGCCAGGGCAGCCGCACCACGGTCCATGGCCCACGACCGGGCTTGTCGGACCACGACGTCGAGGCCATCCTGGCGACGATCCGGGGGCTCGCCCCGGCCCGGGCCATCGTGCTCGGCGGCGGCACCCTGCGACCCGATCTCTACAGCCGCATCTGCGCCATGGGCGTGCCCATGATCCTGGACTGTTGCGGTCCGTCCATGAACGACTGCATCCGCGTAGGCAATGTGCTGGTGGCCTGTCCCGATCGTTACGAGTGCCTGGAGATCTTCGGCTGTGAAGACCCCCTGCAGGGGGCCCGCAGCCTGGGCAAGCGGGGCGCCCGCTGGGCAGTGATCCTCGAGGATCATCCTGCCGAGGCCACCTACCGCACCGGGGGCGCCACCTACCGGGTCCAAGCGCCCGAGCTCCCCGTGATCCAGCCGGGTGGGGCAGACGACGCCCTGCTGGCTGGCCTGATCTTCGCCATGGGCCGAGGTCCGCGTCGGGCCATCGCCTTCGCCGCCGCCTGTGGCCTGCACAACATGCAGCGGATCGAGGTGGCCCACGTGGAACCGGCCGCCTGCGAGGCCTTGGCCGAGCGCCTCGAGGTGGTCGAGATCGGCAAGCGCCGCAGCGACCGCCAGATCCGAGTGTGAGCCGTGGGTCGGCCCTTCCTGGTGCGCTGGGGTAGCAGCCCCTACGAACGCCCCGAGGGCCTGGACCTCGAGGCGCAGGTGGCCCATCGGCTGGGCGTCGGGTACCGTGCCGAGCCTCAGGGGGCGCCGGTGGGCGTCCTCGCAGATGCCGACGTGGTGGTGGTCACCAGCCTCACCCGGGTCGGCCCGGCCGAGCTGGATGTGGCCAGCCGCTGTCGCCTGTTGATCACCACCACCTCCGGCTACGATCACATCGACGTTCCCGCTGCGGTCGCCCGGGGGGTCGCCGTGGCCCGCATGCCCCTCGCCCGCGCCGAAGCGGTTGCCCAGTCCGCGCTGGCCATGGGCATGAGCATGCTGCGGGGGCTGCCGGTGCTGCAGCACGCCGCCCAGCAGGGGCACTGGGCGCGGACCGAGCTGCCCGAGCTGGGCCTCGCCCGCATCGCGGACGAGCCCGTGGGCCTCATCGGCCTAGGGGTCATCGGGGCACGCGTGGCCCAGCTGCTGGCGGGGTTGGGCTGTGAGCTGCTGGGCCACGACCCCGCTGGCGTGCCTGCAGGGGTTCAGGCCGTCAGCCTGGCCACCATGCTCTCCCGCTGCCGCCTGGTCAGCCTGCACTGCCGTCACGAGCGGGGGGCCCCGCCGGTGCTGGATGGCTCGCTGCTGCGCTCCGCGCGGCCCGATCTGCTCCTGGTCAACACGGCCCGGGGCGGCGTGCTGGATCTCACCGCGGCCCTGGCTCAGCTCGAGGTCGAGCGCCTGGGTGGTCTGGCGTTGGACGTCTTCCCCCGGGAGCCTTGGCCAGGGCTGCAGCAGCTGGCCAGCCACCCACGGGTGCTGCTCACGCCCCACGCGGCGGGGTTCCACCCCAGGCTCCACATCGACATCGCCACCGAGCTCGAGGCCGTCCTCACGGCCTGGATGCAGGGCAGCGCGCTGCCGGGGCGGGTGGCTTAGCGGTTGGCCAGGATGTGGCGCAGGCCCTCGGCGAAGCCATGGCCGCCTTCGGCTGCGGTGATGTAGCCGGGGTGGTGGGCCATGCGGGGCAGGAAGCGCGCGATGTTGGCCACGCCGACGCCGTGGGGAAAGTACGCGTACATGGGCTCGTCGTTGGCCGAGTCGCCGAAGTAGGCCCAGTGGTCGCGGGCGGCCTCGAGGTCCTGGGCCCAGCGTTCGGCCAGGAAGCGGCGGCAACCCTCGAGCTTGTCGAAGCTCCCGAACCAGCCGTTGACGTGGATGGAGCTGACCTTGCAGGTGGCCCCGGCGGCCTCGAAGGCAGCCACGATGGCGTCGATGGCGTCGTCACCCAGAGCGGGCACGTCCTCGCAGAAGTCGATGGCCAGATCCAGCTCGCGGTAGGGTTGGTCCACCGACAGGGCGCAGCCCGGCACCAGGGCGAGAATGGTGTGGGCCAGCTCGGCCAGCCGGCGCTGGTTGACGGCGCGTTCTTCTGGGGGCTGGAGGAAGCGGCGCTGCAGGCGCTCGCCGTCGTGCCAGAACCAGAGCCCGCCGTTCTCGCCCACCACACCGTCGACGGGCCACATGCGCGCCAGGTGGTCCACCCAGCCGGCGGGCCGGCCTGTGATGAGCACGGTGCGCAGCCCCGCCTCGCGGGCCTCGTGCAGCGCCTGGAAGGCCTCGGGGACGATGCGCCCGTCGTGGGTGATGGTGTCGTCCAGGTCCGAGAAGATGCCGGTGAGGGCGCGGCAGGTGCTGGGCTCGAGCTCGCAGAGCGGACGGGTCATCGGAGGTCCTGGGCGAAGGTGAAGCCCCCGACGCGGAACAGCTGGATGCAGGCGTCCACGGCCTCGGGGTCGTAGTGGCGGCCCCGCTGACGGAAGATCTCCGCCAGGGCGTCGTCGATGCCCAGCGCGGGGCGGTAGGGGCGGTGGGAGGCCATGGCCTCGACCGTGTCGGCCACGGCGATGATGCGTGCCTCGCGGCGGATCTGGGTGCCCTCGAGGCCGTCGGGGTAGCCCGAACCGTCCAGGCGCTCGTGGTGCTGTCGGGCGATGGCCGCGATGGCTTCGTGCAGGTGAGCTTGAGCCAGGATCTCCCAGCCCACGGTGGTGTGGGTGCGGATGAGCTCGAACTCGTTGTCCGCCAGGCGCCCGGGCTTGGTGAGCAGCTCGACGGGGATGCCGATCTTGCCGATGTCGTGGACCAGAGCAGCCAAGCGCACCAGCTCTACCTGATCTTCGGGCAGCCCCATGCGCCCGGCGATGGCTTGGGAGAGCTGGGCCACCCGCTGCTGGTGGCCCGCGGTGTAGGGATCGCGCATCTCGGCCATGCGGCCCAGAGCCATCACGGTGCCCGAGAGGGAGAGGCGCAGGTGCTCCAGGCTGCGGTGCAGCTCGCCCTCCATCCGCTTGCGGTGGCCGATGTCGGAGAAAGTGATCACGGCGCCGCGGAGCTCGCCGTCTTCTTCGATGGGAGCCACCGAGGCCGCCACCTGCAGCTCGCTGCCATCGCGGCGGTGCATGGTGGTCTCGACCTGGTGGATGCGCGTGCCCGTGAGCACGGCGTGCAGGATGGGGCTGGACAGGGCGGGGTCGGTCCCTGGAGGAGGCTCGGGCAGGGCGTACAGCTCGAGCAGCGTGCGCCCTCCGACCTGATCTTCGTGCCAGCCCAGCAGCTCGATGGCCGAGCGGTTCGCGAAGCTCGAGCGCCCAGCGGTGTCCAGGCCGATCACGCCGTCCTGCACGGCCGAGAGGATGGCCGCTGTGCGGCGCTGGAGACGCCGACGCTCGTCGCGGTTGACCTTGCGCTGGAGGATATCGGCGGCCGCATCGAGGCTGCGGTGGGCCCGGTCGCGGGCGTGAGGCTCGAGGGGCGACTGCCCGGCCAGCAGCGCGACGCCCACGGGCTGGCCTTGGCTGCGGATGGGGATCAGCCGGGCTTCGCCCGCCGCTGTGCTGGCCTGCAGCACGGGCAAGATCTCACGCAGCGCCGGTGCCTGGGCATGCTCGAGGACCAGCTGCTGCATGGGGACCGCGCCGCTGACCACGGTGGGGCGGGGTGACCGGAATGCTCGCCAGATGGCGCTGTCCGAGCGCTGCGGGACCGCGAGGGATCGGGGGAGGCTGCCGCCCAGGGCCTGCTCCAGAGGTCGCCGGAGCGTGTGGGCCAAGGCGCTGCCCGCGACCACCAGGTGCCGGGCGTCGCGGCTGGGTAGATAGATGGCCACCAGCTGGCGATCCAGTCCGCGGCAGAGGGAGCGGGCCAGCAGCTCGACCACCTCTGCGAGGCTGCAGCCGCGCTTGTCCATCTCGCTGAGGGTGAACATCAGCGCCAGCTCGTCGTCGCCGTCGGCGGTGCGGCCAGCAGGGGGGCTGGCTTGGCGCTCCCTGGCCACCGTGAGCACGAACTCCTCGACCTCACCCTGGGGGCCGGGCACGGGGTGGATGGACGCGGCCAGGGCAGCCGCCCCTGCCTGAGCCTCGTGCAGGGTGCAGGCGGCCGGCCGGCCCGTCAGCAGCGCAGCGAGCAGGGGACATCCGCTCGCGGCGTGGCAAGGCGCGTCGCTGCCGGACAGCAGCGCGTGGCAGCGCCGCCCGCTGAGGGGCTCTTGGCCGTCACCCAGCAGGACTCGTGCGGACTCGTTGCTCCAGAGCACACGATGATCGGTGGAGATCACCAGCACCGCCTGCGTGGCGCTGCGGAGCTGGCCAGACCGCCGCGCTCCAGCTCTGTGATCAGCCATGGCGGGTGCCTCCGGGACCTGCGGTGGTGCAGCTTGGCAGGTCGGGTCGAAGGCGCTGAAAAAGCGCCGGGAAGGGCGATATCCTAGCGGTGCGGGGCTGTCCAGGGACTATCGTGGCGCTTCCTGGGCCGGCAGGGGGCTGGCCTACTCGAAGCTGAACCCGTCGTGTCGGAACACCCGCAAACAGACAGAGACGACCTGAGGATCGAAGTGGCTGCCTTTGTGGCGCTGGATCTCGTACAGGGCATCCTCGAGCCCCTTCGCGGCCCGGTAGGGGCGGTGGGAAGCCATGGCTTCGACTACATCGGCCACCGCGATGATGCGGGCCTCCATGGTGATGCCCTCGTCGGTCAGGCCGTCGGGGTAGCCGGAGCCGTCCAGCCGTTCGTGGTGCTGCCTCACGATGGTGGCGATGGGGTCCGGGAACTCGGCCTGTGAGAGGATCTCCCAGCCCACCATCGGGTGGGTGCGGATCAGCTCCCACTCGTGGGGGCTCAGCTGGCCAGGCTTGGTGAGGATCTCCACGGGCACCGCGTGCTTGCCGATGTCGTGGATGGTGGCTGCCAGGCGCACGATGTCGACCACGTCTTCGTCAAGGTCCAAGCGCTGGGCGATGGCCCGGGCGAGCTGGGCCACCCGCCGCTCGTGGCCAGCGGTGTAGGGGTCGCGCATCTCGGCGAGCCGTCGCAGTGCTGCCACCGTGCCCGAGAAGGACCGCCGCAGCCGCTCGGTGCTGCGCCTCTCCTGCTCCCGGTGGTGGAGCTGCTCGGAGATGTCTCGCAGGGTGATCACCACGCTGAGCTCGGGCTCATCGAGGGGCACGGCGGACATGCGCACCGGGCGCAGGAGGCCGTCGAGGCTGCGGATGGTGCCCTCGACCTCGTAGTGAGCTCGGCGGTCCCGGAGCGTGCGGTGGACCGGACAAGCATCACCGCAGCTCTGTTGGTCCGGCGCCTTCTGGCCACAGAAATCGTGGATGCTCCGGCCTTGCAGCTGGTCTTGACTGCGGCCCAGCAGCGTGCCCGCCGAGGCGTTGGCGAAGACCACCTCGCCGTCGCCGTTGAGCCCCAGCACTCCTTCGGCCACCGCCTGCAGCAGCAGCGTCTGGCGGTGGGTCAAGCGCCTGCGCTCGGCCTGCAGCTGGAGGCGAGCCGTGATGCCCACCATCTGGTTTCCCAGGTTCTGCAGCCGTCGGATCTCCGCGTCGGTGAGCTGTACCTTGCGCCCCACCGCGATGAGTCCGAAGGGGCGGCCCTGGATCCGAAGCGGGATGAGCGCACCACAGCTCATGCCGATGAGCCGCAGGATCGGCGTGAGCACCTCGAGGATCTTCTTCTGGTCGGTGTTCTCGGCCATCAGGGCCAACAGCCCCGCGCGGTCCGGGACCAACACGGCGGTCGGGCTGTGGAGGGCGGCCATGTGCAGCGGCGCCCGCTCGAGGGGAACGACCACCCGGGGGATCGGGGCCTGCAGGATGCGCTCGATGCCCCGCTGGATGTTGGTGGGGATGCCCGTGGTGGCGAGCTCCAGGCTCTGTCCCGCTGCGTCCAGCGTGTAGAAAGAGGTGTAGTTGGCGGCGAACGATCCGCGCACGCCCTTCGAGAAGGCCTCCACCAGCTCCGTGGGTTCGCAGCCCTGGTTGGCGAGCTCGATGAGCTTGTGGATGAGCGCGAGGTCGTCGGACTGCTGCTGGATGATGCCCCAGACGTCCGCCTGCGCCTGGACTGCCTGGCGGGTGAGCACGTACTCCGTGGGCTCCTGACCCGAGCCCTGGATGGGCCGCACGGTCAGGACCCAGGGGGCGCGCTTACCCTGGGCGTCCTCGAGGGTCACCTCGCAGCTCTCGGGCTCGCCGCTCAGCCGCACGGTGGCGATGGGGCACAGGGTGCTGGCGGGATCGCAGGGGCGCCTGCGGCCTCGGATGACCTCGTAGCAGCAGCGACCTACGAGTCCCTTTTCGCCCGTCTTGAAGGCCTGGCGGGCGGCCTGATTGCCCCAGCGCACGACCATGGAGTCGTCGATGATCAACACCGGCTCGGACACCCCGGCACCGACGGCTTCCAGGTGGTGGGCCTGGAGGGTGGGGCCAGTCGAGTGCTCGCCGCGGGTCAAGGCACCACCTCCGAGACTGGAAAACTGTCCAGACTGCGACCACACTACCACGCGTCGCGAGCGGGGTGGCGGCAGTGGGTCAACGAGGTGTCAGGAGGGGGGGGGCCCGCCTGCGGCATCAGCCGCCGATGAGATCCTTGACCAGCTGCACCGTGACCTGGCGGCCGAGCTGGCCGATGGCGGTGGTGAGCGGGATCTCCTTGGGGCAGACCTCGGCGCAGTTCTGGGCGTTGCCGCAGTCGGACAGGCCGCCGTCGCCCATGATGGCGTGCAGGCGGTCGGCGGCGAAGTACTTGCCCGTGGGGTGGGCGTTCATAAGCCGCACCTGGCCCAGGGGGGCCGGGCCCACGAAGTCGTAGTCCGGGCCGAACTGGGGGCAGGCTTCCATGCAGCAGCCGCAGGTCATGCAGCGGGAGAAGCTGTAGTTGAGCTCCCACTCCTGGGGCGAGATGCGGGGAGCGCCCGTGCCCACGTCCCAGGAGCCGTCCAGGTCGATCCATGCCTTGACCTTGCGCAGGTTGTCGAACATGCGCCGCCGGTCGATCATCAGGTCGCGCACCACGGGGAACTTGGTCAGCGGCTCGAGCTTGATGGGCTGGGTGAGGTTGTCGATCAGGGTGGAGCAGGCCTGCATGGGCTTGCCGTTGATGCGCATGGAGCACGCACCGCAGACCTCTTCCATGCAGTTGGCCTCCCACAGCACGGGCTCGACCAGCTGGCCCGCGGTGGTGACCGGGGTCTCCCGGATCTTCATCAGGGCCGAGACGACGTTGTGGCCGTGCTCGTAGGGGATCTCGAAGCTCTGCCAGTACGGGGCCGCTTTGGGTCCATCCTGACGCTTGATCTCGAAGCGGATCTTCTTGTCGGACATGGTGTGGACCTCCTGCTACCGGTAGTCGCGGGGCTGGGTGGGTGGCAAGACCGAGGTGTCCACCGGCTTGTAGCTGATGGCGGGGCCGTCGGGGGTGTGGCTGGCCACGGTGGCCTTGAGCCACTTGTCGTTGCCGGCCTTCCACTTGGCGATGTAGTCGTCGTACTTCGGATCGCCGGGGTAGGCGTCCTCGGGCATCTTGACCTCGAACTCCGGCTTGTAGTGGGAGCCGCGGTACTCGTCCCGCATCCTGGCGCTCTTGGCGATGATCTTGCCGACCACGATCATGTCCTGGACCTGGCGCGCATAGGGCAGCGAGGCGTTGGCCCAGCCGGACTTCTCGCCCAGGCCGATGTTCTCTGCGCGGTCCTGGAGCTCCTCGAGCCCGTCCAGCGCCTCGTCCAGCGTGGCGTTGTCGCGCTCGATGCCCACCTTGGCGCGCATCAGATCGCCCAGCTCGCGGTGGAGGGCGTAGGGGTTCTCGCTGCCGCTCGAGGCCATCAGGCCCTGGTTGATCTCCCGCTGACGGGTGAGCTCGGAGTCCACGACAGCCTGGCTGACCGGCTTGATCTTCAGGCCCTTGAGGTAGGAGCCCGCGGACTCACCGGCCACGCGGCCGGAGAAGCTGGCGGACAGCAGCGAGTTGGCGCCCAGGCGGTTGGCGCCATGGTACATGCCGTCGCACTCGCCGCAGGCGAACAGGCCGGGGACGTTGGTCTGGTGGTTGCGCGGGCTGCCGATCTTCATGCCGCCCGTGTTCTCGTCCTTCTCCCAGTCGACCCACAGGCCGCCCATGCTGTAGTGCACGGCGGGGAAGATCTCCATGGGGTGGTCCACTGGATCTTTGCCCTTGAAGGTCTCGTAGATCTCCATGATGGCGCCCAGGCGCCGGCGAAGGAAGGCCTTGTCCAGGTGGGTGAGGTCCAGGAAGACCTTGTCCTGACCACCGATGCCCAGGCCCATCTTCTTGACGGCCTTCCAGATGGCCCGGGAGGCCACGTCGCGGGGCACGGTGTTGCCGTAGGCGGGGAACCACTCCTCGAGGAAGTAGAAGCGCTCGCCCTCGGGGATGGTGCGGGGGTCGCGCAGGTCGGTGGGGTCCTTGGGGACCCAGATCCGACCGCCCTCGCCGCGGGCTGCCTCGGACATCAGGCGGGTCTTGTCTTCGCCCAGCATGCCCGTGGGGTGGAACTGGATGAACTCACCGTGGGTGAAGTCGGCGCCCTGCTTGTAGACGCGGGCGGCGGCGGCGCCGGTGGAGTTGGTGGAGTTGGTGGACTTGCCGAAGACCAGGCCCAGGCCGCCGGTGGCGAGCACCACGGCGTCGGCCGGGAAGGCGGTGACCTCCATGGTGCGCAGGTCCATGGCGGTGATGCCCCGGCAGCGGCCCTCTTCGTCCTTGATGATGGAGAGGAACTCCCACCACTCGTGCTTCTGCACCAGGCCCTGATCCTCGTAGCGACGGACCTGTTCGTCCACGCCGTACAGCAGCTGCTGGCCCGAGGAGGCGCCCGCGAAGAGGGTGCGCTTGTTCTTGACGCCGCCGAACAGCCGCAGGTCGAGCAGGCCTTCTGCGGTGCGCGAGAAGGTGACGCCCATGCGCTCGAAGGTGCGCATCATGCCGGGCGCCTCTTCGCACATGGTCTTGACGGGCGGGTGGTCGCTGATGTAGCCGCCGCCCTTGATGGTATCGATGATGTGCTGCTTCACCGAGTCGCGCTGGCCCTTGAGGTCCATGCAGGCGTTGATGCCGCCTTGGGCGCAGGCCGAGTGCGAGCGCTTGACCTCGAAGAGGGAGAACAGCTTGACCGGATAGCCGGCCTCGACGATGCGCAGGGTGGCCCACAGGCCGCCCAGGCCGCCACCGACGACGATGGTCACGGGCTTCTGCTTGGCTGCCATGTCAGCCTCCGATGTGGGCGGTGAGGGGGTTCACGGACAGCATGGGCTCGAGGCCGAAGAGGCCGAAGCCCAGCAGGCTGTGGATGCCAAAGAAGACCAACACGGCGAACAGCCCGAGGGCCACCAGCTGGGCCTGCTTCTGGGCCTTTGCCGTGGTGAGCAGCCCCCAGGTGATGCCCATGGTCCACAGGCCATTGCACAGGTGGTACAGGGCGAAGGTCAAGCCCGCGATGTAGGCGATGGCGCCCGCGGGGTTGGCCAGCAGATCCTGCATCCGGCCGTACATGTCCTTGGCCGCAGCGGGCTCGAACTCGGCCCAGATGCGGGTCCAGCCCACGTGGTAGATGAGGAACGCGAAGATGGCGAAGCCCGAGATGCGCTGGACCCACCAGGCCCAGTTTCGCATGTAGCCGTACTGCATCACGTTGCTGCGGCCCTTCCACCAAATCACGATGCCGTAGAAGGTGTGGAAGAGGATGGGCAGCGCGATGGCGAAGATCTCGGCCAGGTGCACGTAGTTCATGCCCTGGATCTTCTCGACGATGTAGTGGTTGTAGTACTCGGCGCCGTAGCGGGACTGAGAGTTCTCCCACATGTGGAAGCACAAAAAGCCCCCCGCGGGCAGCAGGCCGAGCAGAGAGTGCAGCCGCCGCAGCAGGAAGTGCGGGTTGGTGTAGCTTGCGCTCATGCGGGCTCCACTGGTTGGCGTGGGTGCGCGCGTGCGCGCGCGTGGGTCGGGGTTCTGAGGCACGGACGATATGCCCGCAGCCCCCTCGGTGCAATCGGTCTGGGGCGACCTCCGTCAATTTTTCGGCGATCGCTTGATAGCTATCGGTGCTTGCGCCCGAGCCCCGAGAAGAAGAAGCGCAGCAGGCCGCCCAGGCTACGGCGCGTGGCGTCGAGGCTGAACAGGCCTGCGAGCTGGCTGTGGGCCACCAGCATGGCCCACAGGGCCGACGATCCGAGGATGGTCAGGACTCCCAGCACGGGCACCGCCTTGAGCCCCAGGATGCGGGTCTCGGCGGCGCTGAGCATGATGGCGCCCGCGGTGGAGAGGGCGAGCACGCACATGGCCATGGAGATGCGCAGGCCCGCTTGCCGGATCTCGGTGAGCAGCGCGTCCTGGTCGGGGTTGCGAGTGCTGATCTCCACCCGCCCAGCCTCGAGGTCCGACAGCAGCTGCGTGGCCTGCATGGGCAGCTGGGCGACCCCAGAGCGGGCCGCCAGCAACATCTTGGCGGCCTGCGCTGCGATGTGATCGGGGGCCAGCTGTTGGGTGACCAGGCGCTCGGCGAGGGGGCGGACCTCGGCCACGATGTCGCAGTCCGGCAGCAGCTTGCGGGAGATGCCGAAGACCAGGTTGGTGGTCCGCGCCAGGACCGCGTACTCCTTGGGCATCACCAGGCCATGCCGCGTGATGATCTCGATGTAGTTCATCAGGTTGGCGCTCTGGGTCATCTCCATGAGCGAGGCGCCATGGATCTTGCCCATCTCGAGCTCGATCTCCGCCTTGAGCGCCTTGAGATCCAGCCGCCCCCGGCTGGCGCCGGCGCGGGTGAAGGCCATCACCAGGCCGTCGGAGTCCTTGAAGACCATGGACATGAAGATGGAGGAGACCACCTGCTGCATCTCTGCGCTGATGGTGCCCACCAGGCCGAAGTCCAGGTAGCCCAGGCGGCCGTCGTCCAGCACCAGCAGGTTGCCGGGGTGGGGGTCGCCGTGGAACAGGCCGGTGTCGAAGACCTGGGTGTAGCTGGCCTCGATGAGCTTGTGAGCCAAGGCGTGGGCCTGGGGGTCGTCGGGGGTGATCTTGTGGAAGGGGCGACCCACGAGCAGCTCGAGGGTGAGCACCCGCAGGCCCGACTGAGCCTGGTAGACCCGCGGCACCACCACGTCGGGGAGCTTCTCTGCGATGGAGGATCGGAAGCGGTCGCAGCTGGCGGCTTCCCGGAAGAAGTCCAGCTCCTGGTTCAGCGCGGCGTCGAACTCCGAGACCACAGCCGCCGGGGTGTAGACCCCGGGGAGGACCAGGCGTCCTTCCACCAGGCGGGCCAGGGTGTAGAGGATGCGCAGGTCGGCCTGGATGACGGCCTCGATGTCGGGGCGCCGGACCTTGACCGCCACCGGGGTGCCGTCGGGCAGGGTGGCGCGGTGGACCTGGGCGATGCTCGCCGAGGCCATGGCCTGTTCCTCGAGGGTGGCGAAGATGTCGCCGATGGGCGCATGCAGATCTTCTTCGATCACCCGGCGGATGGCGGGGAAGGGCACCGGCGGCACGCGGTCCTGGAGCTGCTGGAGCTCTTCGGCCAGCCGGGCGGGGATGATGTCGGGGCGCACCGACAGGATCTGGCCCAGCTTGACGAAGGTGGGGCCCAGCTCGACCATGGCCTCGCGCACGCGGACGGTCCAGTGGGCCTTCTGGCCTTGGGTCTCGTCGTCGTCGGGCATGTAGCGGCCCAGGCCCGCCTGGATCACCAGGCGCCCGAAGCCGTGCTTACGCATCACGCTGAGGATCTCGGTGACGCGCCCGATGTCTGTGACGTTGATCTGGGCCATGCCAGCAGCGTATCAAGGAACCGCGGAGTTTCCCTCCCCAGCCCGAGCGCTGCCTGAGGTTCCGGGTGGTGCACGGGGCCCTCGGTCCTCGGCCGCGTTCTGGAGCTCCTGGTGGGATAGGACAGCTCGACCATCGCTTCCCAACCGCGCGAGCCAGCCGTGCCCACCGATCCCACCGCCAGCGTCCGCAGCATCGTCTCTCAGCTCGAGGCCCTCGGCACCCCAGAGCGAAGGGCCTCCTTCGAGCGCACCGCGCCCTCGGCGCTGCGGGGGCTTGGCGTGCGTGTGCCCGATCTGCGGGTCATCTCGAAGGCCCTGATCAAGCAGCACCGCGAGGCTCCGCCAGCGCAGGTCAAGGCGCTGGTCTTCGCCCTGGGCGACGAGGGGAGCTTCGAGGCCCGCCAGGTGGGCCACGAGCTGCTGGCCGGCAACCGGGCGGCCCTGGCCAGCCTGACCCGCGACGAGCTGCTGGCCCTGAGCCGTGGCATGGACAACTGGGCCACGGTGGACATGTGGGGAGAGATGATCCTGGGCGTGTCCTGGCTGCGGGGCTGCGTGGACGATGCACTGATCATGGCGCTGGCGGGCTCCGCCGATCGCTGGGAGCGGCGCGCGGCCTTGGTGGCCACGGTGGCGCTGAACAAGAAGGCCAGGGGAGGGAAGGGCGACGCCCCCCGCACCCTGCCCATCTGCCGAGCCCTGGCGGCCGACAAGGACGACATGGTGGTCAAGGCGCTGAGCTGGGCCCTGCGCGAGCTGCTGGAGTGGGAGCCCGGGGTGGTGCGGGGCTTCATGCTCGAGCACGACGCGGTGCTGGCCAGCCGCGTGAAGCGCGAGGTCGGCAACAAGCTGCGGACGGGCAAGAAGAGCGGCTAGCCGCACTCTCCCGTGCGCGTCGCCCTGGCCTGTGTGGCCCAGCAGCTCCCCAGGGTGTCGGGGTCGTAGGCCTCGCAGTCCTCGAACGCCACCGGCACGGTGGCGGTGCGGAACACCAGGTCGCCTCCCAGGGCGTCTCCGGCCATCACCGCGTGGCTGGTGATGCGGCAGTCGGGGTCGTGGGGGTCGGCACCCTCTAGCTCCATCCACACGAAGAAGTTGTCGGCGTAGCCATGCACCTCGGCCCAGCGGCTCTCCGAGCTCGCCCCCCAGGCCGACTCACGCACCGAGATGCTCCGTTCCCCGTCCTGGTCCGAGAGGCACAGAGAGCCGCTGGTGGGGCTGCCGTCGGGGTAGTCCGTGTCGCTGGCCACCAGCTCGCCCACCACTCTGTAGCTGCCCTGGATGTCGGGCGGCTCGAGGCCTCCGAACAGGAGGATGTCTGCGCGCCCCATGCAGTCGAGCAGGTCGTCGTCTTGGATGGGCTGGTCCGAGGTGTCGGTGGAGCCGCGCCACGCCCCGGTGTCGGGCAAGCCGACGCCCCCACTTCCGAAGCCGGGCCCGGCGGGGGTGCAAGCGGTCAGGAGGAGGGCGATGGCGATGGGCGGCATGACAGTCCACCTACTCAGCTTGCAGGTCGGTTCGCAGGGCCAGGCTCGCACCCATGGAGCCGGTCCCGGAGCCCAGGTGCAGCTGAGCCTGGAGCCGCAGGGGGCCCAGAGGGGCGGACACGGCCGCGGTCGGCATGAAGATCACGGTCTGGTATGCGCGGCTGGGCTCGGACGGTCCCGGGCAGTCGTAGCCGATGGGCTCGTCCTCGGTCCAGCTGCAAGACCACTCCTGTTCCTGCACGGCGGAGATGTGGGGATGGCTCACCAGGATGGCGCCGACGCCGAGGTAGAGCCCCCGGGGCGAGGTCCAGCTGATCTGTGGCCCTGTGCGGATCAGCCCGTACCGGGCCTGGATGGAACGCGCGCTGCTGGAGGTGGTGTCGTAGTCCTGGAACCACGGCGCGTAGCTGTCGTCGTAGCGGACGCTGGTCTCGTCGATGGCCTCTCGCCAGGTGGGCAAGAACAGCGCCCCGCCCTCGAGCACCAGGCCCAGCTTCACCGACTCGTACAGGGGCGCCATGATCCGCAGTCCGAACACCGCCTGTGTGGCGAGGCCTTCGAGCCCCTGGTCGTCGACGCCCCGCATCAGCGGCCGGCCGCCCAGGTTCGCCGACGCGCCGATCCCCAGCCCGGCTTCCAGCCAGGTCGCCAGGCCGTAGCTGAGGCGGCCGGAGAAGTGCCAGCTGGGCACCCAGGTCGCGGAGCCGCTGTCCGAGAAGCGGGTGGGCGATCCCGGGTAGGCGCCGTAGACCAGGCGGGCCTCGGTGGCGAGCTTGGTGGGCTCGGGCATGGGGCCGTCGAGGAAGGGAGGCTGAGGGACCGGCACCATCGCCTTGGTCAGCGTGGTGCGCCGGTGGTACTCGCTGCGCACCACGGAGGGGCCGCAGCTGGCCAGTGCCAGCGCGCTCGTGACGAGGATGGTGCGTGCCGCCTTTCCCATGCGGACAGCTTGGCTGCGATCATCCAAGCGCGCAAGCGCGGCGCGCTGAGGACCGGGTTCTTCCGACCGCGGGTGGGCCAGCGGGGCTAGTAGGACCGAGCGAAGATCGCCATGTGGGTGGCGGGCTTTCCGGTCTTGAAGCAGACCTTTCCCTCGATCTCTTCCTGTCCTTCGAGGGGGTAGCAGCGGACGGTGGCGCGGGTCTCGGCCTTGATGATGTCTTCCTGCTCGCTGTCGTCGCACCAAGGCACCAGGTACCAGCCGCCCTGGGACTCGAGCAGCCCCTGGAACTCGTCGTAGGAGTCACAGCGGTAGGTGCGCTCCTGGCGGAAGGCCAGGGCCTTGTCCAGCATCTCCTGCTGGATCTCGGCCAGGACCTCTTGGACCCGGGCGGCCACGCCGGCCACGGGGATGGGGAACTTCTTGCCGCCGATGCGACGGGCGGCGAAGACGGACTCCTTCTGCATGTCGCGGGGGCCTACCTCGAGGCGCAGGGGCACGCCCTTGCGCTCCCACTCGAAGTACTTGGCGCCGGGCTTCATGTTGTCGCGGGTGTCGACCTGGACGCGGATGCCCACGGCCTTGAGCTCATCGCGCACGCCATAGGCGTAGTCCAGCAGCTCGTCGCGCTGGGCTTCGCCCTTCCAGATGGGGGTGATCACCACCTGGATGGGGGCCAGCTTGGGCGGCAGCACCAGCCCGGTGTCGTCGGAGTGGGCCATGATGACCGCGCCGACCAGGCGGGTGGACACGCCCCAGGAGGTGGCCCAGACGTGCTTGCGCTCGCCGTCGGCGTCCTGGAAGGTGACGTCGAAGGCCTTGGCGAAGTTCTGGCCCAGGAAGTGGGAGGTGCCCGCCTGCAGGGCCCAGCCGTTCTGCATCATGGCCTCGATGCAGTAGGTGTCCAGGGCGCCTGCGAAGCGCTCGTTGGCCGTCTTGACGCCCTTGACCACCGGGATGGCCATGATCTCTTCGGCGAAGTCGGCGTAGACACCGAGCATCTTCACCGTCTCTTCGACCGCCTCGTCCTGGGTGGCGTGGGCGGTGTGGCCTTCCTGCCACAGGAACTCGGTGGTGCGCAGGAACGGGCGGGTCTTCATCTCCCAGCGCACCACGTTGGCCCACTGGTTGATGAGGATGGGCAGGTCGCGGTGCCCGGAGATCCAGTCCCGGTACATGTTCCAGATGATGGTCTCGCTGGTGGGGCGCAGCACCAGGGGCTCCTCGAGCTTCGAGGTCGGATCCGGCTCGACCCCGGGCTTGCCGTCGATCTCGCAGGCCCGCAGCCGGTGGTGGGTCACCACGGCGCACTCCTTGGCGAAGCCTTCGACATGCTCGGCTTCCTTGGAGAGGAAGCTCATGGGGATGAGCAGCGGGAAGTAGGCGTTGACGTGGCCGGTCTCCTTGAACCTGCGGTCCAGGTCGTCCTTCATGGCCTCCCAGATGGCGAAGCCGTGGGGGCGGATGACCATGCAGCCTTTGACCGGGGAGTAGTCGAACAGCTGCCCTGCCTTGAGGACGTCGAGGTACCACTCGCTGTAGTCTGTCTCGCGGGAGGTGATGCTCTGTTCGTGGCGGCTCATGTCGACTCCTGAGCAGGCCGCTGAGGTGGGCCTGGCCGCGGCGTATAACGCCTCCCTCCTCCCTGTCACAGGGCCTACGGGATGGGCCATGGGGATCCATGCGGCCCTACGCATCCACCCACCGGGTGGGTATGCTTCATCCCTGCCGCCCACGCACGCCCGTGCCCGCTGGGCCACACGTCGCTACACACGTCGCTACACACGTCGCTACACACGTCGCCGGAGACGCCCATGACCCGCCCGCTCGTGACCTTCGCCGCGCTGTCCACCGTCGCCCTGTTCGCCTGCCGCACCCCCGACCGCGACCGCGACTCCGTCATCGACGAGACCGGGGAGAACGAGAACTGCCCGGGCTGCTTCGACGTCGCGGGCATGCTCTGGAACCTCCAAGGCGCCCTGAGCGAAGGCGACCTGCACCCGGTGACCACCACCTCCGGCCAGCGGCCGGCCCTGCTCACGGTGATGCTGACCGAGCCGGAGTACGCGGCCACCGACACGCCCAACCCCGACGACTACGCCTGCACCATGACCTACACCCCCAGCATCCAGCAGGGCACCCAACCCGGCGCCGTGGTGGACTGGCAGATCGCCCTCGAGCCCCTGGAAAATGGCTGCCCGGATCTCGATCCCGACTGGGTGGACGATCAGCTCTACACCATGCTGGCCCAGTGGGGCATGGAGATGATCGGCACCGACCTGGACAGCGTCATGGAGGGGTACCTGAGGGGCTGGTTCGAAGACCTCGAGCAGGACTGGCAGGCCGGGGGGGCGCCCTACTACTTCGGGCTGAACTCCCGGATCGATGGGCGGGTGGTCTACCGGGAGGACGACACCGCCGACGGCGCGGCGGGCGAGGAGATCCAGGGCCACTACGGGCGAGCCTTCGCGGTGGATGGGGATCTGAACATCCTCGATGAGGCCAGCGGCGGGCGCCTGCTCACCGTCGAGGAGATCGGCGAGGGCGCCGATGCTTGGTTCGAGATCTACGCCCGCACCTTCTTCGTGCCCTACGAACGGCTGCGCTGATCCGCGCCTGGGGATCGGCAGGTCCGAATGCCACAGGCTCCCCGTGGGTGGTGAGGTTATTAGCGCCTCCTTTCCACCCGGTTCAGGGGAGTCCCCCATGGCAGCCATCGATCAGCTCAGTGTGAACACCCTCCGCGGACTGGCCATCGACGCCATCCAGAAGGCCAACTCCGGGCACCCCGGCCTGCCCATGGGCATGGCCGATGTGGCCTACGTGCTGTGGACTCGGTTCCTCGGGTACGACCCGGCCTGGCCCGACTGGCCCAATCGCGATCGCCTGGTGCTGTCCGGCGGCCACGGCTCCATGTTGCTCTACGGCTTGCTGCACTTGAGCGGGGTGGATCTGTCCCTGGACGAGATCAAGGACTTCCGGCAGCTGGGCGCGCGCACCACCGGTCACCCCGAGGTGGGCGAGGTCGCCATGGTCGAGACCACCACGGGTCCCCTTGGCCAGGGCTTCGCCAACGCCGTGGGCATGGCCATGGCCGAGCGGATGCTCCGCGAGCGCTTCGGCGCCGAGGTCTGCGACCACCGCACCTGGGTGCTCTGCGGCGACGGCGACGTCATGGAGGGCGTCTGCTACGAGGCCGCCTCCCTGGCGGGGCATCTCGAGCTGGGCCGGCTGATCGCGCTGTACGACGACAACAGCATCACCATCGACGGCTCCACCGGGCTGGCCTTCTCCGAGGATCGGGTCGCGCGCTTCGGGGCCCTGGGCTGGCACGTCCAGGTGGTCGATGGTCACGACCACGGCCAGATCGCCAGCGCCATCAAGGCCGCGCTGGTCGATCCCCGCCCCTCGGTGGTCTGCTGCCGCACCATCATCGGGCGCGGCTCGCCCAACAAGGCGGGCAAGTCCGCCTCCCACGGCTCCCCCCTGGGTGTCGATGAGGTCCGCCTCACCAAGCAGAACCTGGGCCTGAACCCCGACGAGCACTTCGCGGTGCCCGCCGAGGTCGTCGCTCGCTTCCGTGAGCGCGACGCCGAGCGCGCCTCCAGCTCGGCGGCCTGGAAGCAGCGGGTGGCCCTGTCCGGCCGCAGCGCCGAGCTCGACGCCTTCCTCTCGGCCGATGTCTCCGGCTGGCTCGAAGACGTCCAGTGGCCCAGCTACGAGGCTGGTGCCTCGGTGGCCACCCGCAAGGCCAGCGGTGCCGCTCTGGCAGCGGTGGCCGCGGCGGTGCCGTCCCTGGTGGGTGGCTCGGCCGACCTGGCGGGCTCCAACTGCACCTACCTGCCCGGCGGCGGCGACGTCACCTCCCGCGACTTCCAGGCGCGGAACATCCACTTCGGCATCCGCGAGCACGGCATGGCCTCCGTCTGCAGCGGCATGGCCCTGCACGGCGGCGTGCGGCCCTTCTGCGGCACCTTCATGGTGTTCCACGACTACATGCGCCCCGCCGTGCGCCTGGCCGCCTTCATGAAGCTGCCGGTGGTCTACGTCTACACCCACGACTCCATCTTCGTGGGCGAAGACGGCCCCACCCACCAGCCCATCGAGCACCTCATGGCCATGCGCACCATCATGGGGCTCACGGTGATCCGCCCGGCCGACGCCGCCGAGACCGCCGTCGCCTGGAAGGTGGCCATGGAGCGCAGCGACGGTCCCACCGCCCTGTGCCTGACTCGGCAGGGCCTCACCGTGCTCGACCGCACTGTCATGGGGCCGGCCGAAGGCCTCGCCCGCGGCGGCTATGTGGTGAGCGAGGCCAGCGCGGCCCCCGCCATGGTGCTCATCGGCAGCGGCTCGGAGCTAGCCCTGGCCCTCGCGGCGCAGGTGGAGCTCGAGGCCGGCGGTGTGTCCACCCGGGTGGTCAACCTGGCCTCCTGGGAGCTGTTCGATGCCCAGGATCGCGCCTACAAGATCGAGGTCCTGCCCGCGGGCGTGCCCCGCGTCAGCGTCGAAGCCGGCATCACCCAGGGCTGGGAGCGCTACGTGGGCCTCGAGGGCGCCTCGGTGGGCATCGACCGCTACGGCCTGTCCGCTCCGGGCAAGCAGGTGGCCCAGGCCCTGGGCCTGAGCGTCGAGGCCGTGATCGAGGCTGCCCGTGGGTTGCTCGTCTAGCCTCGCTGCGCTCATCTCGCTGGCCGTGGGCTGCCCGTCCTCCCCTGACTCAGGGCGGCCCGCTCCAGGGTGCGGCAGCTGCGGCATCACAGCCGAGCACGCGCCCGCCTTCGACGTGGCCCTGGACGCTCCCGTTGTCACCTTGGCCGCGGGTGCGGACGTCCTGCTGGACTGGAGCCTGCTGGATGTGGATCTGGCGGGTCGCGGCATGGACCCCAGCAGCGATGTCGCGGACCTCACCCTCGCGGTCTTCCACAGCCTCGAGCCTCAGGCCATCCTCGAGGGGCTGGCGTCCGACGAGCTCCCTCAGTACGACGTCAGCCTGTTGGCCTCCCAGGTGCCTGCGGGCACCAGCTGTTCCCTGTCGGGGTTCGAGATCCTGGGACATGTGGTGATCCCCCACAGCGACTTCGTCGAGGGCAGCGGCACCTGGATGGTGGCGCTGAATGGCGGGGATGGCGTGGGCTTGCGATCCCTGGCGTTGGCGATCCCGAGCGAACAGGCCACCGCGACCTCCCTGGTCTTTGACCCCCAGACTGCTTCCTTGGAGGCTTCGGTGGCGCTCGGCGCTGCGACACCCCTCGGCGTCGCGCCGGGCCCTGATGTGGGCGTGGACTGGTCAGGTCTCGACCGCGACGCCCTGGGGTCCGACCAGGGGCTGGCCTTGGTAGATCGGGTCTCGCTGGACCGCTACGGGGTGCCGCTGGACGAACTGCCCCTCTCGCTGATGGAGCTCCAGAGTCTGTCGGAGGCGCGCTGGAGCGGTGCACCCTCGGACGGTCAGTCGGTCCGGCTGGGGGACCTCATGGGGTCCACTTCCTGGCCGGGGCTCGATCGCGAGCACAGCTGGCTGCTGTCCCTGTGGTGCGACCGGTGCGACCTTCCCATCCCGAGGGTGGTGGTGGTGCTGGAGCTGGCTGGCTAAGGTTCGCCGGCGTCGGGCTTGGAGGGGTACAGGCTGTCTGCCATCTCGCCGAAGCCGAACACGCCCCCGCTCTGCAGGGTCAGGCGTCGGGTCAGGCTGCCGTCGGAGTCCAGCTGGTCCATCACCCCTGCGGTGGCCCAGGTGATGGATGTGGCGCCCAGGGCGTGGCGCTCGGCCTGGCCCATCCACTTCACGCTGTAGCACTCGGCGGAGACGTGGCGCCAACGCACGGTGGCCTGCATGGCGTGCTCGTCCAGGGCGATCTCCACGGCCTCCGAGCAGCCCTCCATCGGGCCTCTGTTGAAGATCAGGACCCCGCCTTCGACGAGCTGGGCGCTGTGGGGACGGTCGATGAGGGTGGCCTTGTCGTCCAGGGCGAAGTCCCCACCGTCCGCCTCGAGGGTCCACGCCAGCGTACCGTCGCTCCGGTTCACGGCGAAGACCGCGTTCAAGACCGCCGACACCACGATGTAGAGATGCCGATCCGCGTCGTAGGCGAGGGAGTTGAAGTGGGTCCAGTCCTCGCGCTCCGGGTCGTCGGGGTAGGTGCTCTCCGTCCAGGCCTCCCCCAGGAGGATGCCGGGCTCGTTCACGGGGCTCCAGAGGGTGCGCTGCTCCCCATCGATGCCGACCTCCACCAGGGTGTCCACCGCATAGCGGCGGTCCTCTTCGGGGAGGGTCCCCACGGACCAGCCGAAGGTTGCGTAGATCCCTGGCTCTGGCTCCACGTAGGTCATGTGGCTGCCCCGAACGGCCGTGGAACGGAGCCTGGTGCCGTCGAAGCCCACCAGGTCGAGCATCCCGTCATCGTCAGCACCGTTGGCGCCACGGTGGACCGTGATGCCGCTGCGATCCGCAGACAGGCGGGTGTTGAGAGTCTCGAAGCTGGCGCTGTACCAGAGGTAGCGGCCCTGGCTGTCCAGGATGGCGGGGTGGGGCGCGGAGGCTGCGTCCTGGAACACCGTGACGACGGTGAGCTGATCCGTGGCGGTGTCGGGATCGAGGACCTCGACCTGGACCAGGGGGGGGGCGGGGTCGAAGGTCCCGGTGTGGACGCTGCGGGTGGCGCTGCTGTGGACGGTCTCGCCGTCGCTCCCCAGGAGGCGGATGCCGTAGTCGCTGTCCTGCCGCAGGCCGCGGAGTAGGTGCAGGTGTTCTTCGCCCTCTGTGGTCAGCGCCGGAGTGGTCCAGGTGGCGCCTTCGTCATCGCTGACCTCCAGCCATGTGTTCAGGGGCAGCTCGCTGGTGCCGGTCACCACCATCACCGTGGGCATGTCCACGGCGGGGGTGACATCGAACGCGAGGAAGGCCGTCGCGGTGTCGCCTGGGCTGTCCCCAGTGGGCTGGGTGTCGTCACCGGGTGCCCCGGTACAGCCGAGGGCAGTGGTGAGGCACAGGGTGAGTCCGGAGAGATAGCGCGGATTCTTCATGTGGCCTCCACAGCGACGCTCGGAGCCGCTGCATCCCTCGGAGGAGCTGACGTAACCTATGGGGTCTATGGGGTGAGCTCCATGGTCCAGACCCCCTGTACGTCGATGAACCCGGCGCTCAGGTAGCTGGGGTCATCGCCGCCGTAGGCCACCGAGTGGAGGCTGAGGGTGGGGTCCGGGTCGCCGGCGACGGGCAGCAGGCCCTCCACATCGTAGTAGCCGTCGATGTCCCCGTCGCTGGCGATGTGCCACAGATCACCGCCGGGTGAGCCCGCCGCCCAGTAGCCGTCGCCGGTGGGGAGCAGGTCGCTGATGGCCACCAGCTCTTCGCCATCGCCGGCGGTACCCAGGCCGAGCTCCTGGACCATGCTGCCGTCGCTGGGGTCGATGAGGACGCCAGGGGCCAGGGTCGAGCTGGGGTCGTGGCTGTCCACGGCCAGCAGATCACCGTCCACGGACGGCGCCGTACCGATGGCTTGTGGCAGGCTGACGCCTTGCTCTACGGGGATGCAGCGTTGGTCCTCGATCTCCACCCAGCTCAGGGCTTCGTCCCCGATGCTCACCGAGTACAGGCGGTCGCCAGCGGAGGTGACGGCGATGCCGTGGCCTGCGGGGATCTCGCACTCGAACAGCAGATCGCCTGCTGGAGAGAGCACCGCAAGCCCGCTGTAGAAGATCAGGGCGTAGACCTTGCCGTCGGCGTCCAGATCGAAGTCGGTCACCGTGTCCAGGCCCCCCTGGTCCCAGATGGCCACACCCTCCAGGCTACAGCCGGCACCATCGTCCACCCGCTCGTAGCGGTACAGCACCCCGCCCACGTCGGCCCCGTACACCGCCCCGTCCGGGCCCACGCGCAGGGTGGTGAGCTCGTACTCGGGGACGGGGTCGAGCTCGCAGGCCACCGCGAAGGCGCCAGCGTCGGGTAGCTCGCCGGTGTCGTCCGAGGAGCCGCCGGGACGGAGGTGGGCGCCGTCGTCGCAGGCCAGCAGGGTGAGGAGCAGGAGGGTGGGGGACATGGCGGCTTCCTCGGCGGCGCGTGTCGGATGAGGCTTCGTACCACTGGAGCCCTGAGTGTGGCCAGGAGCGAGCCGGGGTGTGTGGGGGGGAGGGTACGGCCGAGCCTCGACCTTCGCCGCGTGAGTGCTCCGGTGGCCCTAGCCCGCCGCCTGGGCCTTGCGCTGCGCCCTGCGCATCAGGAACCAGCGCCACAGCAGGTAGACCGCCGGGATGATCACCAGGGTCAGGATGGTGCTCGAGATGAGCCCGCCCACCATGGGGGCCGCGATGCGCTTCATGATCCGGGTCCCCGTCTCGGTGCCGAACATGATGGGCAGCAGGCCGATCAGGGTGGTGGCCACGGTCATCAGCTTGGGGCGCACGCGGTCCACGGCGCCCTCCATGATGGCCTCCTTCAGATCCTCGAGGCTGTTCATGCGCCCTTCGTCCCGGAAGCGGTCGATGGCTTCTTCCAAGTAGACGAGCATGACCACGCCGGTCTCGGCGGCCAGGCCGGCCAGGGCGATGAAGCCCACCCCCACCGCCACGCTCATCTCGAAGCCCAGCAGGTACATCAGCCAGATGCCGCCCACCAGGGCGAAGGGCAGGGTGGCCATGACGATGGCGGTCTCGCCTACCCGTCGGAAGTGGGCGTACAGCAGGATGAAGATGAGCCCCAGGGTCAGGGGCACCACCACCGCCAGCCGCTTCGAGGCCCGCTCCATGTACTCGTACTGGCCGGACCAGACGATGCTGACCCCGGTCGGGAGCTCGATCTGTTCTTTCACCACCTGCTTGGCCGCCCTGACGTAGCCGCCCAGGTCGCGGCCCTCGCGGGTCTCCTTGTCCAGGTCCACGAAGATCCAAGCGGTGCGCCGCGCGTTCTCGCTCTTGATGGCCGGGGGGCCCTTCGAGATGCTGACGTCGGCCACGTGGGACAGGGGCACGGTGTGGCCCATGGGAGTGGGCACAGCCACCCGGCTCAGGGCCTCCATGTCGCCCCGCAGCTCCCGGGGGTAGCGCAGGTTGACGGGGTAGCGCTCGAGGCCTTCGACGGTCCAGGTCACGTTCATGCCGCCGATGGCCGAGCGCACCACGTCCTGCACGTCCGCCACCGCCAGGCCGTAGCGGGCGGCGTCGGCCCGGCGCACGTCGATGTCGATGAAGTTGCCCCCGGTGACCCGCTCCGAGTAGACGCTGGAGGTGCCGGGCAGCTCCCGCACCACCGCCTCGATGCGCGCGCCGATGGCACCGAGCTCCTCGAGGTCGTCTCCCAGCAGCTTGATGCCGATGGGGGTCTTGATGCCCGTGGCCAGCATGTCGATGCGGGTCTTGATGGGCATGGTCCAGGCGTTGGTCACGCCGGGGAAGTCCACCATCACGTTCAGATCCTTGGCGATGGTCTCGATGGTGGTGCCCTCGGGCCAGGTGTCGGGATCCGTCAGGATGATGGTGGTCTCGATCATGGTCAGGGGTGCGGGGTCGGTGGCGGTGTCGGCGCGGCCCGCCTTGCCCAGCACATGCTTCACCTGGGGGTGCTTCGCGATGACCTTGTCGGTCTGCTGCAGCAGCTCACGGGCCTTGGTGATGGAGATGCCCGGCGGCGTGGTGGGCATGTACAGCAGGTCGCCCTCGTTCAGGGGCGGCATGAACTCGCTGCCCAGCTGGCTGTAGGGCAGCAGGGTGATGCTCAGCAGCGCCACCGCGGCCAGCACCGTGGCCCGGGGCCTGCGCAGGACGAGGTGGATGATGGGCCGGTAGATGGCGATGAAGAACCGGGACAGGGGGTTCTTGTCCTCGCTCAGGATGCGGCCGCGCACCAGGTAGTACATCAGCACCGGGATCACGGTGATGGAGAGGATGGTCGAGGCCCCCATGGCGAAGGTCTTGGTCCAGGCCAGGGGCTTGAACAGGCGGCCTTCCTGGGCCTCGAGGGTGAACACCGGCAGGAAGCTGACGGTGATGATGGCCAGGGAGAAGAACAGGGCGGGCCCCACCTCTTTGGAGGCCCCGATCACCAGCTCGAGCTGGCCTCGATCCGGGTGTCGCTCCCGGTGTTTGTGCAGGTTCTCCACCAGCACCACCGAGGCGTCCACCATCACCCCCACGGCGATGGCGATGCCCCCCAGGCTCATGATGTTGGCGTTGATGCCCAGGATACGCATGATCAGGAAGGCCATCAGCACGCCCACGGGCAGGGTGAAGATGGCGACCAGGGCGCTGCGAATGTGCAGCAGGAAGAGCACGCAGATCAGCGCCACGACGAGCATCTCCTCCAGGAGCTTGACCTCGAGGGTGGCGATGGCCCGCTCGATGAGCCCGGCGCGGTTGTAGGAGACGTGGACCTCCACCCCGGGGGGCAGGCTCTTCTTCAGAGTGTCCAGCCGCTCCTCGACCCGATGGATGACCTCCAGCGCGTTCTCGCCGTAGCGCAGCAGCACGATGCCCGTGACCACTTCGCCCTCGCCGTTCATCTCCGCGATGCCGCGGCGGCCCTCGGGGCCCAGCTGAATGCGCGCCACCTGGCTCAACAGGATGGGGGTGTGGGTGTCGGTGTCCACGCCCACCGGGACCGCCTCGAGATCCTCCACCGAGCTGATGTATCCGCGGCCGCGCACCATGTACTCGTGCTCGGCCATCTCGATGAGCCGCCCGCCCACGTCCAGGTTCGAGCGCTGGATGGCGGTGCGCACCTGGCCCAGGGAGACACCGAAGGCCCGCATCTTCTCGGGGTCGGCCTCGACCTGGTACTGGCGCACGAAGCCGCCCACCGACGCCACCTCGGCCACGCCCTCGAGGCTCATCAGGTCGTAGCGCAGGGTCCAGTCCTGCAGGCTGCGCAGCTGGCTGAGGTCGAGGCCCCGGAAGTTGGCCGCCTGGTGCAGCTCTGCAGCCGAGATGCGCTCGTCGTTGTCCCGGTCGAAGGCCTCCACCACGAAGCGCAGGGCGTCGACCAGGAACTCTTCGGGGTCGCTGGCGCCCACGGGGGCATCCACACCGAACAGCTCTTCGAGCTGACCGGGGGTGTAGACGTCTCGTCTCTTCTTGTTCACCTCGATGCTGTCGGCGGGCTTGGGCAGCTCGGCCTGGCTCACGGCGCCGTCGCCGTCCACATCCAGCGCGGCACGCAAGACCTCGGCCCGGGGGGAGAAGTCGGTCAGGGTGTACTCGTAGATCCAGCCCACGCCGGTGGCGTCGGGGCCCAGCTGAGGAGAGACGCCCTGGGGCAGGCGACCGCTGACGAAGTTGAGGTACTCGAGCACCCGGGAGCGGGCCCAGTACAGATCGGTGCCGTCCTCGAAGATGATGTACACCAGCGAGAAGCCGAAGAAGCTGTAGCCGCGCACGACCTTGGCGTAGGGCACGCTGAGCATGGCGGTGGTCAGCGGGTAGGTGACCTGGTCCTCCACCACGCCGGGGGCCTGGCCGGGGTACTCGGTCAGCACGATGACCTGGATGTCGCTCAGGTCCGGGATGGCGTCGACGGGGGTGGTCTTCAGGGCCCAGAGGCCCGCCGCGGCCACCATCACCGTCACCAGGATGACGAAGAACCTGTTTCGAACGCTGCCTTCGATGATCTTGTCGATCATGGTGCGCTCCTAATGCTGGTGCTTGGGGTCGGCGCTGGGCGCACCCTCGAGGAACATGCCGCAGGTGGGGCATTTGCTGGGGCGCTCGCTGACCACCTCCGGGTGCATGGGGCAGGTGTAGGGGCCCCCCGCCGTGGCCTCGAGGAACATGCCGCAGGTGGGGCACTTGCCGGGTCGCTCACTCTGCACCTCGGGGTGCATGGGGCAGGTGTAGGCGGCGGTCGTGGTGCCGTACACAGCCGCGAGCTCATCTGGCGTGCCGTCCCGCTCTTCGAGGAACATGCCGCAGTCGGGGCAGCGTCCGGGCCCGGCCTGGACGTGCTCGGGGTGCATGGGGCAGGAGGTTACCGTGGTCGGGGTGGGGGCGACCTCGTCGTCTTCCGCTCCATCGCCTCCATCCGCAGCGCGTAGGGCCAGCAGCTTCTGGACGGCCTCTTGCAGCTGGCTCTCGCTGTCGATGAGGAACTGGCCCGAGGTCACCACGACCTCGCCTGGCTTCAGCCCGTTGAGCACCTCGGTCAGGCGGTGGTCCGCGATGAGGCCCGTGGTCACCTCCCGCGGGGCGAAGCGGCCCTGGCCCAGGGCCACGAAGACCAGCTCGCGCTCGCCGGTGTGGATCACGGCCTCGGTGGGCACCGCGATGGTGTCCTCCTGGCGCCGGTACTGGACATACACGGTCGCGAACTGGCCAGGTCTGAGAATGGGCCGGGGGCGTTGAGCCGCGGCGTCCGCGGCGCCGTCGGCTCCAATGGCCCCGGCTTGGGTCGCCGCAGGTCGGCCCAAGCCCGGGTTGTCGAACTCCAGGCGCACCCGCAGGGTGCGGCTCTTGGGGTTGAGGGTGGGGTAGATGTAGGCCACCTCTCCCTCGATGATGGTGCCCTTCTGGAAGCTCAGCTCCATCTGAGCGGGCTGGCCCAGGGCCACCCAGGGGGCGTCGAACTCGTAGACCTCGGCCTCGACCCAGATGCTGGCCAGATCGCCGATGCGGTACAGATCCTGGCCCGCCTTGACCCGGGCGCCTTCCACCACGTTCTTGTGCAGCACGAAGCCCCCCGAGGGGGCGCGGATGGTGATGGTGCGGGCGGATTCGCCGGAGCTGGCCACGGCGTCGATGTCCCGCGCGCTGATGTCCCACAGCTCGAGCTTGCGGCGGGCGGAGCGCGCCAGGGGGCTGTCGGCGCCTTGGCTGCCCAGCGCCAGCAGGTACTCTTCCTGAGCCGAGACCAATTCAGGGGAGTAGATCTCGAAGAGCCGCTGCCCCGCGGTGACCTCGTCGCCGGTCTTGTCCACGAAGATGCGCTCCACCCAGCCGTCGAAGCGCAGGTTGACCACGCTCACTTCGTCCTCGGCCACCTGCACCTCGCCGATGGTGCGCAGGTGCCGGAAGATGGTCTGGCGCTGCACCACCTCGGTGCGGACCCCCATGTTCTGGACCACGACGGGATCGATGGTGACCATGCCGTTGCCCCCGGCGTTCAGCTCGTCCTGGTAGACGGGCACCAGGTCCATGCCCATGGGGGACTTGCCAGGTTTGTCAGAGACGAAGTTGGGGTCCATGGGGGCGACCCAGTGGGAGATGACCCTCTCGCCGTCGGGGGGAGGCTCGCCCTCGTCGCCGCGCATCTTCATCGGTGTCAGGTTCATGTCGCAGATGGGGCAGATGCCAGGGTGGTCCTCGATCACCTGCGGGTGCATGCCACAGGTCCAGAGCTGGTCGGCCTCGGCCTGGTCGGCCTGGTCCCCGGTGGCGCCTCCGTCGCAGGACACGACGAAGGCCAAGATGATGCTGACCAGGACCATGAGAGTGAGGAAGCGGCGGTTCATCGGTCGGCTCCGGTGGGGCGCGTGGTGTCCCCGGTGATCGCGCGTACGGCGGCCTGCTGCAGGTGGGTCTCGACGACGGCGGCCAGGCGGGCCCGCTCCAGGTTCAACAGCTGGACCTCGGCCTGGTACAGGCTGGCGAAGTCCGCCTTGTCCACCCGATAGTCGGCGAGGGTGGTGGCCAGGGCCTGCTGGCCCGCCGGGAGCAGACGGTCGGTGTAGGTCTGTGCCTTGCCTTCGGCGCGCTGCCACGCGGCCCAGGCCGAGATCAGATCGGCGTGGATGGCGTCGAGCTGGGCTTCTCGCTGCCAGCGCGCCTGCGAAGCGGCCTCGAGCGCTGCGGACTCGGCGCCGCGCCCGACCCGCGCGGACTGGATGGTCAGGGGTACCGAGAGACCCAGGGACGCCAGATCGGTGCCGGGGTCGGTCGCGGTCTGGACGGTGCGCACCCGGTAGCCGGCCCACACCGTCAGATCGGGCTTGGCGTCCCGTCGCGCCAGGCGGGCGCGGAGCTCGGCGCTGCGCTCCATGGCCTCGAGTTGAGCCAGGGCCGGGCGTCGCTGCTCGGCCAGCACGAGCCACGCCTCCACGCCGTCGTCGGGCCGGAGCGTCCGCGCGGCGACGGTGTCGGGCGTGGTGAGATCGTCCAGGCTGCGGCGGTGGGCAGCGGCTGCCAGCGCCCCTTCGATCTGCTGCTCCTGCCGGTCGAAGTCCAGCAGCGAGTCTCGCAGCTCGTCGCGCAGCAGCTCCAGCCGGACCAGCGCGTGCTGGCCCGCGGCGCCGATCTCGTAGCGAGCGCGCACGGCGCCCACCAGATCCTCGGTGAGGGCGACGTGCTCCCGGGTGATCTGGCGGAGCTGGCGGACCAGGACCAGACGCCACCAGCTCTCTTCCACCGCCCGCACCAGGCGCAGGCGCGCCTCGGCCAGCTCGGCCTCGGCCACCTCCACCCTGGACTCGGCCACCTCCGCCCGCAGCGAACTCACCCCGGGGAAGGGGATGGTCTGCTGGGCCTTGAGCTGCAGCCCAGCCATGGGGTGCCCGTCCAGCGCCCAGCTCGTGGTGGGCACGTTGGAGTACTCGAGCGCGGCCATGGGGTCAGGCCAGGCGTCCGCTGTGCTGGCCAGGGCCTCGAGCTCACGAACGCGAGCGTCCAGGGAGGCCAGGCCAGGGTTGACCGCCAGCGCGTCGTCCGCGAGCCCGAAGGGGCCATCCCCGGCGAGGGCGCCGGTGACCAGGAGACACGCGAGGGCGATGGAGAGAGGCATCGGGCGCTCCGTTCAGTGCTTGTGGCCTTCGTGGCCTGTGAGCTCATTGTGAGCTGTGCAATGCCCATGCCAGGCGGGCCATTCGTCGAAAGACGGCCTTGCAAGGTGGCCGCGAGGACCACGCCTGAGAGTATTCGCCAGCGGTGGGGAATACTCTTCAGTGCACTCGGTCCGGAATACGGCCTGGCTGGCGGCGCCGGTCCCAGTCCTTGGGCGGCTGCTGGCAGGGGGCGACGACTCGCGCCCGATCGTCATCGCTGGATGAGGATCGGGCGCGGGGATGCTGGAGGTGGCGCTGAGGCGCTACTCCGCGGCGGGTGCCGCAGCGGCGGCCTCGGCGGCGGCGGCTTCGGCGGCGGCCTTCTTGTGGGGACACTCGGCGTGGCCTTCGTGGCCTTCGTGGCCTTCGTGGCCTTCGTGGCCTTCGTGGTCGGCACGCTCGCCCTTGTTCTTGCAGTCGCAGTCCTCGGCGTGGGCTTCGCCTTCGGCGCCGGCCTTGTGGTGCGGGCAGTCCGCGTGGGCCGCCTCGACGTCCACGGCGGCGGCGTCCTCGGCCTTCACCAGGGCCATGCCACACTTGGGGCAGTCGGCGGGGACGTCGGACTCGACCCCATCGCACATGGGGCAGACGTACTTGACGGGGACGACCTGTTGGGCTTCCGGGGCGGTGGCGGTGGCGGTGGCGGTGGCGGCGGTGACGGCCTGCTCGACGGGAGCGACCGTGGCGGTGGTGGGCTGGGCGGTGTCGG
>CALDOK010000347.1 GCA_937912125.1 uncultured Pseudomonadota bacterium
ACGCGCGGAACCATCCCGAGGGCGGGCTCGAGGTGCGGGTGGTGCTGGCGGGGGCGTGATCACTCCACCGAGAACATGAACGGGTAGTTGACCGCCAGTTCTCCGTCGACGGGGGGGTCGAACTGCAGCTCGTCCATGGCGTCCAGCAGGCAGTCGTCCATGGTGGTCTGCTCGATGGTGGCGTCGGCGATGCCTGCGCTCACGACCTGGCCGAGCCCCGAGGCGGTGTCGGTGGTGCCGATGGTGAAGGCCACCACGATCTTGCCGGCGATGCCGGGGTCCTCCAGCAGGGCCTGGTCGTAGCACCGCCGGATCTTGGGCAGGGCCTCGGCCATGGCGCCCTGGATGCCCTCGCCGCTCGCCGGCCAGACCGTGGGCTCGGGCATGGGCTCGTCGCCCTCGTCGGGGCTCGTGGCGGGCCCCTTGGGGGACACATCGGGCGCCTCGCTCGGGGCCGAGGAGGGCGCTGGGGCCTGGCTGCTGGGCTTCGGAGACCGGCGCTTCCGGGCCGGTTCGGGGCGGGCCTCGGCTGGTTCCCTGTCGGTGGCCTCGAGACCACCATCGGTCGCGGTGGGGTTGGCTGGCTGCAGCCGGGGCGTGGGATCGTCGTCCGCGCTTCCTCGGTGTAGCAGGAGCACGGCCGCCAGTATGGCGATGGCGAAGGCGAGGATCAGGGCGGGGCGCTTCATGGTGGGGTCATCCTGCGGGGCCTGTGACACCTATCGTTTTTGCTGGGCCCAGCGGTTCCTGTGCGCACAACCACCGACGCGGGGGGGGCGCGCGGGGGGCGACCTCCCAGCGCTACCCTGTGTGAAACCATGAGGTGAAACCATGTTTTTGCACACCCCACAGGAGACGGCGCTGGGCGGCGGGTTCGACTCCGTGTACGAGCTGAACCAGGAGCACGTGGACGTGGTCCGCTGGATGGGCTTCTTCGAGGCGGCGCTGGACGCCCTGGAGCGAGAGGACGGCTGGGCGCGCCTGCGCATCGTGGATCCCCTGCCCTGGTAGGGCCTATTCCACGACCTCCTGGACCTGGCGCACGAACTGGTGCCAGAGGGTGAGCGTGTTGCTGTGGTCCCGGTACGGCTCCTCGAAGACCACGCCCTCGAGGGCCGCCTCGAGCTCGGCCTGGAACGCCGGGGTGTGGGGGGTGGTCCAGACTGTCACCTTGCTGACCTTGCCCTTCGAGTCCACTTGGATGTCGGCGCTGGCGGTGAAGACCTCGAGGTACTTGATGCGCAGGGCCGCGACGGCGTCGATCTGCAGCACCCGCTCGGTGATGTCCGGGGGTGGCGCTGGCAGGTTGTAGAGGTCCCAGGGAGGCGGTGCCGCCTCGCACATGTGGGTGTCGGGCAGGCGGTCTGGGAGCTCGACGGGCACGAGGTCCGGAGCTGGCTCCGCCGCGGGCTCGTCCAGCTCGGGGATCTGCGTCTCTTCGGCCGTGGTCGCGCCCTCGCTGCCCCCGTCGTCGTCCTGCGCCAGAGCGCTGTCGGCCCCCACCCAGGCCGAGGCCAGCATGGCGGCGGCGATGGCGGGTCTGGCGGCGCGCAGGGTGGGGTGGGTCCTGGATGGGTCCCGGGCCAGGGTCTGCAGGCGCCCGAGCAGGATGGCGGCCTCGCGGTTGAAGCGCGCATCGGCCAGGGCTCGGCCCTGCCGAAGCTCGGCGGCGGTGGCTTCGATCTCGGCGGGGGAGACGATGGCCTCGGCCCGGTCCAGCAGCAGGCTCATGCGCAGGGCGGAGTCGCGGTTCAGGTCGGCCACCAGCGCCTTGCAGCGGCGCCACAGGGGAGCGCTGACCCGGTCGGGGTGGAAGTGTCGCAGCAGGTGCAGGTAGTAGTCCAGGCGCATGGACTCGTGGTGCATGCCGCCCTCGCCGAAGTTGCGGGGGGCGAAGACCCGCCAGAAGAGCTCGTAGGCCCGCTGGGCCGCGGAGTCGGCGATGATGTAGGTCTGGCCCATGTAGTCGCCCTGCAGCCGTCCCTGGTTTCGCAGCTGCGCCTCGAGGGCGGTGCCCGCGTAGACCTCCACCCGGCAGAAGTTCAGGGGGAAGCTGTGCTGGGTGGCCATGAAGGCCAGGTTCTCCCGCAGGCTGGCCAGGTCCGAGTCGGGGTCGAACATCAGCAGGTTGAAGCAGGTGTGTACCTCGCGCTCGGCGAGGATGGCCAAGGCTCTGTGGTTCTGCTCCCGACCGATGCCGCGGCCCAGGCGCTTCAGCCCGCTGACGGCGTCGGTCTCAACCCCCAGGAACACCCGGAACAAGCCCATGTCCACCAGCAGGTCCACCACGTTGGGCTCGATGCTGTCGGGCCTGGCCTTGATCTGCAGGGCCACCCGGCCGATGCCCTGGGCCTTCATCTCGGCCTTCAGGGCTCGCAGGCGCTCCATGTTGGCCTGGGCCACGGGCATCAGGAAGTTGTCGTCCTGGAAGTTGAAGATCCGAACACCGCGCTGGTGGTAGAGCGCGGCCATCTCAGCGGCCACGCAGGCCACGTCCCGTTGGCGGAAGCGGGGTCCACCGCTCAGGGCGTGGCTGGCGTGGATGGAGCAGAAGTGGCAGCGCCCGTAGCAGCCCCGGCCCGCCAGCATGTTGGCGATGGGCCGGCCCAGGTAGCGGTGGAAGCGCTGGGGCCGGGCGGGCCAGGGTCGGGCGTCGAGATCGCTGCGGTTGGGTCGGGGGCCGGCGGAGACCACCTGCCCGTCCTGGCCGCGCACGCTCAGGCCGCGCACGCTCCGGCCGGGCACGCGACCGGGCTCCTCCAGGCTGGCGCACAGCTCCACCAGCAGCTCCTCGCCCTCGCCGTGGGCGATGGAGTCGAAGGCCGGGTGGTCGCGCAGTAGCTCTGTGGCGTGGAAGGCGGCGAAGTGCCCCCCCGCCGTGATGTGGCCGGCGAAGCCCAGGGCCCGTAGCCGCCGGGCCAGCTCCACGAACTCGTGGGAGCGGGAGGTGAAGAGCATGGACAGGCCCACCAACTCGGGCTGCCAGGCCGCCACGCTGCGGGCCACCGCGTCCAGCTCACCGCGGCTGGAGAAGCCGAACAGGCGAGGGCTGTGGCCAGCGGCCTCGAGGCTGGAGTGCATGTAGCGCAGGGCGAGGTTTTCCTCGATCTCCGCGCCGATCAGGGCGACCTTCATGGGGGCTCCCGGGTTGGGGTCGCGTGGCCAACGCTGGCACGCCCAGGGAGTTTACAGATCTGCGTCGACGACTGCGTCGCTCCCACGACGTCAGCCCCTGGTGGGGCTGCGATCCGACCCCTGTCTCCTCCTGTCAAACAGAACACGAGGTATTGTGATTTTCCCGGCTTCCTATAGCTGTGTGGAGTGAGACACTTCCATCCCCTCCCGGTGTACCTGTGCGCCATCGCCATCGGTTGTCATCCGTCGGCGCTCGGCTGTTCTGGCAAGCCTGGGGACACCGTCGATGGCGATGCGCTCATCGAGGAGGTGTCGCTCGAGGTCAGCGCGGTCTATCCGACCGTCGCGACCATCCGCTGGACCACCACTGTGCCTACGACTGGGTGGGTGGAGTTCGGCAGGCTGGGTGAGGTCGAGCACACCACGAGCCCTGAGGTCGAGCCCGCGACGGAACACAGTCAGCTGCTGCTGGGGCTCACCGAGGACACCAGCTACTCCTTCGTGCTGGTGGTCGAGACCGAGGACGACACCGAGTACAGCGGCTCGACAACCTTCATGACCGGATCGTTGCCAGTCTTTGGGAGCGACCCCGAGTTCACTCTGGTGGAGCCTGGCCAGGGCGCTGGCGGCTTCCTGTTGGCCCCCATCTGGGCTGGTGGCGCGAACGACCACTTGGCCATCCTGGACGACCAGGGCCGCTACGTCTGGGCGCAAGCCCTGAGCGATGGTGGCTTCACGCGAGCTCGGTTGTCCACGGATGGACGCACGGTGCTGTACAACCTCAACCCGGCCCAGCTCGACGACATGGGGGTGCTGGTCCTCCGCAGCCTCGACGGCGAGGAGGAAGAACGGATCGATATCCCTGGCATCCACATGGACTTCGCGGAGGTCCGGCCTGGGCTCTATGCTCTGCTCTCCCAAGAGATCATCGCGCTGGATGATGGCCGCCGTGTGCTCAACGAGATCATCCTCGAGGTCGACGACCAGGGCGGGGAGCGCGTGGTCTGGGACTCGGTCCAGAGCTTGGAGATCGACCTGGCGGTCAGCTACCCGGAGGGGCTGTACGGTCCTGGCTACGAAGTGCCGCTGCACCTCAACAGCCTGAGCTACGATCCCGTCGAGGACGCCTTCTATGCCACCTCCCTCTTTCGGGGGGCCGTCTACAAGGTGGACCGGGTTTCGGGAGAGTTGGTCTGGACGCTGGCGGCCATGGACGGCGACTTCAGCTCCGCGGGCCAGCCTGAGGATCTCCAGTTCCTTCCACACAGCGCCGTCGCTACGGCAGCCGGTGTGCTGATCTTCGACCGCTACAGCACTTCGAGTGACCAGTGCTCCGCGGCCGCCGAGTACAGCCTGGATCTGGACCGCATGGTCGCCGAGCGGGCCTGGGGCTACTCCACCGAGGACTGCCAGGTCAACATGATGATGGGGAACGCCCAGGATCTCTGGAACGGCAACCGCCTGTTGGTGCTGGCCATGAACGGTCAGATCGACGAGGTGGCGCCCGACGGCAGCCTGGTCTCCAGGCTCACCCTCGACTACGGCCGCACGCTGATGTACTGCGAGCGCTTCCAGAGCTTCTACCCATAGAGACCTGTGCCGCGGGGGCTCCTGGCGGGCCGCGGCCTACGGGTCCCCGAGGGTGCCTCGCAGCGGCTGGACCTCCTGTACCTGGATCACGCCGTCCAGCACCGCGATGCCCATCAGGCCCTCGCTGCTGCCCTTGACCTTCACCCGCTGACCCTCGAGGCTACTGGGGATCTTGCCGGCGAGCTGATAGCTGCGGCCGTCGTCGGCCTCGAGCTTCCAGGTTCCCAGGCCCAGCAGGCCCCGACGTAGTGTGCCTTTCCAGCTGCGCATGCTCACGCCTCCATCCGGCCGGTGGCGTGGGCTCGCTGCAGCCCGGCGACCGCCAGGGCCGCCAGCAAGGCGAGGGCGCCGTTGACCGCCAGCCAGCCTGTGGCCCAGCCGCCAGACAGCCACCAGGGGTCGATCTGCCCGCCCACTGCCGCGTGGATCAGGGCCGCGCCCAGGCCGGCGCCCAGCCCCACGGCCAGGGGCCACAGGCGCCCGGGACCCAGCAGGACCGCCGCGAGGATGGGCAGTGCCGCGCTGGCCCAGAGGGGGAAGTGGGTCCAGGAGGGGCCCAGCAGCGCGCCGGGCCAGTGCACCAGGCCGCGGGAGAGCAGGCTGCCGGCCATGCTGGGGTCGAGGGGCAGCAGGGGCAGGAAGAACAGCCCGCCGGCCACGAACGCGCCGGTGCAGGCGGCCGCGATGGCGGCCCCCTTGCTGCGCTTGGCCAGCCCGGCCATCAGCAGGGAGACCAAGCCGCCCACCAGGAAGAGCGGGCCGAACACCCGCAGCTGCAGTCGCCGCACAGCGGCGCCCAGGTTCAGCAGGCCATGGCCGGTGCGCTCGTCGAAGCCCGGCTCGCCCAGGTCGGTGGTGGAGGACAGCAGCAGGTCGCGCACCCGATCCGGGGTGCCCACGCCGGCGCCCAGCAGCACCGCGGCGGCGCCGGCGACGTGGGGGCTGGCCATGGAGGTGCCCTGGAATGCTGCGATCTGGCTGCTGCCACCCGCGGCGATGGTCTCCTGCAGCACGCCACCACCTGGCAGGGTGGTGTCGCCGCCCGGGCCCATCAGGTCTACGCCCTGGCCCCAGGTGGTGTAGGGGGCGGGGGTGGCGTTGGGGCCCACGGAGCCCACGCCCAGCACGCTGACGGCGTGGGCGGGGCAGCCCACACCTTCGCGCCCGGTGTTGCCCGCCGCGGCCACCACGATCACGCCGGCGGCAGCGGCCCGCTCCACCGCCAGGTGCAGCACGTCGGAGTGCCCTCCGCCCAGGCTGAGGTTGATGACGTCGGCCCCGTCGTCCACGGCCTGATCCACGGCCGCGGCGATGTGGTCGGAGCGGCCCGAGCCGCCGGAGTCCAGCACCTTGTAGGGCAGGATGGTGACATTGAAAGCCAGCCCGGCCACGCCCAGGCCGTTGTTGGTGGCCTGGGCGATGGTGCCGGCCACGTGGGTGCCGTGGCCCTGGTCGTCCTGAGCCGTGGGCACGTCGGGCACGAAGCTCATGCCCTCGAGCACCTTGACGCCCAGCAGATCGGGCCCCTGGGTGACCCCGGTGTCGATGACGGCCACCTTGACGCCACGGCCGGCGCCCACGCGCCAGCCCAGCTTGGCGCCGATCATGTCGAAGTTCCACTGCTCGTCGTAGCGGGGGTCGTCGGGGAAGCCCAGGGCTTGCATGGTCACCGCGGGCTCGACGGCTTCGATGCTGGGCTCTGCGGCCAGCCTGGCCACGGCGGCGGCCAGATCGGAGACGGCGGCCCAGGTCAGGGCTTCGTCCTCGGAGACCGACGAGCTGTACTCCAGGGGGATGCCCGTGCGCTGCGCCAGGCTGTGGATGTCCTGCTGGCTGGTGCCGTCCAGGAAGTCCACCACCAGGATGCCTGCCTGGTGAGTGGCCACGGGGTCCACCCCGTCGTCGAGGCCGGCTTGGATCGGGCTGGGATCGCGCAGCACCCACAGCAGCGCCAGCAGCACGACCACGCAGACGAGGGACAGGGCACGGTACACGGGCACCTCCGGCGAGCGGGAGTGGGACTACGTCCCGAACACCCAAGATCTTTCAGTGGATTCCCGTAGCCTGTGGGGATGGCGGCCGCCTGAGGCTGTGGCGGTCCGCCCCCTGACGCCGCACCAGCGGCGCGGAGCCTCGCGTGCGAATAGGCCCTTTCCATGGAGCTCCCACCCCCCACGCCGGGTCTCGACACGCTCGAATGGGACGTGTCGCGGCTGCTCGAGGGCCTGCAGCTGATCGAGCGCCGGCTGGGCGCCGGCCGCCAGCCTGCGCTGGTGGAGCCCTTCGATGTGCAGCCCCACGATGCCTTGGACCTTCAGCGCGCGGGGAAGATCCTGGCGTCCCATGTGGGCCTGGACCGCCTGGTCTTCGTGGTGCAGCTGGCCCACACCCACGAGCGCGTGGCCGGCAATGTGGAGCTGCAGCCGGGCCAGGATGAGGTCTTCATCACCGTCTCGAGCCGCCTGCAGGGTCACCCCGACGCGGTGCTGGCCACCCTGGCCCACGAGGTCAGCCACAAGCTGCTGCATGCGGGCGCGGTCCATGTTCCCGGCGATGACCCCGAGGACGAGCGGCTACAGAACGAGCGGCTGACGGACCTGGGGGCGGTCTGGGCCGGCTTCGGCAAGCTCATGCTCAACGGCTGCAAGAGCGAGTGGACCGAGCTGAAGGGCCAGACCGTGCACACCCACCGCTGGGAGGCCGGCTACCTGCGCCGTGAGCAGCTGGCCATGGCCCACGCCCTGGTCTGCGCCCTGCGGGGTATCGACCACGAGCAAGCGGCCACGGGGCTCAACGAGCCCTCCCGCTTGGCCCTTCGGGACGCTCGCCAGAGCCTGAACCGCGCCCTGCGCAAGGCGCGAGGCGAGGCCGCCAGCCGGGCGCGGACGGCGGCCGCGGTCGAGGAACGGCTGCGCGAGCGGCAGAGGACCCTGCTGGCTGTGGAGCGCGATCTGCTCTGGCTGCGCAGCCAGGTCTTGCCCGGGATCGAGCGGCTGCTGCGGCGGGAGCACCTGCACCTGCGGACCCAGCTCGGCGTGGTGCAGGACGCGCGGGAGATCGGGGAAGCGGGCACTCCCCTCGATCTCTCCAAGGCCTTGCACATGGCCCTGCTCGAGGAGCGGCGGTCCCTGGACGGTCCTCGGCGTGAGCAGGCCTGGGTGCTCGCTCACCGCTTGGCTCGGGCTTGCCGCGCCCTGACCACTGTGGGCTTGCCCTTGCCTCCGGTGGACCCCGAAGAGCTCCGCATCCTGCACTGCTGGTGCGACGACCAGAAGCTGCGCCTGCCGCCAGGCAAAGACGACATCCTGGCCCGCTGCCCCCGCTGCGGGTACCGCTTCCCGGCCCGCACCACCCTGCCTGGTTACCAGCTCCCCGCCCAGCGGGGTCGAGTGGAGCTGCTGCTGGGTAGGCTGCGACGCTGGCGCTGACAGCGGTGTCGATGTCGGGCTACGGTGTGGCGGTGAGCGGGCACGGCTCACGGTGGGAACGACGGAGAACGAACCATGTGGAAGCTGATCCTTCTGGCGCCCCTCGCCGGCCTGTTTGGCTGCGGGCACGACTGCAACCTGATGTACGCCCCCGACCAGCTGAGCATCGCCTTCGATCCGGAGATCACGGCCCAGGGCAGCTGGAGGTTCGAGCTGAGCGTGGACGTATACGCCGAGTGTGAGGTCGAGCTGCCCGTGCCCGACCCGTCGAACATGGACTACACGCCCTGCGGCGGTGCGGGTGGGGTCGACCTCCGCTTCAGTGAAGACGGCCTCGCCGTGACCGATCTCGTCATCGGGGACGAAGCCCCCGCGACCGTGACCCTGACCGTGTTGTTCGACGGAAGCCTTGTGTACGAGGAGACCCTCACGCCGGCCTACGACGTGGACGAGCCCAACGGCGCCGGCTGCGGTGAGCGCTACAGCACCGAGGTCACCGTCGAGGTGCCGGAGCCCTAACCACGAGGGCGCATCAGGGTGCCTTCCGCTCGAACACCAGCGTGTACTCCAGGGGCACCGGCAGCTTGTCGCTGTGGTAGACGATGCGCTCGGTGACGGTGCCGTCGGGCTGGAGCGCGAAGGTCTGGGTGCGCCCTCCAAGGTCGTTCGAGAAGCTCATGGACAGGGTGGTGGGGCTCGGCATCTCGAGCCGCACCGTGGTGGTGTCGTCGCTGTCGGGGATCTGCCACACGAAGGGCACGCCGTCGGGTACGTGGCGGATCAGCTCTTCGCCCCGGCAGGAGTAGATCAGGGTGGGGCCGTCCCAGGCGATGCCGGGCTCGGGGCAGTGGCCGGTGACGCCGCCCAGGTAGTGGCGCACCAGGGGCCGGATGAGGGACGGGAACTCGGCCACCACCCGCTCGATGCCCTGGTCGATGGCGTGCTGATCGGCGGTGGGATCGCGCTCGACGAGCTGCCCCTCGAGCCGCGACCCGCCGTCCGCGCCCAGCAGCGCGGGCAGGGCCAACAGAGCCAGGGCAAGGCGGCTGGGGCGTCGCGGTAGCTTGGCTGACATGCTCCCTGCTTAGCCGGTTCGGGGTCCAGCGAGCCCTCGATCGGTGATAGACTCCGCGGGAATTTGGCGGGAAGCCACCATCTTCCCGCGATGCTCCGGAGTCGCCGTGAACAGTCTGCTCCTCGTCCTGGCCCTCGCCTTGCCCACCCACGCCCAGGAAGGCGACACCCTGGAGACCTCGGCTGACACGCCGGTAGCCGCCGAGGAGCCCACAGCCGAAGCAGCAGCAGCGGCGGTCGAAGAGGCCCCCGTGGCCGAAGAGGCCCCTGCGGTCGAAGAGGCCCCTGCGGTCGAAGACGAAGCGCCCGCCGCCCAGGAGGCGCCTCCAGTAGATCCGGTGGCCGAGCTCATCGCCCCCGCCGAGCAGACCGAAGAGGTCAAGCTCGAGGCCTGGCAGAAGAACAAGTGGGGTTGGGGCGGCATCCCCGCGGTGAACTACAACAGCGACGAGGGCTTCGGCTTCGGCGTGATCGGCTCGGTCTACAAGTACAACGGCAAGGCCAGGCCCTACAAGACTCGCATCGGCGGGCTGGTGTTCTTCACCACCAAGGGCGTGCAGTACCACTACATCGACGTGGACGCGCTCGATCTGGCCGGCGGCAAGCTGCGCCTGACCACCCGGGTGCTGTACGACTACCGCTTCACCTCGAACTACTGCGGCATGGGCGGTGACGTTCAGTGCAACGACCCGGATCTGGCCCGTCAGCAGATGAACTTCCACGACGTCACCTACGACGACCTGAGCGAGGATGAGTGGGACACGCAGCTGCAGCGCTGGTACCAGGCCGCGTTCCGTATGCCCTACGCCATCGCGTTTGCCCGCTACGAGCTGTCGGACATGCCTCACAAGGTCGAGGCCATCGCCAGCTACCGGCTGTCCTACTTCGCCCCGTTCGCCAAGTTCGACGACACCCTGTACCAACACGAGGTTGACCTGGACGCCGAGACCGGCTTCACCTCGGTGCTGCAGGGTGGCATCATGGTGGACAACCGGGACAACGAGCCGGCCCCCAAGAGTGGCTACTGGGTCGAGGGCACCGTGCGCGGCGCCAGCAAGTACTGGGGCAGCAAGTTCGACTGGTTCGGCTTCAACGCCACCCTGCGGGGCTACCTGCCGATCCTGAAGGACGGCAAGCTCACCCTGGCCGATCGTTTCGCCGTGGACGGCATCGTGGGCGAGACCAACTACAAGGAGCTGGACTGGATGGGCGGCTCCCAGTTCTACACCGCCGCCGGTGGCGCCCGCTCCCTCCGCGGCATTCGGTCGGAGCGCTATCGCGGCAAGGTCAAGGCGCTGAACCAGGCCGAGCTGCGCTGGAAGGCCGTGACCTTCACCCCGGGCAGCACCGTGGTGGACCTCTACTTCCAGGGCTTCGTGGACGCCGCCCACGTGGCCGCCGAGTGGGACGACCTGGGCGGCTCCCCCATCCACCTGGGCGAGGGTGGCGGCCTGCGCATCGCCATCAACCAGAACTTCATCCTGCGCGGCGACTTCGCCACCAGCTTCGACGAGGGCTGGGGCCTGACCGGCATCTACCTGGACGTGGACAACCTCTGGTAGAGGCGGCGCATCGGTCGCAGCCGTGCCCTGGGCAGGTTGCTAACGCTGATCCGGGTAGTGGAAGTACTGGTAGAACTGCAGGGCGTCGGGCCCGTGGCACATGGGGCAGGTCTGCTTCCACTCGGGGCGGCGCATCTGGGGGCGCTTCCTGGTCTCCGAGGGGCCGTGGGTCAGGTGGCAGGTGCCACAGGCGACCTCGCCCTGGATGCCGGGCTCGAGCTGCTCGCCGTCGGGGCCGAACAGGGGCATGCCACCCAGGCTGGTCCAGCTCTCGCCGTCGGGGGTGAAGACGTCCACCGGGTGCTCGAAGCTGGCGATCCTGGGGCTGTCCCGGTCGAGCTCCGGCTGGGCCTGGGGGTGGTGGCAGGCCAGGCAGCGCTGGGAGAAGGGGTTGACCTCGAGCCCGGCCATGGCGAACTCGTCCATGGGCTGGTCGCTGTGGACCCGGTGGCAGTCCTTGCACACCGCGTCGCCGTGACCACCGCGGGCCTGGGCCGCCTGCTGGTCCTCGTGGCACTCGCCGCAGGCGGCGTTGGTGACGGTGTTGGCGCTGTGCATGCCGTGGCAGTCCACGCAGGTCTTCTCGTGGTGCGCGCTGTCGGCCAGGACCTCCACCTTGTCCCGGTGGCAGGTCTCGCAGGTGGCCAAGGGGTTGTAGCCGAAGCGCAGCAGGGGCTCGGCCTTCGGATCGTGCACGGCGTGGCAGGTGAGGCAGGAGAGCTGACCGCTGTCGCTGAGCACCGCGCCCAGCTCGGTCAGGCGAGCCCGCAGGGGGGCGTCGGGCGCGACGTCCATGGGGTGCCCGGAGCGTCGGTCCGCCTCGCCGCTGTGGCAGGTGAGGCAGAGGGTGGCGTCGGCGGCGGCCAGCACCAGCAGGTGGTCCTGAGTGGCGCCGTGGGGTCGGTGGCAGGTTCGGCAGGCGACCTTGTCGTCTTCGACCACGCTGATGCGTGCCAGGGCCTCGCGGTCGGCCTTGAAGGGCAGGGTCTTGCCCACCGGGTGGCTGCCGCCGGTGGGGGAGGTGGAGCGCTCGTACAGCTCCTCGTGGCAGTGGCTGCAGGGCGCCACGATCTCTTCGTCGTCCAGCCCGTCTTCAGCAGGGATCTCTGCCCCTTCGGCGCGGTGGATGGCGTGGCAGGAGAAGCAGGTCAGCTCGCCGTCGCTCGAGAGCTGGACGTCGTCGGGGAGCAGGGTGCCCTCGGCCAGGGTCAGGGGGTGGTTGGTGACCTCGGGGTCCCAGATGCCGGGACTCAGGCGCCGGGTGCCATCGTGGCACTGGCGGCAGACCAGGCCTGGGTCCATGTCCTTGATGGAGCTGTAGGACACCAGGCTGGCGGGCTCGGGGAAGGCGGCGTCGCTGGCGTGCGAGTTGAGCAGGCGCACACGGTGTGCTCCGGCTTCGGCCACAGCGACGCGGTCGCCCTGGGCAGCGATGCCCAGCGGGTGGTCGAAGCGCTCCACGTCGTCGCCCGCGGCCAGCACGCCCACGAAGTCGCCCTGGGCGTCCAGGCGCTGCACCAGGCCGAGCTGGGCGTCCAGCACCAGCAGGCCGCCGTCGGGCAGGCCGGCGATGTCCTTGGGCTTGGCGAAGTGGCCGGCGCGGATGCCCCAGCCACCCACGCTGGTCACCAGCTCGCCCGTGGCGCTGATGCGGAGCACGCGCCCCGCCAGGGACTCCACCACCCACACGCCGCCGTGGCCGTCGGGGGCCAGGCCGCGGGGCGCCTCGAGGGGGCTGCCGCTGATGCTGTCCACCACCAGCATGCTGCGCTTGATGGGGTCCAGGTGCAGCAGCAGGTCGTCGGCCGAGGCGCTCACCCACAGGGTGCCGGCTTCGGTGACCACCACATCGCTCGGGCGCAGATCGTCGCCCAGCTCCACCGTGTCGACGATGGCGCCGGTGGTGGGATCGAGCTGCAGGATGCGGCTGGCGCCGGCGTCGGTGACCCACAGGGCGTCAGGGGTGGCGAACAGCCCCGAGGGGTGGACCAGGCGCTCGGTGTTGGTCCAGCGCTGGCTGCCGTCGGGCTCGAAGACCGTGACGCTCAGGGCGGCATCGTCGGCCACGGCCAGGGCGCCGTCGGCCAGGAAGGTCACGGCCACGGGGGTGCGGAGATCGCCGGTGATGGTGGTGGGCTGGCGTGCCCCACTGCTGTCTCCAGCGATGGCGGCGCTGGCGATCACGCCCGCGACCAGGGCACTAGCCAGGATGAGGCGCGGGTTCACTGGGCGCCTCCCATGGTGGGCGCGGCGGGCGACCCAGCGGTGCGCTCGCTGCGCAGGCGCTCCACCAGCACCATCTTGGCCTTCTTGCGGGGGTTGCCCACCACCTCGAGGTGGCAGTCCTGGCAGCCCTGGGCCCGGTGGGGCCCCATGGGGCGCTGATCCGTGTGGCAGGAGTCGCAGTGGTGGGGACCGACGATCACGTCGGAGTGGATCCACTCGAGGTCGTCGCCCCCATGGCACATGACACAGGGGATGGCGGCGTCCGGTGGGCCGGGCAGGTGGCAGCCCATGCAGGCCTGGGCCGGGTCGGCCAGCTGCTCGGGGGCGCCGATCATGTCGTCGGCGTCCAGGCCCACGGAGCCGAAGAGGTGGTCGATGTAGGCGCGGCCGTCGAAGGCCTCGAGGCCGTGCCAGGAGCCCCGGAGGTCGACGCTGTGGGGCGGGACCAGGCCGGGCTGATCGATCACCGCCATGTCGTCGTGGCAGGTGACGCACAGGACGTGGGGATCCCAGCTGCGGTCGAAGCCCTGGCTGCCCAGCATGGCCCCCACCGCGGCGGCGACGGCGGAGAGCGCAGCGATGAGAACGGCGCCGCGCATCAACCGATCCCCCCGTGGGGCACGTAGTCCCGCAGGAAGCGCAGGGAGAACACCAGCCAGTACGCGAGGACGAAGACCAGGGCGGGCAGCCCCAGGCGCAGCAGCCACAGGCCGATGGGGAAGCTCGGCGGCGTGGGGGGCTTACCCGTGGGGCTAGTGGTGGTCGGCGTCGTCATCGTGTCCCTGATCGTGCTCACCCTGGAGCTGCACCTGCTGATCGATGAGGTTCGAGCCTGTGTGGCACTTGCCGCAGCGCACCGACTCGTGCTCCCAGTTGTGGACCCGCTTGGCCAGCTCCTGGAAGGCGGGCGGTGGGGCGTGGCAGGCGATGCACTCCACGGTGCCGTGGCCGTGGTCGGGGTCCACCAGGGGGGGCTGGAGCACCCAGTCGCCGAAGCCGGAGACCATCCACTCGGCGTCGCGCAGCTGGTCGGGGACTCGGCGCATGCCGTCGGGGCTGGTCTCGGGCCGGGCCACGCGGTCGTCGGACTCGATCTCCGCGATCTTCTCGTGGCAGGACAGGCAGCAGTCCCGCCCGCGCCGGCAGTAGGGCAGCGGCATGTCGTGGCCCATCTGGGGCTTAGGGTCGTGGGGCCGGTGGCACTCGACGCACTCGCGCTTGGCTTGGTCCTGGGGGATGTGCTCGTCGGGCACGATCTGGGGGAAGGTGGTGGGGCGGGCCTGGAGCTTCCGGTGGCAGACCAGGCAGTCCAAGGCGTCGGGCAGATCCAACTGGGCCACGTCGCAGCCGTCGAGCTGATCATCCTCGCGCAGCTGCCGCATGCGCTCCCGGAGCTCCTCGGCGGAGCCGGTGTCGATGCCGCCCAGCACCTTCTCGTGGCACTGCACGCATGCCTCGGTGTGGGCCCCGCGCTGGCCGTGGCAGCTCACGCAGCGCACCTTGCCGTGGCGGGAGGTGGCGGGCACCTCGTTGAGCATGGGGTGGCACTCGGCGCTGGCGCAGGTCTCTTCGTTGAGCAGGGCAGCCTGGCCCATCAGCTCGGCGATGCTGGGGTTGTCGGCGCTGGGGTTGTCGGCGCCGGAATTGTCGGTGATGGGGTTGTCCGGGCGGTCTTCGCCCAGGTCGCCCTGGTCAGGGCCCGGGTTGTCGCCGGGCTCGGCCTGGACAGGCAGGGCCTGGAGCCAGCTCAACACCAGGCACAAGGCCAGCACGGCCAGGCCCGAGGGGAGCAGGGAGCGCATGGAGGGGGCCTTCATGGGTCAGGTCGTCCCATCGGAGAAGTAGTAGTAGAAGCGGGGCTCCGTACCCACGTCTTCCCGCAGCTGGATGGTCTTGACTCCCCGCACGATGGCGTACACCTCGGTGGTGGGATCGTTCATGTCGGCGCAGCGGCGCGCCCCCACCGGGCAGACCGTGACGCAGGCGGTGTCGTGGCCCTCGCGGGTGCGCTGGACGCAGAAGGTGCACTTCTCGACCACCCCGTAGGGGCGGGGGCGGTTGCCCAGGTAGTGCTGCTTGGGGTTCAGCTCGTTGGCGGGGATGTCCGGGGGCGCCCAGTTGAACTTACGGGCGTCGTAGGGGCAGGCGGCCATGCAGTAGCGGCAGCCGATGCACCAGCTGTAGTCCACCACGGTGATGCCGTCGGGCTCCTTCCAGGTGGCCTTGACCGGACATGCCCTGACGCAGGGCGGATCGTCGCACTGCTGGCAGGCCACGGGAAGGTAGTAGTTGCCGTCGTCTTCCCCGGTGGGGGGCAGCGTGTAGGTCTCGGTGTCGTGCAGGTTCCAGATCTTCATGTGATGGGAGCGCAGCATCGTGATCCACTTGATCTCTGGATCCCGGGCCTGGTTGTTCTCCTCGAAGCACCCCTGGGCGCACTGGCCGCAGCCGATGCAGGCGCTGAGGTTCAAGGTCATGGCCAGGCGCACGCCCGGCTTGGCGGGTGTGGTGGCCATGGTGACCGGCTTGCCCCAGCGCTCGAGGATCGCGGCCTCGAGGCGGGCCACCAGTGCCGCCAGCTGTTCGTCGTCCATGTCCAGGTAGTGCTTCTGGAGCAGGTCATCGAGGGTCAGCCCGGCCATGGTGCCGCCGCAGGCGGACACGGTCGAGGCGGCGGCACCCAGGGCCAGCAGCTTGGCCAGGGAGCCCAGCATCTTGCGTCGGGTGAGCAGCTGGGGGCGGTTCATGGGGTGCCCTCCGCGTCAGCGAGCTGCTCGCTGGAGTGGCCCATGGAGATGAGCCCCATGCCCCCCGGCGTGTCGATGGTCAGCCGGCCGTTCATGATGGAGATGGCCACCTTGACCATCAGGGTGAACAGCAGGAAGCCGAAGGAGAAGATGGCGCTCGAGACCGCCAGCTCGGTGAGGCTGGGGGCGTACTCGTAGATGCCGCCCAGGCTGGTGGGGGTGAAGCCGGGGATGACCAGCGCCACGCCCTTCTCCACGTACACGCCGATGTAGATCATGATGGCGCCGGCGTTGAGCAGCACCACGTTCTTGCGGGTCTTGGGGATCAGGAACAGGAAGAACGCCAGCACGCTGCAGATCAGCGACAGCCAGGCGTAGGCCGCGATGGGGGCGTGGCCGTGCAGCCCGAAGAACAGGTACTGGTGGTGCACCAGGTGGGAGGTTCCCGAGTAGAACTCACGGAAGACCTCGGCCCCGAACAGGAACAGGTTGATGAACATGGCGTAGGCCATGAGCTCAGCGATCTTCCACAGGGCTTCCTTGTGGATGTTCAGCCCGGCGTAGCGCTTGAGCACCTGCAGCAGGATCAGGATGATGGCGGGCCCCGAGCAGAAGGCCGAGGCCAGGAATCGAGGAGCCAGGATGGCCGTGTTCCAGAACGGGCGCGCGGGCAGGCCGGCGTAGAGGAAGGCCGTGACCGTGTGGATGCCCACCGCGGCGGGGATCGAGAACAGGATCAGGGGCAGGGCGAAGCGCTTGCTGTAGCTGCGCTTGCAGTACATCCGGTAGACCACATGGGTGGCGATGGTGAAGTTCAGGAAGAGGTAGGTCTGCAGGACGACCACGTCCCAGGACAGCATGGACACCGGCACGTTGAGCTTGCCGAAGGGAGGGACCATGTGCAGCGCGCGGTCCGGCCGCCCGATGTCCACCATCACGAAGCACAGGCACATGATGATGGCGCTGACCGCCAGCAGCTCGCCGATGACCACGATCTCCTTGATGGGCTTCCAGTTGTACACGTAGGCCGGGATCACCAGCACCACCGCGGCCGCGGCCACGCCCACCAGGAAGGTGAAGTTGCCGATGTAGAAGGCCCAGCTGACCGGGTCCCGCATGTTGGTGACGATCAGGCCCAGGTGGAACTGCCGCAGGTAGGCCGCGCCCCCGACGCCCATGAGGGTGAGCAGCAAGGCGATCCACAGCCAGTAGGCCTTGCCGCCGCGCAGCACGACGCGGACGCTCCCCAGGATGAACCGGGGGAAGGATCGGATGAAGAAGAGCATGGCGCTCCAGTTCTCGCACGAATGAAGACCCCTGGAGGATACGTGCGGCTGCCTGCGCCAGCAATGAAACGTCGTGTTTCTGGTTCCTTGCATTTTTTGGAAGAAGGCAGAAATTCTACTCGAAGCGGCACTCCTTGCCGCTGCGCCCCCTTCGAACTGTCGCCAGCCGCTCGCAGGCGTTGCTCCGCCGGTAGGGGCGCGGGTACACTCTCACGAAGATGAGCAATATACCTTCGATATGGCGAATATTCGGTGCCTGCGTGCTGCTGGTGGGTTGCGGCGGCTCCGCGGACCGTGCCGACCTGGCCGTGGCGGCCATCGGCCCGGAGACGACCTCGGCGCAGGAGGCTCCATCCTCGGAGCGCACTGTGATCGAGGGCCCACCTCCGCCCACCCGGCCGGAGCATCCCACCGTCACGGCCAGCGGCGTCGCGTGGCAGCGCCTCACGACTGGGGCGGGCCAGCCCCCCACCTCCGCTGACGCGGTGCTCGTCGACTACACCTGCTGGGCTGGTGACGGCGCCATCTTCGCCAGCACGGCTGGCAGCGGTCGCTCGGCGACCTTCCGGATGCAGGAGCTGATCCCGGGTCTGGCGGAGGTCCTGGTGGACATGCGCCCGGGGGAGCGCCGCCAAGCCTGGGTTCCCGCGAACCTGGCCTACGCCGGTCGTCCCGACATGCCCCGGGGTGACCTGAGCTACGATCTGGAGCTGCTGGCTGTGCTGTCCGCGCCCTCGGTTCCTCCCGATGTGGCCGGGCCCCCAAGGGGCGCTGTGTTGAGCGCATCGGGTCTGGCCTGGCGACGGCTCGCTGCGGGTCATGGGGATCGCAGCCCTACCCCCGAAGACATTGTGAGCCTGCACTTCAGCGCCTGGACCACCGAAGGCGTCCTCGCGGACAGCACCCTGCTGCGGGATCACCCGGTCACCATCGGCGTGGCGCGCACCATGCCCGGCATGGCCGAGGCCCTCGAGGCCATGGTGGTGGGTGAGCGCCGCCGGCTGTGGGTGCCCGAGGATCTGGCCTACCGCGGCCGCCCCGGCGCCCCTGCAGGCATGCTGGTGGTGGACGTGGAGCTGCTCGATCTGCTCGAGCTGCCCGTCGCGCCCTCAGTCGAGGTCAGCGCGGGCGCGCCCACCACGGCTTCGGGTTTGGCCCACGAGCTGCTGGTGGCCGGCACCGGCGCCCGGCACCCCGGCCCGGACAGCCTGGTCACCCTGCACTTCACCGGCTGGCTGGCGAGCGGCGAGCTGCACGACTCCTCCCTCACCCGGGGACAGCCCTCCACCGTGCGGGTGTCCGAGCTCATCCCTGGCTGGCGCGAGGGCCTGCAGCTGATGGTCGAGGGCGAGACCCGTCGCCTGTGGCTGCCCCCCGAGCTGGCCTTCGCCGGCAAGCCCGACCAGCCCCAGGGGCCCATGGTCTACGATCTCGAGCTGCTGGCCATCACGGACTAGGCGCCGCCTTCCCGCCGCTCCTTGAAGCGCTTGACCTGGTGGGCGAAGGCCTCGAGCCGGGCCGAGCCGTCGGAGCCCCCGCCGCCGCCGTAGTTGATGGTGGCCATGGGGATGCCGTCGTAGTCGTCGCGCATCTTCTGCAGCAGGGCCGCGGAGATGCCGCCCACCATGCAGCCGAAGCAGATGGCGTTGACCACGCCGTCGGCGCCGCGCTTGGCGAAGTCGGCCATCTTGGCCACGTTGAGGGTCACCAGGCTCGAGGACTCGGGGCCCACATAGGGTGCCGCCAGCTCCCGGACCTCCTTGATGCTCGGTTCGCTGAAGCGCTCGTCCAGGGACCAGTGCAGGCCTTCCCACCACTCCTCCATCTCGCGGACGGTGGTGAGGAAGGCGGTGTGGAACATGGGCTTGAGCTCCCAGCGTCGGGCCGCCTTCATGGCGAAGCGGGGCTGGTTGAAGGCGAACAGGTCCACCGAGAAGGGCGCGGGCCAGACCTCGCAGCCCAGGGCCTCGAGGCGGTGGAACAGGTCGCCGTTGGCGAAGCCGTTGACCCGGGTGTAGATGTCGCCGGCCACGCCCACCAGGGGCTTGCGGGGCATGTCGTGGGTCGGCACTTTGCGCAGCCGCTCCACGGCGGCGGGCAGGAAGTCCATCACCTCGAAGCGCTCCACCGCCACCGACAGTTCCTTCAGGACATCTTCGTAGGTGGCGTCGGTGCTGCCGGGGACCCGCTCGTAGGGGCGGGTGCGGCAGGCCTGGCGCAGCAGGATCTCCACCGCCATCATGCCGCGGTACAGGGCGATGCCGCCCCTGACGCCGATGGCGGCTTGCAGCTCCTCCGGCTTGGGGGAGTCCACCCGCAGGTCGGCGCCCAGGCGGCGCTTCACGTGGCGCAGCCCGTCGGCGTACTGGGAGAACAGGCAGGCGTTGACGCCTCCCTGGAACAGGAATGAGTCGCCGGGGCGGTAGCCGTGCTCCTTGACCACCCGCACCAGATCGCCGGCGAGCAGGGTGAAGGGGTGGCACTCGCGGCCCGATCCCAGCTCCTCGCCCATGCGTCGGGTCTCTTCGTCCGGCGGAGGCAGCAGGTGGACGTCGTAGCCCGCCATGCGCATCACCCCGGCGTGGGCGTGGGCGTGATCAGCGAAGTAGGGCATGAACACGCGGCCGCGGGGGACGCCGCTGCTGTCGGCCTCGCCGTCGAAGGCGGGCTCGGGGTCGGGGTCCTGGCCCCGGCGCAGGTGGGCGTCGATCTCGTCGGCGAAGGCCTCGAGTCGGGTGACGAAGCCCGCCTCTGCGCGGTGTTCGTCCAGCTCGAGCATCAGCCGCGGCCTGCCCTCGAGCAGCTCTTCGAGGTGCTTGTTTGCGAAGCCGTCGGGCCCGCAGCCGAAGCTGGACAGCACCACCGGGAACAGCCTGGGGTCCCTGCGGATGAGCATCGCGGCCCGGAGGTAGTCCCGGTTGCCGGCCCACACCAGCTCGTCGTAGCGGGGGGGCAGCTCGACCTGGCCCAGGGGCAGGCAGTCCATGGGCAGCACGGCCATGCCCAGCCGGGTGAGCTGACGGCCCAGGTCCATGTTCAGGTAGGGGTCGCTCAGGTTGTAGGGCTTGCCCAGGATCACCAGGATGCGATCGTGGCTGGCGGCCAACAGCTCCCGACCCAGGCTCTGCAGCTCGGCCTCGTGGTCCACCATGGCTGCGCGGCCCTTCTTCAGGGCGGCGATCAGGGCGTCCTCCGGCGCGTCGAGCTGCTCGGCCAGCAGGCTCAGCGCGTCGATCTCCTTCCCGGGCGCTTCCTCCAGCTCCACCTCGGGCACGATGAAGTTCGCGTCCAGCGCTGTGTTCAGCATGTAGGGCAGGTGACGGGTGAACTCACAGGTGTAGGGTCCGCGCTCGCCGGCCTGGCGCTGGGGGGTGGAGTTCACGCTGGGCATCAGGATGTTGGTCACGCCGCGCTCGAGCAGCGCCTGGACGTGGCCGTAGGTGATCTTGACCGGCAGGCAGGTGTCGGCCTGCAGCTTGCGCTGGCCCTGGGCCAGGATGGTGGAGGTCGAGGGGGGCGAGAGCACGGGCTCGCGGCCGGCGGCGCGGATCAGGGCGGTCCAGAGAGGGAGGTATTGCAGGCCCACCGAGGCCCGGGGGATGCCGATGGCCCGGGCCGGATCTTCGGGCAGGGGGGCCTTGTCGTCCATGCCCGCCGCTTCCAGCATCAGGCGCCAGCGCTTGGCCAGCAGGTGGTCGTTGGTGGTGGCGCCGGTCCGGCTGTCGTCCCGCTCGCTGTAGCGCTCGCAGACATCACCGAAGAAGCGCACGCGGTCGCCGGCCCGGAAGCGGGTGACCTGGCAGCGGTTGCTGCAGGCCCGGCACTCGAAGCTGCGCTCCACCTCGCCCTGGCAGGCCTCGAGGCCCCCGAAGCGGGTGGTTGCGGGCAATTCGCCGGCGGCGCGGGCGTCCATGAGCAGCATGGCCACGCCGATGGCGCCGCTGACCCGGTTGTGGGGGTGGACCGTGATGGGACGGCCCAGCAGCTGACGGAAGGCCGCCACCACGGCGCGGTTCGAGGCGGTGCCGCCCTGGAACAGCACCCGCTCGCCGATGGGGCGTCCAGCCACCACCTTCTCGAGGTAGTTGCGGGCCACGGACAGGGCCAGCCCGGCGCTGAGGTCCTGGGTGGTGACGCCCTGGCGCATGGCGTGGACCAATTCCGAGTCCATGAACACCGTGCAGCGGCTGCCCAGGTCCACGGCGCTCTCGGCGGCCAGGGCCTGCTGGGCGAACTCGCCGATGATGTTCAGGCCCATGCGGGTGGCCTGCTCTTCGAGGAAGCTGCCGGTGCCCGCCGCGCAGACCTTGTTCATGGTGAAGTCGACGATGTGACCGTCCCTGGCCGAGATGAACTTCGAGTCCTGGCCGCCGATCTCGAGCACCGTGTCCACGTCGGGCAGGGCGTCGAAGGCGCCCCGCAGCTGGGCGGTGATCTCGTTGCGCACCAGATCAGCCCGCAGGAACTCCGCCGCCAGGTGGCGACCGGAGCCGGTGGTGGCCACGCCGGTGATGTTCAGCCCATCGCCGTGGCGCTCGTACAGCTCTCGCAGGCCTTCCTCGAGCACGGCGAGGGGGCGGCCCCGGGTGGCCAGGTACAGGGCGTCGAACAGCTCGCCGGCCGGGGTGACCAGGGTCAGGTTGGTGGAGACCGAGCCTACGTCGACGCCCAGGATGAAGGGCTGGTCCCCCGCGCTGCTGTCGCACCGCTCGAGGCCGGGCTCGGGGCAGCCGGGGTCGGGCAGGGCCGGCAGGCGCACCAGGCCCCGCTCGGCGGCGCGCTCCCCCGCCAGTGCCTTGCGCATGCCGGGGATGGAGACGGCGGTGTCCGCCTCCGCCAGCAGGGCGGCGCCGAGGGCCCCGGCCAGGCGCCCGTCATCCGCCACCAGCAGCTGGTCTTCCGTCAGCTCCAGCACCTCGCGGAAGGCGCGCACCAGGCCCGGGTTCAGGGCCCCGCCGCCCACCAGCACCGCGGGGGGCACCAGCTCGCGGCCCCGCATGACCGAGGCCTGGAAGTTGCGGGCCAGGGCCAGGCACAGGCCGTAGGCGATCTCCGCCACGGGGGTGCCCTTCTGCTGCAGGTGGATCATGTCGGACTTGGCGAAGACTGTGCAGCGGCCCGCCACCGTGGCGCCCCGCTCGGCCTCACCCGCCAGGGTCGCCAGCCCGGCTACGTCCAGCTTCAGGCGGCCGGCCTGCTGCTCGAGGAACACCCCAGCGCCGGCGGCGCACAGCTCGGAGAGGGAGAAGTCCAGCAGCTCACCCGAGCCGCCCGGCTCCACCGACATCCAGCGGGACATGTGACCGCCCACCTCGATGATGGCGCTGGCTTGGGGGCAGAGGGCGGAGCCGCCCGCGGTGGTGGCCACCACGTCGTTGGCGGGCTGCAGACCCTTCAGTCGAGCCGTCAGCAGCCCCGCGGCGGTGCCGGTGATGCCCGTAGGCAATGCCAGCCCGCCCCAGTCGGCCTCGAGCTCGGCCAGCAGCATGTCCAGGGCGGCCAATGGACGACCCGCACTGGGGCGAGAGCGACCGCCCAGCAGCGTGCCATCACCATCGATGATGGCGGCGTGGACGGCGACGGAGCCCAGGTCGAGGCCCAGGCGTGCGGGGGTGGAAGACATGGCTGTTTCCCTCTGTGGCGGCTCGAGACCTGACACGTCGGTCTAGCGGCCAGCGGCAATAACCTGACATGTCAGTCCAGTCCCGTCAGGCGTGTTAGCTTGCGCGGGATCGCAACTCGAGATGTGCGAGACGGAGACCCGAATGCGCGCAGAGGATCGCCGAGCCCAGTTGATGGATGCCGCCTTGGAGGCCTTCTCTCGCGGGGGCTACCACGGCACCCACATCAGCCACATCATCGCCGAGGCCGGCGTCGCGCGGGGCACCTTCTACCTGTACTTCCAGGGCAAGCGCGAGGTGTTCCAGGCGCTCATCGACGAGATGTTCGTCTCCCTCGACAGCGTGACCGAGGCGCTCAATCCCCGCGCGCCCATCTCGCCGGTGGAACAGCTTCGTCGCAACCTCGAGCGCTTCGTGGGCGTACTGCAAGCGCGGCCTCAGCTCACCACGCTGCTGCTCGAGCAGGGCGTCCCCCTCGAGCCCGAGGTGCGGGAGCGTCTGCGCGGCTTCTATGCCGACCTCACCGCCAAGGTCGAGCAGGGCCTGGCCTTGGGCGAGGAGCTCGGCCTGTTCAGCACGGTGGACCGCGAAGTGGTGGCTCGGGCCATCGTGGGGGCGGTCAAGGAAGTCTTCTACGGCTGGGACCACCAGCGCGAGGCCTTCGACCCCCGCCGGGTGGCCGATGCGCTGATCCACCTCACCCTGAACGGGCTGCTGGTGCCGCAGGAAGCGTAGGGCTCACGGGCCCACATGGTGTCCACTGCCACCTCTCCAGCTGGTAGACTGCACGCGTGCGCCACTCCGTCGTCATCGTCGCCTCCTTGCTGGCCTGCGCCTGCGTCCAGCCCCAGGTCCTCTCGCCCGGGGACACTCAGGACAGCGTGCCCGGGCGCGACACGGCCCTGGCCGACACGGGCCCTGGCGAGGGACCCGAGATCATCCCTGGCTGGGACACGGCGCCCCCCACGGGTCTGTGCGAGGTGGCGCTCGCCTGTGAGCAGGAGATCCCCCAGGATCCCAAGGTCCCCTGCACCCTGTCGGTGCGCGACGACGACGGTCGGCTCTGGTACGAGGGCTCCGCCGGCGTCGAGAAGCGGGGGCGGTCCACCTCGGGCTACGACAAGGCGCAGTACGCGGTGGAGCTGTGGGGGGATCAGCAGCAGGAGGTCCAGACGGACATCCTGGGCATGGGGGTCGAGAGCGACTGGGTGCTCAACGGGGCCATCGTCGACCGGGCGCTGCTGCGCAACCAGCTGGGCTTCGACCTGTTCCGCGCCTTCGGGCCCCAGCGGTATGCCGCCCAGTCTGCCTACTGCAGCCTGACCCTGGACGGCGCCTGGCGCGGGATCTACTTCCTCACCGAGCGCCCCAAGCGGGCCTCCAGCCGCATCGATCTGGACGGTCAGGCCGTCGACGAAGGCCGGGCGTTTGTGCTCAAGCTCGACCAGTACGACGGGGCCGTGGACAACGGCGCCGTGGGCCACGGCACCTGGACCTTGATCTCGCCCCGCCAGGACAGCGCCTCACCGCAGGCGCTCGCGGCTGTGCGGGCCACCGTGGCCGCCTGGCAGGCGGCGCTGCTCTCACCCCAGGTCGGGGACCCGGAGCAGGGGGTGCAGGCCCACATGGACCTGGACACGGCGGTGGACTTCGTGATCCTGCAGGAGCTGATGAAGAACAACGACGCTTTCTACCTGAGCGTCTACCTGTGGAAGCGCCAGGATGGGCTGCTGCAGCTGTCCCCCTGGGACCTGGATCTGACCCTGGGGCAGCCCACCTACAACGACAACACCAACCCCAACAGCTGGATCGCCTACCGCCCCACCTGGGTGGCCCAGCTGGGCAGCTCCGCCGAGTTCCGCGAGCGCCTGGTCAGCCGCTGGGCTCAGCTCCGGCAGGGGGAGCTGGCGGATCAGGCCCTGCTCGACCGGGTCGCCGCCTACCGCGCCATCATGGGCGATGAGGTCTACGACAACTTCGAGGTCTGGCCCATCGAGGACATCGACTTCGGCGGCTACCTGCCCGTGCGCACGAGCTACGACCAGGAGTACGACAGCGTGCGGGCGTGGATCCCCCGCCGCACCGCCTGGATGGATGCGAACATCGGGGCCTGGTAGGGCCGCGCCGAGACGCCCGCAGCCCGACCCCCCGGGGGTGGCGCCTCGCGCTGCGGCGACGCGCCCTCAGAGCCCCCGCTGCTCGAAGGAGATGTCGTCGAGGTTGACCGTGTAGGCGTCCTGCATGTCCCGGATGGTGATGGACGTGATGTGCTCCCAGGCGCTCAGATCGCAGCGCTCCGCGGTGCTGGAGCCGCCGTCGCCCACCAGGTTGACGCTGCCGGCGGGGCCGCTCTCGGTGACCACGTCCACCACAGCGAAGCGCCCGTTGGTCTGGTCTCCCAGGGTGTAGAACTCCAGCGCGCGCACCGGCTCGGTGAAGGTGAAGGTCAGATCCGACTTCACGCCCGCACCCCCGGGGCTGTTGGCCGTGTAGGCGGTGAAGGGCTCGGAGCGGGCGTAGCGGGCGTAGTCCCACGAGTACAGCCGGGTGCTGTCCCCTGTGCTGAAGGTCACCTCAGGGTAGACGGTGCTGACATCGATCTCCCCGCTCAGCTCGTCGAAGTCGATGAGCACCGGGGTCCAGGTCCACGCGGGGGCCTCGGTGTCGTCATCGGCCTCGCCGGTGTCGTCATTGGCCTCGCCGGTGTCATCGTCGGCCTCCTGGGCGGTGTCCTCGGCGTCCTGGCCCTGCTTGGGGTCGCCGGTGATCAGGAAGCAGCCGCTGAGGCCGAGGAACGAAGCGAGCAAGATGCGGGTCATGGTGGCCTCCGGGGGGGCTGGGGCGCCGAAACCAGTGAGTGTAACCAATGGTCACATAGCCCCTCCCGCCGGGAGGCATGGGGTCATGGAGGGGTCAGGGGTGGGCGCCCTCAGCAGCTCGCGCAGTTCCCACCCGAGCAGCCCGAGCACTTGCTCCCACCCCCACCGCCCATGGCGCTGGGCGGGGGCATGGCGCCCAGGCTACGCCCGCCGGTGTGGGCGGCGAAGGTGGACATCTTGCGCTTGACGTTCTCGGAGTCGCAGGCCTCGCACTCCACCTGCTCGTCCTGGGAGCGAAGCAGCTCCTCGAACTCCTCACCGCAGTCCAGGCAGGTGAACTCGTACATGGGCATGATGGGCCTCCAACAGAGGCGCGACCTTAGCCCCCTCGCGCCCTTGTCTCCACCCCGGGTTCCCCCGCGCCGTGGGCGTCGCCCTGATTCTCGGGGTCCGACACCAGCCTGACCGTGCTGGCGCAGCGCATGGCCTGCAGCAGCCGGACCTCGATGATCTCGGTCAGGGCGCGGCGCTGGACAGGCGGCGTGCCCGGTGCTTCGCCGATGGAGCGGACCGCAGCGGCAAGGGCTTGGTCGCCCAGCACTCCTTCGCACCAGCTGGCCAGGGTGCCGGGGCTGAGGCGGGAGTGGGGCAGCCTGAGCAGGACCAGCGCGTCGGTGAGGCTGAGCAGGTCGATGGTCTGGGTCTGCTGTCGGAAGTCCAGCGAGTAGCCCACCAGGCGGTCGGACTGGGACACCGGGCGCAGGAGCCGATGGGCCAGGGCGGGGGTGGGTGCGGGGAGGGGGTTTTGCATCGAGATCCAGCCTACACCCAAACTTATTCGCTTAGCGATAGCTGTCGATGTTCTCGTCCATCCAGCGCAGGTGGTCGACCGTCCACGACCGGACGTAGGCTTGCTCGGCTTCGACGCTCTCGGTGGGGCAGAGGTAGCAGTCTCCGCTCCAGCAGAAGTCGATCTCCGCGATGGGCCAGACCTCGAAGTTGCGCGCCAGGCTGGCGCCCATCACCTCGGTGTAGCGATCCATCCGGGCCAGCACTTCGTCGTCGGCCAAAGGACCGGCGCGCAGCTGCACCCAGCGCTCGCTCAGGCGGCTGCGGAAGCTGTCCGACTCGGCGAAGGCGATGATGGCGGGGGAGCGGTAGCCGACCCAGGCGTCCCAGCCGCAGCTGTGGATGGGGTAGCCGCCGAAGCCCAGGTCCAGATCCCAGGGGGTGAAGTGGATGAGGCCGTCGGTGTCCTTCCACATGTGTACGGACAGGAAGTAGGCGTCGTTGTTGCGGGACAGCTCGTGGGTGATCACGAAGTCCACGGCGCTGTCCATGTCCACCAGGGTCCAGATGGACTCGGGATCGGGGCCCGCGACCGCGGCCTGGAAGGCTTGGATGCTGGCGGTCACCGCGGCCCGCGCCTGGGGGCTCGCGTCCTCGATGCGGGGCCAGACCAGCTGCCAGTGGGAGTAGAAGGCCGTGGAGGCCATGAAACCGTCGCTGTCGTCGTTCTTGACGATCCAGCTCGAGCCGTCGGTGGCGTCGGAGATGGCGATGCGCTCGTCGTCGCGCTTGGCCCGCTCGCCCAGGGTGAAGATGCCCAGCCACTCGCCGTTGAGCTCGAGCCCGCACAGCACAGACTCGGCCGCCCACTCCCCCTCGTTGTCGAAGGCGTTGAACAGGTCGTACCCCAGCTTGTTTCGGAACAGGGCCCGGTCGGCGTAGTTGCCGTTCAGAATCCAGTCGGACTCGGCGCCCATGCCGTAGAAGTCGGACTGCACCTCAGCGCCCTGTGGGTCGTGCCACAGCTCCACCGCGTACTGGTGCTTGGGGAAGCTGTTGGACGAGCGGCCCCGCTCCTCGAGGCCCGCCCAGCCGTCGTAGAGCACCACCCCGGCGTCCGTCTCCACCCGCAGCTCGCAGGGCGTCTTGGGCTCGTCGGGGATGGTCTGTGCGCAGCTCAGGGCTACCTGGCACAGGGGTGGGGTGTCCCAGGGTTCTGCGTCGTTGGTGGGCAGCTGCTCGGTGTCGGGGTCTGGCGGGTCGCTGTCGACGGGATCGGAGTCCGGTGGCGCGCTGTCGACGGGATCGTCGCTGTCCGTGCGCGGTTGTACGGGGACCTGCGGCCGGGAGCAGGCTGGGCCGAGCAGCAGCAGGATGGCGACGGTGGTGGGGAAGGTGCTGAGCATGGCGTTGGGCTGGCACAGTATGGCATGGGTCGGCTATCGGGGGCTGCTGCGGAGGAAGTCATGCGCAAGGAATCTGTGCTGCCCAAGATGGCCTACCGGCTGCTCAACCCCGGCTGTGTCGTGCTGGTGAGCGCTGGCGACGGCGAGCGCGACGGGTTGTTCGCCCTGACCTGGAACATGCCGGTGCGGAAGTCTCCGGGGACCGTGGCCCTGCTCTCAGGCAAGCGGCACTACACCTACGGGATCATCGAGCGCACCCGCGAGCTGGGCATCAGCGTGCCCGACGCCTCCATCGTGGACGCGGTCTACGGCTGCGGCTCGACCACCGGCCACCGCGGCGTGGACAAGTGGGAGCGCTTCGGCCTCACCCGCCAGCAGGCCGAGAAGACCCGCGTCCCCCTGGTGGAGCAGGCCGTGGCCACCCTGGAGTGCCGGGTGGAGCAGGTGGTGGACATGGGCCCCTCGGCCCTGATCATCGCCGAGATCGTGGCCGCCCGGGCCGCGCCTGAGCACTTCGACGCCGACGGCGCCTGGTGCTTCGACCACGGCCTGCAGCTGATCCATCACCTGGGCGGCGCCGCCTTTGGGGTGACCGACAGGGTGGTCCGGGCCAAGGCCCGCTGACCCTCGGGCCGGGGTGAAAGACGGGCGGGGTGAAAGAGCCTCGAAGGAGCCGCAGGCACCTGCTGTGGGCAAGCTCTGACCGTCACCTGCCGATGGAGCCCGCCATGACCCGCGCCCTGCACCTCTTCACCAGCCCTCGCTCCGAGCTCTTCGTCGCTCCGCCCATGACCGGCGGGGTGGAGTCCCACGAGATCCTCTCGCCCCTGTTCTTCGGTGAGGGGTCCGACCTGCTGGACCCGGCCTACGAGGATCGCCTGGACGACTTCGCGGCGGTGCTGGGCTGGTTCGATGGGCAGCGGGGCATCGAGGTGTGTGGCTACGCCAACGATGGGCTCGACGCCGCCGAGGCGCGTTCGCTCTCTCTGCGTCGCGCCATGGGCGTGGTCCGGGCCCTCGAACTCAGGGGAGTCCGTCCTGGCCTGCTGCGCCCGCGGGGCATGGGCCTCGGCAGCCCGGACAGCCGGGGCTACGCGCCCCTCGAGCGCGCGGTGAGGCAGCGCGTGGACCTGCGCCTGGTGGCGCCTGCCCAGCGCGCGTCGGCTGCGGCCTGAGCAGGCTGGTGTGGCTGGTGAGCGGTCCCATCCCCGCGCGTTCGGGGCGCCGGGCGCGAACTACTCCCAGCTCTTGCCCCACGCTGCGCCGAAGACGAAGGCTCGCTGCGGCGCGCGGTCCCGGGGGCTGGCGTCCCGGGCGGCGAGGGCATCGGGCAGCGTGTCGGGATCGCCCGGGTAGCCCACGGCCAGGGCCGTGACGGCCTCGACGCCTTGGGGGAGATCGTAGGCACTGGCGATGGCGCCAGGCAGGATGCCTCCCATCTGGTGGACCTGCAGCCCGCGGGCGGTGGCCTCCACGGAGAGCAAGGCCGAGGCCTGACCCAGATCGTGCAGGGCGTGGCGGTTGGGCTTGTCGTTGCGGGCCAGGCGTGTGCGGGCCAGGCCGATCATCAACACCGGGGCCCGCCGAGCCCAGGTCTGGTTGCCGGGCACCAGGCAGCCCAAGAGCTGGGCGAAGGCCTCGGGTTCTTCCCGGGTGGCTACGATGTAGGCCCAGGGCTGCTCGTTGTAGGCTGAGGGCGCCCAGCGCGCCGCCTCCAGCAGTGAGCGGAGCTCGGCCGGTGGCACGGAGCGATTGGCGAAGCCCACGGGGCTCCAGCGCTCGGCGATCAGGGCATGGACCGGGTGATCGAGGATGGCGGGCTTGGACATGCGGGGCTCCTGGGCGGGGTGGTTTCCGTGAACATGGCCCTCCTGGCGCCAGGGGTCACCGCCGCTGCTTGGATGGGTATTCGGGCTCACGGGTGGGCGGAGCGCGTCGCTCCGGGGCGTCCCCCTCAGCGCGTCAGCAGCAGCGACACGCCCAGCAGCGCCACGAACGCGCCCAGGACGGGGCGCGGTCGCAGCTTCTCGCCCATGAACAGGGCGGCCAGGGGCAGGACGAAGATGGGGTCGGTGGCGCTGAGGATGGTGGCCACGGTGGCCGAGGTGTAGGCGAAGCTGGCCATGCTGAACCAGATGCCCACGAAGGTGCCCACCACGGCCGCGGCCACCAAGGCGCCCAGCTGCCGCGGCGCTCGGAAGGGGGTGACCCAAGCCCAGACCTGCCGGCGGAACAGGCCCAGGGCCAGCAGGCCGCCCGTGCCGGCGAGCAGGCGGATCAGGGTAGCGTCCAGAGGTCGGACGCCCTGGACGCCCAGCTTGGACAGGATGGCGGCCACCGCGCAGGTCAGCACGGTGATCAGGCCGTAGCCGATGCCTGCCCGCCAGGAGCCGGTGTCTTCGCCCTCGGGCAGGCGCTCCCACATGGTCCAGCTGACCCCGGCCACGGTGATGGCCGCGCCGAGCCACGCCTGGCCGCTGAGGCGCTCGTCCAGCAGGGCGAAGGACATGATGGCCACCAGCACGGGGATCAGGGTGGTCATCAGCAGGGTGCGGCGGGGCCCGAGGCGGCGCAGGGTGTCGAAGAACACGGTGTCGCCCAGGGTGATGCCCACCAAGCCCGACAGGGAGAGGTACAGCCACGCCTGGCCCGAGGCGCCGTGGAAGCCAGCGACGCCCACCGCGATGCCCAGGCAAGCCAGGCCCACCAGGCCCTTGCCGAAGTTCATGGCCAGGGACGAGACCGACTTGCCCAGCTTGCCGAACAGGATGCTGGCTGTGGCCCAGCAGGCGCCCGCGCCCAGGGCGAACAGGCCGCCGATCAGGTGCTGACTGGCGCTGGCTTCGTCCACGTCGACCTCGCTGCGGCTGGGGCCCCACAGCATATCGCGGGTGAAGCCGCGCGCTCTGCCTCAGTGCGCGGAAGGGCTCACAGTGCCAGCATGACCCCCAGCACCCCCAGCACCACCGCCACACCCTGGCGAAAGCGTCGCTCGGGGATGGAGAGGTGCAGGCGCTGGCCCAGCCACAGGCCCAGCAGGCCCGCGGGTAGGATGACGAGCGCCGAGATCATCACCTCGGTCGTGAGCAGGCCAGCCAGCGCGTAGCTGGGCACCCGGCCGATGGACATGACCAGGAACAGCCCCAGCAGGGTGGCACGGAACGACGCCTTGTCCAGGCCCTGCAGCTGGAACCAGAGGATCACGGGGGGGCCCCCCGTGCCGAACATGGCGCCGATGGCGCCGGCTGCCAGGCCCGCGACGCCCCCCAGGGGGCCGGGGAGCTGCCGGGAGGGGATCACTGCGCGGGTGGCGTCCCACAGCAGCCAGGCCGAGAAGAGCACGACGACCACCCCCAGCGCCGTGATGGCCCAGGGCTGGTCGCCGGCGGCCGAGAGCAGCCAGGTGCCCACGGGCAGGCCCACCAGCATGCCACCCAGCAGCCAGCCGGCCTGCCGGAAGGAGATGGCGCGCCGATCCCGCCAGCTCACCCAGGCCTCCGTGGGCAGGTTGACCAGCAGCAGCAGGGGCACCAGCGTGGTGAGATCCGGCAGGAACAGCGCCCCCAGGGACACCGCGATCAGCCCGGACCCGAAGCCGTACAGGGAGTAGACGCCCTGGGCCAGCAGCATCACCGCCGCCGTCAGCAGCAGGGCCGAGACGGTGGGGAAGATGGTCAGGGGCAGCAGGTCCATGGGCTCGGCTATCCCGGCCCCGCGCTCACGCCCCCTTCCAGTGGGCCAGCACCCGCTCCAGGGCCTCGAGGCCCACACTCAGCAGCACGCCGATGCCCGAGATGACCGCCAGGCAGGCGTACAGCTCGATGATCACGTAGGTCTCCCATGAGGTCCAGATGCGGTAGCCGATGCCGGATCCAGCCGCGACCATCTCGGCGGCGACGATCAAGATCAAGCCGTAGCCCACGGCGAGCTTGAGGCCGGTGAAGATCCCCGGGAAGGCGGCGGGCAGCACGATGTGGGTGAGCCTGCGCCAGGGCCGCACCCGGTAGACGTGAGCCACGTCGAAGTGGATCTGGGGGATCTGACTGACCCCGCTGTAGGTGTTGATCAGGGCCAGGAAGAACACGCCGATGGCCACGACCATGACGTTCGAGGTCTCGCCCAGGCCGAAGATGATGAGCAGCAGAGGCAGGATGGCGATCTTGGGGATGGGGTAGGTCAGCGCCACCAGGGGACCCAGGATCAGGCGCGCCCACGAAGACAGGCCCATGGCCAGCCCGAGCACCACCCCGGGCAGGAAGCCCACCGCCAGGCCCAGGCCGATGCGGCGCATGGAGGACAGGATGTCCACGATCAGGTTGTCCTCGCGGAACAGCCAGATCAGGTACCCCAGGATGCGGGTGGGCAGGGGGAAGAAGCGGATGTCGACCCAGCCCATCCGGCCGCACAGCTCCCAGATGCCCAGCAGCACCAGGGGGCTGGCCACGAACACGGCGGCCTTGCGGAGCAGGTCCAGGCGGGCGCCGGTCATCCGATCCTCCCCTCGCGCAGGGAGTGCTCCTGCTCCTGGCGCAGCAGCTGGGTGACCTCGACCACGATGCGTTGGTAGTCCGGGTTGGTGCGCAGCTGCACCACGTCGCGGGGCCGCCCGAAGGGGCAAGAGATCTCCCGGGCGAAGGGCCCAGCCGTGCCGGGCATGACCAGCACGCGGTCACCCAGGGCGATGGCCTCGTTGATGTTGTGGGTGACGAAGAGGATGGTCTGGCGCTGCTCCTGCCACAGCTCGAGCAGCAGGTCCTGCAGCACGATGCGGTTCTGGTAGTCCAGGAAGACGAAGGGCTCGTCCATCAGCAGCACCTGGGGCTGCACGCAGAAGGCGCGCACCAGGGCCACCCGTTGGTTCATGCCGCCGCTGAGCTGGTAGGGGTAGAAGCGCCGGAAGCGCGCCAGGCCCACCCGCTCGAGCAGGCGCTGCACGATGGCGTCATGCTCTTGCCGGGGAACGGGGCTCTCTCGCAGGACGAAGTGCAGGTTGGCCTCGACCGTGAGCCAGGGAAACAGGCCGTGCTGCTGGAACACCATGGCCTGCTCGGCGCCAGGGGCGCCGGGCTCGAGCCTGTGCTCGATGGCACCGGCGCTGGGGGTCTCGATGCCCGCCAGGCAGCGCAGCAGGGTGGTCTTGCCGCAGCCCGAGGGGCCGACCAGGCAGAGGAACTCACCGGGTCGGGCCTCGAGGGTGATCTGGGCGAAGGCCTCCACGCGGGCCTCTCCGTCCTGGAACACCTTGGCCAGGTCGCGAACGGAGACGCGGGAGGGGACCTCGATCAAGCGCTATTGGCCCTTCTTGACCTTCTTGCCCTTGCCCTGGTGGGGGCCCATGCCGGGCTTGCCGGCGCCGGGGCGCATGCCGCCGGGGTTGACCACGCGCTTGGGCGTCGGCGCTTCTTGTGGCGCTGCCACGGGCTCGACGGTCCTGGGAGGGATGTAGGGCCCCAGGTCCTGGTTGGCCTTCTCGATGAAGCTGGTGTCGACGATGAGGGACATGTCCACGGGGGCCTTGACGTAGCCGTGATCCGTGAGCCACTGGGCGTCGGCGGCCAGGGATTCGACGAACAGGCCGCCGTCGGGCTTGAGGCCCACGGGCACCATCTGGTCGTACAGCTCCACCTGCTTCACGCTGGTCCACTTGGTGAGCAGCTCGATCACCTCGGCGCGCTGGTGGTCGTGGAAGAAGGCGTCGTTGTAGTCGCGCAGGCCGCGCACGTAGGCCTTCATCCACGCCTGGGCCAGCTCGGGCCGCTCGCTGATGAACTTCTCGGAGAAGAAGATGGCGGCGGACTGCTGGTCTTCGTAGACCAGCTCGTCGCCCGCGATGCGCACGGCGATGCCCTCGGCCACGGCCTTGGCCACGTGGGGCTCGATCTGCACGGTGGCGTCCAGGCCGCCGTTGGCCAGCGCGGGCAGGAAGCCCGAGTAGGGCAGGTGCACGATCTCGATGTCGTCCAGGGTGAGCCCGTAGTGCTGGGCCCAGCGCTCGGTGGCGATCTCCTGGGAGACGCCCGGGGCCGTGGTGCCCATCTTGAAGCCCTTCTTGATCTCGAACTTGGACACGTCGCCGTCGGGCACGTGCTGGGTGGCGGCGATCAGGGCCAGGTAGCCGCAGTCGGCCATCACCGTGCCCTTGTCGGCGACGATGCGCAGGCCGTGGCCGTCGTTGAAGGCGTTGTACAGGCCGGCGCTGATGTTGCCTCCGCCCACGTCGAGATCGCCCTTGACCAAGGAGGGCAGCAGCTCGGCGCCCGAGGAGGCGAAGGTGGTGGTGTCGGCCTCGATGCCCTCCTCCGCGAAGTAGCCGCGCTCGATGGCGATGAAGATGCCAGCGCTCGAGAGCACCGGCGAGGCGCCGATGCTGACCTTCTGGAGTGCAGGCGGTTCGGGGGCGGGCGGGGGCTCGGCGGCTGGGGCCGGCGCCTGGGGTGTGTTGCAGGCGCCGAGGGCAAGCAGGCCGGCCAAGGTCAGGAAGCGAGAGGTCATGTCAGCTCCATGGGGAAGGGGGGTGCTGGGTAAGCAAGCTCCGTACCAACGGGTTCGAGATGGTTGGAAGGGCGCTTTTCGAATGGGTGAGAGTCTCTGGGTTGCACGGATGCAACCACCGCGGGTGGCGGTGTTGCGCTATCGCATCAACGCGGTGAGGGCTCGGCCTGGATGCCGAGCTTGCGCATGCGGCGCCACAGGGTGGTGCGGTGGATGCCCAGCTGGGAGGCGGTGCGCCCGATCTCGTGGTCGTTGCGGGCCAGGGCCTGGCGCAGGAAGCGAGCCTCGAGCTCGTCGAGGGTGGTGGCCTCGTCCAGGGCCGTGGGCGGCGTGCCGGCCCGCTCGATGCGGTCGGGCAGGTGCTCGGGTTGGATGGTCTGGCCGCCACAGAGCACGAAGGCATGCTCGAGCACGTTCTCGAGCTCACGCACATTGCCTGGGTAGTCGTGGCCCATGAGCAGGTCGAGGCTGGAGGGGGCCAGGCTGACCACGGGGCGGTCGTGACGTCGGGCCAGGCGCTCGAGGAAGTGATCGGCGAGCAGGGGGATGTCCTCGCGGCGGCGGCGCAGGGGCGGGATGCGCAGGCGCACGATGTCGAGGCGGAAGAACAGGTCCTGGCGGAAGATCCCTGCAGCCACCAGCGCGTCCATGTCGCGATGGGTGGCCGCGACCACGCGCAGGTCGACCTTGACCGTGCGGGTGGATCCCAGCGGGGTGAACTCGCCCTCTTGCAGCACCCGCAGCAGGCGCACCTGCATGGCCGGGGAGATGTCGCCGATCTCGTCGAGGAACAGGGTGCCGCCGTGGGCCCTGGACAGCAGACCCGGCTTGTCCTGGCGGGCGTCGGTGAAGGCGCCTGCCTTGTAGCCGAACAGCTCGGACTCGAGCAGGGTGTCGGGCAGGGCGCCGCAGTTGACCACCACCAGGGGCGCATTCTTGCGAGGGCTGAGATCGTGCAGGGCCTGGGCGAAGAGCTCCTTGCCCGATCCGCTGGGCCCCATCACGAGCACCGTGGACGACGCCGACGCGATCTCGGGGAGCGCGGCGAAGAGATCGCGCATCTCGTGGTTGCGGCTGATGATGCCGGCGAACGAGGACAGCCTGAGCAGGGCCTTGCGCAGATCGCCGCGGGGATCCCCCGCCGCGCCGCTGAGGTAGCCCTGGAAGACCGAGGTGAGGTCGCGCACCGTGCCCACCGCTCCCACCGCGGCGCCGTGTTCGCCCAGCAGGGCCGAGGCCGTGACGCTGGCGGGCAGCCTGCGGCCGTCGGGCAGGGTGAGGTAGATCCCGCGGTTGAGCACGGGCACACCCTGCTGGGCGGACTCGAGCAGCAGGGCCTCGAGGGCGTGGTCGTCGGCCACCAGCACGGTGCGGCAGGGCGCGCCCAGGGCCTGGGCCGCGCTGATGCCCAGCATGGCCTCGGCGGCCCGGTTGAAGCGCGTGATCCGCGCGTCCAGGTCCACGGTGAACACGGCGTCTGCGAGGCAGTCCAGGACCCGGTCGTCGCTCGTGGGATGTTCCATGACTTGCATAGCTATCGCGGCGGGCTCCTGGTGGCGCTTCCTGGGCCCGTCTCCGGCACGGACGAATCCTGTCCGCCCGCGGTGGTGTGCTGTCGTTATGTGGCCAGCATGTCTTCGGTCGCAGCCGTCCTCCACCACCTCGAGCCCGCGCGCAGCATCCTGCGCGACTCGGGGCGCACCGACTCGTGGTTCATCGCACGCCACGGCATGAACCTCTACCGGGGTTGCCAGCACGCCTGCGCCTACTGCGACGGCCGAACCGAGCGCTACCGGGTGGCCGGCGACTTCTCCCGCGACATCGTGGTCAAGTCCAACGCCCTGTCCGTGCTGGCTGGCGAGCTGGATCGGCTGGTGGAGCCCGGCTTCGTCTTCCTGGGCGGCGGCGTTTCCGACGCCTGGCAGCCGGCCGAGGCCGAGCATCGCCTGGCCCGTGGTGCTCTCGATCTGCTCCTCGAGCGTGGCCTGCCGGTCCATGTCCTCACCAAGTCGGCGCTGGTCGAGCGGGATCTCGAACGGCTCCAGGCCATCCAACAGCGCAGCCGGGCCATCCTGTCGTTCAGCATCCAGACCTTGGACGAGTCCGTGCGCCAACGCTACGAGCCCGGCGCCGCGCCCATCGCCCAGCGCTGGCGGCTGCTCGAGCGGGCCAAGGCCATGGGGCTGGTCACGGGGGTCATGGCCATGCCGGTGCTGCCGGGCATCTCGGATCAGCCCGAAGCCATCGACGCCCTGCTGGCTCGCGCCGCCGACGCCGGGGTCGACTTCGTGCTCTGCAGCGGGCTCACCCTCCGACCTGGGGCCCAGAAACAAGCCATGCTCGACGCCCTGAGCTGCCACCATCCCGATCTGATCCACGGCTACCGCACGGTCTACCAGGCCGATCTCGCCTCGGGGGCGCCCGATCCCCGCTATGGCCAGCGTGTGACGGATCGTTTCCATGCGGCGCTGCAGCGGCATGGGCTGCCGGATCGTGTCCCCCGGCACGTCTTCGCCAACCTGCTACCGCAGTACGCAGAAGCCGCGGTGTTGCTCGAACATCGCCAGCACGAGCTCGAGCGCCAGGGCGGCCGGGCTCCCTGGCTGGGCCGCAGCGGTCAGGCCCTGCAGCGCTGGGCGGTGTCGGCGCTGCGGGGGCTGGGGCGCTCGCGGGGGCCTGGCGCGTGGCAGCAGGTCGAGCAGCGCTTCCGCGAGCTGATCCAGCGCCGCGAGCTGGGACACGTCGACGGCATGGACACCCGGTCCTTGTCCGAGATCCGGTCCATGGTCCACGCCATGCCGCCGCCCCGGGGGCTGGCGCAGCTGTCGCTGCTGTGAGGATCAGCGCGACAGGATCACGGCGGCGATGGGCAGGCCCAGGTAGGCCACCAGCACGATGATCACCGGCCAGGCGGGGTGGCGGGTGGCCAGCTGGCCCATCTTCTCCGCGGCCCACAGGGGCACGCGCTGCAGGGGCCAGAAGATGGCGATGCCGCAGATGTTGAACAGCAGGTGGGCGAAGGCCACCGCCACGCCGGTCAGCTCGCCCAGGGACAGGGCGGCCAGGATGGCGGTGATGGTGGTGCCCACGTTGGCGCCCATGGTGTACGGCAGGATCTGGCGCAGGCTGAGCAGGCCGGCTCCGGCCAAGGGGACCACCAGCGAGGTGGTGACCGACGAGGACTGCACCAGGGCCGTGAGCACCGTGCCCAGCAGCAGGGCGCGGAGGCCCGTGCGGAAGATGTAGGCGTCGAAGACCCGCTGCACCCGGTCGAGCACCACCGAGCGCATGATGCCCACGATGCTGGCCAGGGCCACGAAGAGCAGGCCCAGCCCCACCAGGAAGATCGCGGTGGTGCTGTCGAAGACGTACTCGGCGAAGCGCGAGACGAAGGTGGCGATGCCCGCCACGGCCACCGAGAACAGGAAGACGAACACCGCGGTGCGCTTGTCGTCGCGCACGCGCTTGGCCAGCCAGGTGGAGGCGTTGAAGAAGATGAAGGCCAGGGCCAGCACCACCACGAACTGCACCAGGCCCGGGGCGTCGTGGAACCAGCCATTGACCAGCTTGGCCTGGGGATCCACCAGATACTTGAGGGGGCTGGTGAACTTCAGGCCGCCCATGCCTTGCAGGGCGCGGGCCATGAACAGGGCCCCGTGACCCAGGAAGTTGGTGGCCACCTGGATGGGCAACAACACCAGCACGGTGAACCAGTTGAAGGCATCGTGGGCTACCGCCGCGGCGAAGGCGCGACCGAACTCGGCGCGCTCGCTGGCCTGCCCGAGGGAGACCAGGGTGGCGGTGATGGAGGTGCCGATGTTGGCGCCCATGATGATGGGGATGGCCAGCTTCAGGGCGATGACGGGGTCGTCGCCCAGCACGCCCGCGGCCACCAGGCCCACCGTGATGGAGGTGGTGGTGGAGGAACTCTGGATGATGGAGGTGACCAGGATGCCGACCAGCAAGCCCATCAGAGGGTTCTGGGCGAGATCCTGGATCAGCACCTCGCCGTAGCCCGAGCCCAGGTTCTTGAAGGCTCCCAGCAGCTTGATGGCGACGAAGAAGACGTTGAGGGCGAACAGGAAGCCCAGCGCCTTCGTGGCGCCCATCAGCCAGCCGCGCGCTCTGTCGTTCATGGCGTTCATCCAGGTTTCGAGCCGGATCGCTGTGGCCATCCCCGCGGCGAAGCGCGCGCGAGGTGTGCGGTCTAGCCCGTTCCCGCCAGCCCGCCACCCGGGCTCTTGGTTTTTGCGTGACCGAGTCACGGAATGTGGCGAGGTGAGATCGACCTACGGGTCCATGGGCGCGCAGAGCGTGATATCTCCAGTTCGTACCCTGTCTGCGTGCTGCGGAGACCGCCATGGCTACTGGCTTTTTTGGCTTGCTCAAGGACCCGTCCCTGGTCAATGCTTCTCGCCAACGGGCCCTCGAGATGCTCCGCACCACCCACGAGATGTTCCGGATTGTGGTGCAGGCGCTGCAGGAAGACGCCAACCCCCCGGTCCAGGACAAGCTGCGGCTGCTCGATCAGCAGGTCAACCAGGGTCAGCAGGAGGTCCGGCAGAAGGTCTTCGAGGCTCTCTCCCTGTCCCAGCACAAGGACCTCCTGGCCGGGCTGCGGTTGCTCAACATCGTCATCGATCTCGAGCGCATCGGTGACTACACCAAGAACCTGGCCGAGCTGGACGCCCTGTTTCCCCGAGAGCTGAACTTCGGCGAGTATGCCTCTGTGGTCCAGGAAGTCATCGACAAGACCGGCCAGCTGTTCACCCTCACCCACACGGTGATCGAGCGAGGCGTGGTCGACGACGCCCAGCGGGGGCTGGCCATCTACCAGCGCGTCTCGCTGCTGTGTGACAGCCACATCCGCCTGGCCCTGCAGTACGACACCGAGCACGACAGCGTGCCCCGCGACCTGGTCGCGCTGGTGCTGCTGCTTCGGTACATGAAGCGCGTGGCCGCGCACCTCAAGAACGTGTGCTCGGCTGAGGTCAACCCCTTCCACCGCATCGGGTATCGGGGCTAGCTCCGGGGCTCGTGGCCCTGGGCTGGGATCAGTCCCAGTCGATGTCGCCGCTGCCGTCCTCGATGACCTCGAGGTCGCCCACGTTCTCGGCGTGGATGTCGCCGCTGCCGTCGTGGATGGTCACGCGGCCTCGGACGTCGCGGACGTCGATGTCACCGGTGCCGTCGTCGATGATCACGTCGCCGTCGATCAGCCGCAGGTCCAGGTCACCGCTGCCGTCCTCGACCAGTACGTCCGCGCGGACGTCCTCGATCCAGGTGTCGCCCGTGCCGTCGAACAGCTCCAGCGGACCGGCGACATCGCGGATGTCGAGGTCGCCGTTGCCGTCGTTGATGCTCACGGCGCCGCCCACGTGCAGCAGGGTCAGGTCGCCGGTGCCGTCCTCGATGGTCACGTCGCCCGCGATGAACTCGATGTCGACGTCGCCGTTTTCGTCATCCAGGGTCAGGCTGGCGAAGTCCCGCACGTCGATGTCGCCCATGCCGTCGCGGATCTCCAGGGCCATGCCTGCGGGGGCCTGGACGGTCACGTCGGCCCAGTAGCTCATCCACTCATCGTCCATGTCCACCCACAGGCGGGCCTGGCCGTCGTCGCTGGCGTACAGCTCGTAGTCCATGCTGTCCAGGATCTCCGCGTCGCTGTCGCAGTCGGCCAGCTGGGTGTAGATGCGGACCTCCACGCGGATCTCCTCGAGGCCCTCCACGCCCTCGACGCGCAGGTCTCCAGGGCCCACCACGATGTCCAGGGTGGTCAGCCCGTCAGCGGGGAGGACGCCTTCGAGCTGCTCCACCATGCGGGCCTCGGGCAGGCAGGCGACCGCCATGATGGAGAGGGGGATGATGTTCCAGATCGTCTTGCCAGCCATGGGTACTCCTCCAGGCGTCGCGGGGTCGCGCGACGGGTTTCGTGTCTTGGGACACCGAAGGACCGTGGAGCTGTCACCCTGTCACCGATCAATGGTGTCGGCGTCCCTCCGACGATAGCCAACACCATGATCGCCCCAGCTTAGAGCTACGGAGTTCAGCCATGAAGCGCCTGTCTTTCCTGGACCGCTACCTCACGCTGTGGATCTTCTTGGCCATGGGCATCGGGGTGGGCGGTGGCTGGCTGTTCCCCGGGATCGTGCCCTTCCTGAACAAGTTCTCGGTGGGCACCACCTCGATCCCCATCGCGGTGGGGCTGATCCTGATGATGTACCCGCCTATGGCCAAGGTGAAGTACGAGGAGCTGGGCCGGGTGTTCAGGGACTGGCGCATCCTGGGGCTGTCCCTGGTGCAGAACTGGGTGGTGGGGCCGGTGCTGATGTTCGTGCTGGCCGTGGTCTTCTTGCACGACATGCCCGAGTACATGGTGGGGCTGATCCTGATCGGGCTGGCTCGCTGCATCGCCATGGTCATCGTCTGGAACGATCTGGCCCGGGGCGACACCGAGTACTGTGCGGGGTTGGTGGCGTTCAACTCCATCTTCCAGGTGCTGTTCTATTCCGTGTTCGCCTGGCTGTTCGTCACGGTGCTGCCCCCGCTGCTGGGCCTCGAGGGGGTGGTGGTGAACATCACCATCGCCGAGATCGCGCAGAGCGTGGGCATCTACCTTGGCGTGCCCTTCGCGGCGGGCTTCCTCACGCGCTGGGTGCTCGTCCGGGCCAAGGGCAAGGACTGGTACCACCGGGAGTTCGTGCCCCGCATCAGCCCCATCACCCTGGTGGCCTTGCTGTTCACCATCATGATCATGTTCAGCCTCAAGGGTGAGATGGTGGTGGAGCTGCCCTTCGACGTCGTGCGCATCGCCATCCCGCTGCTGATCTACTTCGTGATCATGTTCCTGGTGAGCTTCTGGATGAGCTGGAGGTTGGGGGCGAACTACGAGAAGTCCGCCACCTTGAGCTTCACCGCCGCCAGCAACAACTTCGAGCTGGCCATCGCGGTGGCCATCGGCACGTTTGGCATCGACCACGGCGCGGCCTTCGCGGCGGTCATCGGCCCGCTGGTGGAGGTGCCGGTGCTCATCGGGCTGGTGAGTGTGGCCTTCTGGTTGCAGAAGCGCTGGTTCCAGCCCACGACGGCTTAGGGCGTCGGGGCTTCACCCAGGATCAGGGCCAGCTCTTCGGCGGTGGTCTCGCCCTGGGTCATGCCCACCAGCTCGTCGCTGGCGTCGAAGAAGAAGATGCCGGGGGCGACCATGAAGGCCCGCATCTCCCGCAGCATCTCCACCTGCTCGCGGTGCTCGGGCTTGTCGGCCTGGATGCGCTCCACGGGGATGTCGCGGCCGCCGATGGCGGCGGTCAGGGCGGCGATGCCGTCGTCGATGCGCTTGCGGGTGCAGTCGCAGCTCTCGGCCTGGCCGATGAACACCACCCGGGCCACAGAGGCGGCCTGGTCGGCCGCGGCTGGTGTGGAGGGGACGGGCTGGGCGTTGCCGGTGTCGCAGGCGGGGACGATGAGCAGCAGCAGAGCGAGGAGGGGAGCACGGGAGAACATGGAACGCTCCGGAAGGATCAGATGAGCGGGGAGATGGCGAACCACAGGCCCACCACGACGATTGCCAGGCCCGAGCCGCGCTTGAGCCAGGTGCTGGCCCGGGCCCACTTGCGGGACTCGATCATGGTGCGTGCGGCGCCCATGGACGTGCCCGCCACGATGATGAGCACCGAGTGGCCCAGGGCATAGGCGAGCATCAGCGCGCAGCCGTAGGCAACGGAGGCACCGGAACCCGCCAGGTAGGTCAGCAACACCACCAGCATGGGAGCGGCGCAGGGGGCAGAGACCAGCCCGAAGAGCAGCCCCAACACCAGGGCGCCCAATACGCCCCGGAGCCGGGGGGGCGCGGACATCAGCACGGGGATCTCGAAGCGCAGCACGCCCATCAGCTGCAGGCCCATCACCACACACACCGCGGCCACCACCCAGGTGAAAGCCGCGGGTATGTCGCCGTACATGCGGCCCGCCAGCGCGGCCAGCAGGCCCATGCTGACGAAGGAGATCCCAAGGCCCGCCACGAAGACCAGGGAGTAGCCGAGGGCCCGCAGGGTGCCGAGGCGCTGCTCGCTGCGGCCGCCCACGAAGCTCATCATCAGGGGGATCAGGGTGAGCACGCAGGGCGCGGCGGCGCTGGCCAGCCCGCCCACGAACACAGCGACCAGCGCTAGCCAGGGCTGGCTGTGGATGAGCTCGCCGACATTGGCCATCAGCTCGGCCAGCATGAGGACTCCAGGGTGGGGATCAGCCTTCGTGCTTCATGGCGGCGGTGGTGAACCAGTTGGTCATCTTGGCCATGGAGGGGATGCGGCCGCTCGAGACCACGGCCTCGTCCACCACCAGAGCGGGCGTGAGCATCACACCATAGCCTACGATCTGGTCGAGGTCGGAGACCTTCTCGAGGGTGGCCGCGACGCCGCAGTGGGCGATGGCGGCTTCGGCTTCGGTGTAGAGCTTCTCGCACTTGGCGCAGCCGCTGCCCAGGACCTTGATGGAAACCATGAGTCTCTCCTGATGGTGGGTCAGAGCGCCGTGCTGTCGAAGACGGCGCCGTAGATGATGCCCGCGGCGGTGGAGAAGACCACCACCAGGGCCACGAAGACGAGGGTACGCTTGGTGCCCATCACCGAGCGGATCACCAGCATGTTGGGCAAGGACAGGGCGGGGCCGGCCAGCAGCAGGGCCAACGCGGGGCCCTTGCCCATGCCCGCCGCCAGCAGCCCGTCCAGGATGGGGACTTCGGTCAGCGTGGCGAAGTACATGAAGGCGCCCAGCACCGACGCCCAGGCGTTGGCCGAGAAGGAGTTGCCCCCCACCAGGCCGGCGACCCAGCTCGAGGGGATGATGCCCTGCCCGCCCTCGGGGCCGCCAAGCAGGAAGCCCGCCACCAGCACACCCGCCAGCAGCAGGGGCAGGATCTGTTTGGCGAAGTCCCAGGAGGCGTCCACCCAGTCGTTCAGCTCGTCCCGCTCGAACCAGGCCCACAGGGTGCCGGCCAGCAGCACCCCGAACAGCCCGGCGATCAGGAAGCGCGCCGCGAAGATCCCGGCCCACAGCCCCTGGGAGCCTTGGGCGGGCCGGCCCCAGTTGGCGAAGATCAGGATGCCAAGCAGGGCGACGAAGTACAGCCCGTCCTGCCAGGGGAGCCGCTCGTTGTCGCGGGGGGGGATGGCGAGGGCCCCCGTGCTGCGCTCGGCCTCGGAGCGGTGGAAGATGAGCTGCATGGACAGGCCGATGAGCACGGCGAAGACCACCGCCCCCACCGCGCGGGCGATGCCCAGCTCGGGCCCGAGCACCCGGGCCGTGAGGATGATGGCCAGCACGTTGATGGCCGGCCCCGAGTACAGGAAGGCCGAGGCCGGCCCCAGCCCCGCACCCCGCTTGTGGATGGAGGCGAACAGGGGCAGCACCGTGCAGGAGCACACCGCCAGGATGGTGCCCGAGGCCGCGGCCACCGGGTAGGCCACCCAGCGGGAGGCCTGGGGGCCCAGGTAGCGCATGACCGCGCCCTGGCTGGCGAAGACGCTGACCGCTCCGGCGATGAAGAAGGCGGGGATCAGGCACAGCAGCACATGCTCGCGGGCGTACCAGCGGGTGAGCTCCAGGGACTCCCGCACCGCCGCCGCGAAGCGCTCGCTGCCCACCGGCAGGAACCAGCAGGCGGCGAAGACCCCCAGGAAGAGCAACAGGCGTGTGCGGTCCTTCATGGATCAGGCCCCCAGCACCCGGTCGGCGCAGCCGAAGAACTCGAGCACGCAGGGGGTGAGCAGCCGGTAGTACACCATGTTGCCTTCCCGCCGGTCGGTCACGATGCCGTGGTGGCGCAGCACCGTGAGGTGCTTCGAGATCGTGGACTGGTCCAGGCCCACCAGGGCCGTGAGCCCGCCCACCGAGCACTCCCCCGCGGCGAGTCGGTCGATCATCTGAAGGCGTGCCGGGTTGGCCATGGCCTTGAGGATTCGCGCCTGCCGGCGGTAGACCTCGGGGTCTCTGGCGCCCTGGGCGGCGCCGTCGCTGGCGCTACAGACGCAGGGGATGGCGCTGGGAACGGCCATGGGCCTCCTGGGAGGTCCAGGTCTATGGCAACTTGGCCATAAAGGCAAGCTTGGCGAGCGCGGAGATGATCCTGGGCAGGCTCCATGCCGACCACGTCTCAGCCGTGTGTGCCGAACATCGCCGGCGTCCCGGTTAGGTGCGGGGTGGAGGTCCACTTGCTTCTGCGCTCCCGTCTGTCGTCCTGCGTCTCGTTCTTGCTGCTGGCCTGCCAGCCGCAGCGGGCGCCGGAAGCGCCTGGGACCGTGGTGCTCGAGCCCGTCGCGACGCCGTCGGTGGCTCTCGCGGTGGAGCGATCTCCCGTTGACCTGCTGGCCGCGGTGGAGGCGGTGGGCCGCCAGCCCCGGCTCGTGCGAAGCTGGCCCGTGCGCGGGATCAGCGCCCTGGCGCTGGGCATCCAGGGTGGGGTGGTCCTGGCTGGCGCCGAAGATGGGCAGGTGTACCGCTGGATCCTGCCCGAGGCCCTGCTCGAGGCGCGCTGGGACGGCCCACCAGGCGGCGGCGAGGGCCCGGTGGTCGCCGTGGGCCTGTGGTGGGGGCACGACTGGGCCATCTGGGACGTCGAGGGCGAGCTGCGCCTGGTGGACCTGACGGACGATCGGGTGGCCGACCGCCTCCCCGTCCCCACGGCTGGCATCCAGGAGCTCGTGTTCCCGCGCGAGCAAGAGCAGCTGCTGCTGGCGCTGGGTGACGGGAGCTTCGCCCGGTGGACGCCGCTGTCGGGCGCCCTCGAGCCCCTGGACGCCGGGCCTCCGGAGGTGGATCCAGTGGCTGAGGCGGCGCGCTGGGCCAAGGCCGGGCTGGCAGGCGAGACTGCCCTGATCACCCGCAGGGGCGCTCCGCTGACGGTAGACGCGCTGCGCGAGGCGCCCGCTCGGCTGTCGGCTGACGGCCGGTCCTTGGTGGGGGTTCAGGCGGGGCGGCTGGGCCTGTGGCGGCTGGATGCGCCCCGGGCCCTCGAGCTGTGGGGCGGGGAGGGGCCGGTGCAGCGCGTGGCGTTCTCCTCCGACGGCTTGCTGGTGGCGGTGGATCGGGGTCAAGGCGCTGTGGAGCTGCGGGACGCGGCCTCTGGCCTGGTGCTCGTCTCCGCTTTCGATGCCGGTGGGGTTGGGGGCTGGGACCCCTTCGCAGGTCCGGAGGCCGAGGTCCCGCTGGCCACGGTTCCCGGCGTGGCCGTCGCTGCTCGGTCCCCCGACGCGAGGTGGCTGATCACGGCGGCCCAGGACGGCAGCCTGCGTCGGTGGGACCTGGACGCTCTGCGCCAGGGCCGCGTCCTCGACACCCGCCTGGACCGTATGCTGAGGGCCGATGCCTTCAGCCCCGATGCGCTGCTGGCCCGGGCCGAGGTCGCCGCATTCGCGGGGAGCTGGAGCCGTGTGGCCGATCTGCTGGATCTGGCCGTGCAGCAGGGCGCCGCGGTGCACCCGGCCCTGCGGCTTCGCGCCTTGTGCTTGGCCGGTCGGCTAGGCGGGGCCCGGGAGGTCGCGGCCGATCAGGCACCTCCCATGGTGGACGACCCCGCGGTGCGCGCCTGGACCGCCTGGCTCGAGGCGCAGCCTGGAGGGTGACGTCGCGCTCGAGCCTCTGCACCCATCCTGCGCGGCTTGGAGGATGCGCAGCGCAGCCTCGAGGACCGATGTACGGCGGCAGGGAGCTTCGAAGTCGGGAGTGGGCCGCGGGGCGCGATCTCACTCCTCGTCGAGGCGCTCGTCGGAGCGCTCGTCGGGGATGCCATAGAGGGTGTGCGCGACGTCCTCTTCTCGGTCCTCGTCGGCGAGGATGTGCAGGCAGTCTCCGGCTTGCACCACGGTGCCCCCGCGAGGGACCACGATGTGCTTGCCCCGCTGGATGGAGTTCACAACGCAGTTCTCAGGCAGCGCGATCTCCATGAGGCTCCTGCCCACCACTGGATCCCGCTCACCGATGTCGCAGTAGATCATGGTCGTGCCGGGCTCGTATTCCAGGTCCAGCATCACCTGGGAGTGGGAGCGCACGATGTCGCTCCAGCGCAGCATGCCCACCAGCTTGCGGTGATCGAGGCGGTCGACCACCGGGATGCGGCCCACGTCCAGGGCGCCGAAGACCCGCAGCACGTCCTCGAGGGTCTCGTCGGGGTAGGCGGTGACCATCCCGGTGTCCGCCAGATCCCGGACGACCTTCCCCTTGAGGTCCTTGTGCCTGAACGCCCGCTCGAGGCTCGACAGCGTGATGATGCCGAAGAAGTGCTGGTCGGCGTCCACGATGGCGAAGCCGTGGTGGAAGCTGCGCTGGAAGAGCCGCGCCATGTCCTCGATGGGCAGGTCGGGGCCGACCGTCTCGAGCTTCTCGAAGGGCTTCATGGCCTGCCCCACGGTGACCGCGTGCAGCACGCCTACGTTCTTGCTCCGCAGCAGGTCTACGCCCCTGCTCTTGAGCTTGGTGGTGTAGATGCTCTCCCGGCTGAGGAACTGGCCCAGCATCGCGCTCACCGCGCAGGTGAACAGCAGCGGGAGCATGACCGCATAGTCCTGGGTCATCTCGAACAGGATGATCACCGCGGTGATCGGGGCCCGCGCGGTGGCCGAGAACAGCCCGCCCATGGCGACCAGGGCGTAGGCCCCGCTGGGGGCTGTGATGGCCGGCCAGAAGAAGTTGACCACCTGGCCATACAGCCCGCCGACCATGGCCCCCATGAACAGGGAAGGCGCGAACACACCGCCAGAACCGCCACTGCCCAGGGTGAGGGAGGTGGCCAACAACTTGGCGACCACCAGCACCGCCAGCAAGAGCCCGGACATCTCCCCGACCAGGGCCAGATCGATGCTCTCGTAGCCGACGCCGAACACCTGGGGCGTGAAGACGCCCAGCAAGCCTACCGCGGCTCCGCCCATCGCGGCCTTGAGCACCTCGGGCGTGTTCAGTGCATCGAACTTGCACTCAGCGTAGTGCAGGGCCTTGATGAAGGCGGTCCCTGTCACCGCGCAGACGACGCCCAGCCCGACGTAGAGCAGGATCTCCCAGGGGTTCACCAGGCTGTACTCGGGCACGATGAAGGCCACCTCGTTCCCGATCATGCCCCGGCTGATGACGGTGGCGACGACCGAGGCGATGACCACCGTGCCGAAGGTCTCGGTGGCGAACTCGCCGAGGATGACCTCCATCGCGAAGATCACGCCGGCGATGGGCGTGTTGAAGGTCGCGGCGATGCCGGCCGCGGCGCCGCAGGCCACCAGGTTGCGCACCCGGTGGTTGGACAGCCCGAGCAGCTGGCCCACCATCGAGCCGATGCCGGAGCCGATCTGTACGATGGGCCCCTCCCTCCCCGCCGAGCCCCCTGAGCCGATGCAGATGGAGGAGGCGAGGCTCTTCACCAGCACCACCACGGGCCGGATGCGGCCTCCGCGCAGGGCGACGGCCGCCATGACCTCGGGCACACCGTGCCCCTTGGCCTCTCGCGCGAAGTAGTAGACCAGCGGGCCCACCAGCAGGCCGCCGAGCAAGGGCAAGGGCACCACGTCCAGGGGCCCCAGGAAGCTGAACCAGTCTTTGATCGTGCCGAAGAACAGTTCGTGGAAGGCGGAGATGAGCCAGCGGAAGAACACCGAACCCAGGCCGGTCGTGACACCGACCAGCACCGCGAGCGCCAGCATCTTCTGGGTCTGAGAGGAGCGGAACAGGCCACTGAAGGCTGCCCAGTTCAGGCTCTCGATTCCAGACCGCTTCGGTTCGTCCATCCTGCCGCCTCACCAAGTGAGTGCACGGCAGCGGACCGTCGTGCGTGCCGGCGGGCAGCCCCGCCTGGCCATCGCGGCGCCCGTAACACCTCGCGCTGCGCGTGCGAGTGAGTGAAGGGCGCCGCCGGAGAGACCTGGACGAGCACCTGATCCGGGACACCTGGACGCGCGCGCGGAGGAGCAGGGAGTCCAGGGAACCGGGCCCTGTGCGGGCTGGCTGGAGGCGCAGCCCGAAGGGTGGCCCCAGCGGCGCGCTGCGCTCAGCCCCCCTTGGCCAGGAACAGCTCCTGAGCGGACTTTGCGGCTTTGGGCGGCCCCACCAGCACCACATGGTCGCCCTCTTCGATGCGGGTGTTGCCTCGGGGAACCACGAACTTCTCGCCGCGGATCACGGCGGCCACCACGGCTTCACCGGGCACCTCGATCTTCTGGATCACCTTGCCCGCCACCTTGGCGCTGGGGGGCACGATCACCCCCACCACGCTGGCCACGCCCGAGCCGATGTCGAACAGGTCGGCCACACCGGGGCGGTCCAGCTTGTTCTCCACCATGGCGGCGGTGGCCCAGGGCGCGCTGATGGCCACCACGCCTTCCTCCTCGAGCATGGGCAGGTAGTCGGGGTCCTGGATGATGGCCATGACCTTGGGGATTCCCGCCCGACGGGCCTGCATCGCGGCGATCACGTTGCGACCGTCGTCGTCGAAGGCTGCGATGGCCACGTCGATGTAGTCCTCTCCCACCTGCTGCAGAACCTTCAGCTTGGTGCCGTCGCCGTGGTAGATGGGCACGCCGTAGCGCTTCTCCAGGGCCTCGCAGACCGTCTCGTCCTCCTCGATGAAGGTGATCTGGTGCTGGGCCGAGCGGAACATCAGCCGGGCCTCGTCCCGTGCCGTGAGGCGATCGGCGATGTTTCGGCCTTGCTGTCCTCCGGCGATGATCAAGACGCGCATGTGGGGCCTCCACTTGTACCTGGCCACCAGGATGAGGTGACGGAGGTGGCGCGGGAGCTTGGCCAGCTCCGCGCGGTTGTCTCGGCGCACCAGATAGAAGCCGGCGCCGACGAGGGTGAGCACCGCGCCCATCAGGATGGTGCGCAGCTCGAGGAAGGGGACAAAAATCCAGCACGACACCACGCCCAGGATGGGCACCCAGGGGTACCAGCCGGCGCTGAAGGGGCGGCGCAGGTTGGGCATCCGATCGTGCATGGAGATGACGGCCAGGTTGACGATGCCCAGGCCCATCAAGAAGCCGAAGTCGGCCATGGAGGCGGCGAAGCGCACCAGCCCGGACCAGGCGAAGGCGATGACCACGCCCGAGCAGACCAGCAGCGCGATGTGGGGCGTGCGGAAGCGCGGGTGGAGCGTGGCGAAGAAGCCTGGCACGTGGCCGTCGCGCCCCAGGGCGTACAGCACCCGGGCGCTGGCCCCCAGGGTGACCGAGAAGGCCGACAGGCTGGCCATGATGGTGGCCGTGATGCCGGCCCAGCGACCCCAGCCTCCGAAGAGCTTGTCGGCCACATGGATGAAGGGCACGTCGCTCGAGGCGAGCTCCTCGGGGGTGGTCACCCCCATCATCACCGCCACGATGAAGACGTAGATGGCGATGCCCACGAACAGGGTGATGAGGATCGCCCGGGGGATGGTGCGCCCAGGGTCGATGATCTCCTCGGCGGCCACGGTGATCAGCTCGAAGCCCACATAGGAGACATAGATCAGCGCCATGCCGGGCACGAAGCCCCCCAGCCCGTGGGGGGCGATGGGCTGCAGGTTGATCGGCTCGACGTGGACGGCACCCAGGACCGCGACCACCAGGATGATCCCCAGCTCGATCAGGTTCATCACGGTGATGACCTTGATGGCCTCGGACATGCCCCGCAGGTTGATGGCCGCGAAGACCACTGTGGTGGCGATGGCCAGTGCCGTCACGCTGGCGCCCGGCCAGAAGTAGGTCTTGACCGTCAGCCCGAAGATCACCGCGTACATGGCGCAGGCGGTGGTGTTTCCGATCCAGAAGAACCAGCCCGTGAGGAAGGCGATGGGCTTGGGCTGGGTGCGGCTGGTGAAGGAGTAGCCGCCGCCGGCCAGGGGGATCGCGGCGCCGAGCTCGCTGTAGTTCAGGGCCGTGAAGACCGTGACCAGGCCCATCACCAGGTAGACCAGGATGCCCAGGGGCCCCACCATGTGCGCCAGCTCGCCGGGCAGGGCGAACACGCCCGGTCCCATCATGGCGCCGATGCCGATCATCACCGCCAGGAACAGGCCGATGTTGCGCTCGAAGGTTTGCTGCGGTGCCAAGGGGCTGCCGGTGGGGAGGAGGCGCTGTGGGGAGCAGCGGTGGCCGCCAGGATACCAGCAGAGGCCGGGGTTGTGGAGGTGTGGGGTGTCGGCTCTACCCGACGTCGGCCAGCGTCCCCGGCGCGTCCTCGATGAGCAGGAAGACCACGCCGTCGTGGGCCGTGGTGGAGAGCCGCAGCTGCACCTCTCTCCCGCTCGTGGTCAAGGTGGCGGGCACGCCACGCTGGGGCGCGCCGCTGAGGATGGTGGCGCCCACGGTGTTGCGGATCGCGCAGGCCTTGCAGTGCACCGTGTGTCCACAGCCCTCGGGCATCCGGGCGTACTCACACTCCATCAGCTCTCCGCCCAGCATGCCCATGTCCGCGCGGTCTTCGATACCTTGCAGGCGCGCCAGGGCGCGGTTGATCGCGAGCACCCGAGTGTCGTGGTCCACCGCCACCACGGGGCTGTCGAAGCGGTCCAGGTACTCTCCGAGAGACAGGCCGTCCCACTGGGCCGCGTAGTGTTCGAAGCAGTCAAGGCAGATGCCGTGGGTCTCCGAAGGGTCGGCATGGGGAGCCTTTTCTCCGAGCAGGGACTTGCAGTAGGAGCAGACGATTTTCACGACGGGACCTCGCGACGGGAGCACAATCCGAGCAGCTTGTCAGGGGCTTGTATGGTCGCAGGCAGGGTTTGGCGCGCCGATCGATGCCTCTCGGGCTTGCTTCATCTGTTTCAGTGGATACTGAAGCAGATGAATCGAGGCCCCATGAGCTCCCTCGCCGCCCGCACCTCGTCCCCCAGCGTTCATGGCTGGGTCCACGACCCCTTGGTGCTCGAGCTGCGCCAGCGGGTCGCGCAGCGGTTGGCGCTGCTTGCGCCCGACGACGACCCAGCCTCCCGGGCGGTCCGCGAGCTGTTGGCTGCTGGTGGCAAGCGCCTGCGTCCGCTGCTGGTCTACCTGGGTGGATTGGCGGCCGGTGCTTCCATCTCCAGCCTCGACAGCTTGGCCGAGGCTGCCGAGCTGGTCCACGTGGCCAGCTTGCTGCACGACGACTTGATGGACGGCGCGGCCACCCGGCGGGGTCGTCCCGCCGCTTGGCGCGCCATCGGGCCCAAGGCGGCGGTGCTCGGTGGAGATCTGGCCCACGTGCTGGCCTTGCAGCGGGTGCGCCTGGTGCCGGATCCGGCGCTGGCCCACTTTCTGGATGGTGTGGCCGCCATGGTTCGCTCCCAGGCGCTCGAGATCGACCAGCAGGGCGGCCTCGAGGGGGGCCTGCCCGCGTGGCGGTCCGTGGCCTACGGCAAGACCGCGGCCCTGTGCGGCTGGTGTGCCGAGGTCGGCGCCATCGCAGCGGGTCAGCCGGGTATCGGCCCTGAGCTGCGCGAGTTCGGCCAGGGCCTGGGGTTGGCGTTCCAGGCGGTGGACGACCTGCTGGATCTGGTCCCGGGCATGGACCCCGGCAAGCCTGCCTTCGCCGATCTCAGGGCCCGGGTGCCCTCCCTTCCCATTCGCATGGCTGCCGCTGCAGACCCCGCGCTCGGCCGCGCCATCCAGGCGCTGTGGCGTGATGGTGGTGAGCCCAGTCCGGCCCTGGTGGCGGCGTTGCGGTGCCGTGGCGGCGGGTCTGCGGAGGCCTATGTGCAGCGCGAGCTGGCTGTGGCTCGGCGGTCCCTGCTGCGCCTGCCCGACTCTCGGCATCGCGCCCTGCTCGACGCCATGCTCGACACCCTCTCCCTGAGGGCCGCCGCTTGCCTGGCAGCCCCTGTCCCCGTCCTGGAGTCCCAATGAGCACCGCCGTGATCCATCTCGACCCCGTGGGTCGTATCAGCGCCTTCGATCCCGCCGCAGAGGCTCTGCTGGGCGTGCCGGCCGACCAGGTGGTGGCCCGCGAGCGCATGTCCATGCTCGTGCCTGGACGGGTGGCCGTTGAGCAGCTGCCGGGCTGGCTGGCGTCGGCCGTGGCCGAGGGTGCCTGGGAGGGTGACGCGCTGCTGCGGCACCGCGACGGGCGTTCGCTGCCCTGTCACTTGCGCATCACCGCGACCGTGGTGGACGGGCGTCCCACTGGCTTCGTCCAGGAGCTGTCTGCCCTCGAGGGTGTGGCGCCAGAGAGCCTGATGCCTCCCCGCGGCTTCGGCAGCGAGCTGCAGCGCTTCGCCGCCATCACCCGCCTGCCCTTCGTCACCGCCTCGGTCCTGCCCGTGATGCTGGGCCTGGCCGTGGCCGGCTGGGCGGGTGTGACCTTCTCCTGGCTGGCGGCGGTGCTGGTGGTGGTGGCGGTGCTGTTGCTCCATCTCGGGGCCAACACTGCCAACGACTGGTACGACTGGCGCAGCGGCAGCGACGCCATGAACACCGACTACGTGGCGCCCTTCAGCGGGGGCAGCCGGGCGCTGCCCATGGGGTTGATCTCCGAGCGGGGGCTGGCCCTGCTCATCGCCGGCTGCTTCGTGGTGGGCACCGCCGCGGGCGTCGGCGTGGTGCTGATGGGCTCGCCCTGGCTGCTGGCGGTGGGACTGGGAGGCGCGTCCCTGGGATTCTTCTACAGCGCTCCACCCCTGCGCTTGGTGGCCCGGCGGGGCCTGGGCGAGCTGTCCATCTTCCTGGCGTTCGGGCCCCTGCTCACCTTGGCCGGCTACGCCGCCGCCGGCGCGCCCCTCGCCTGGGCTGGCGCTCTGGTGGGAGTGCCCACGGGCCTGTGGACCACCGCGATCCTGTGGGTCAACTGCATCCCCGACTGCGCGGGCGACCAGGCCTCGGGGAAGTGGAACCTGGTGGCCACCCTGGGGCGTCGCCGTGCGCGCTGGGGGCTGCCGGTGTTGCTGGGGGCTGGGCACCTGGCCACCGTTCTACTGGTCGTCTTCGGCCTGCTGCCCTGGCCGGTCTTGGCTTCGCTGGTGGCCCTACCCCTGCTGGTCAAGGGCACTCGGGTGGTCTGGGCCCATTACGACGACGACGGTGTGGTCGGGGCCTGCGCCGCCACGGTCCAGCACCAGCTGGTGGGGGCCGTGCTGACCACGGTCGGCGTCATCGTCGCCAGCCTCTTCGTCTGACGGCTCTGTGCGCCGCGTGCCACCCCGGGGGCCCGCAGGCTACAGGTGGTCCTCTGGAGGTACCGTGAGCACCCAGCCCTGCGCCGAAGCCGTCGATCTGGCCGCCGAGACCATCGGCGATCTGATGGTCTTCTGGGGCTTCAAGCGCTCCATGGGCGTGCTGTGGACCGTGCTCTACCTGCATCGCCGGCCCCTGACCCAGGAGGAGTTGGTCGAGGCCACCGGCTTGAGCATGGGCATGGTGAGCATGACCCTGGGCGAGCTCGAGGGCTGGGGTGTCGTACACCGCCACCACGTGGCCCGGGACCGCCGCCGCTTCTACGTGGCCGAGACCGATGTGCAGGCCATGATCACCCGCGTGCTGCAGCAGCGCGAGCTGCGCAAGGCCCGAGCCGCCATCGGTCACCTCGAGCACGCCGCTACCCTGCTGCGCGAGCCCCCCCCCGACGCCGCCGGCGGCGAGAAGGCCGAGAGCATCATGATGGCCCAGCGCATGGACGGCCTGGTGGAGCTGGCCAAGACCGGCGAGCGCATGGTCGAGCGCATGGTGCGCGTGGGCCAGGTGGACCTGGGCCCGCTGCCAGATCTGGCGCGTCGGCGAGGCTAGCAGCCACGAATCCAGGTTGGTTCAGGGTGGCGGGGTGACTGTGCCGCCAAGGATGATTCATCCATCGCCGGAGAGTCCGCCTGGGG